>CAZCRE010000029.1:0-14731 GCA_964501075.1 uncultured Candidatus Bathyarchaeia archaeon
CTCTCCTGTCTGTGTTTGGGGTTAGGACTTTCATCGATTTTTACCAACCCCAATTTAGCTTCAACTTTATTGGTCCTTTATCTATCGGTGTTTTGGGCATTTCTCTAGTTTTGGGCGTAGGTGAAACAAAGAGGCACAGAGAGGCGAAAAAAGCTTCGCGGACACCGCCGATCCTGTGGAAGCTATCATTCTTTCTCTCGAATTTCCTAATCGCGTTTGGGGCTGGGCTCGGAGGCTATCTCAACCCCGGTTCATATACCACATTCGCAAGCAATCTTCCCTACTTGGCGGCAGGAATCTTGGTGGTATTTTTGACTGCCTTCATTGTGCTCAAAATCTATTCTTCAAAGTCAATTGCGAGAATGAGAAATGGCCATGACCCATATGCAGTCTAGGGCACCAGTGCTTAGGGAGCGCGCGCACTCGTCTAAACTTGTCGATTCTATTTCTCATGAAAAAAGCTCGCGTTCTTATGAATCTATAAGACGCGCCTAGTTCATATTTCTACTTCACAAGAAACTTAAGTGGGCTATGTCAGAATCTTTAGTTGCAGCAGGGTGACCGAAAAAAGAACGGGTGACGATTCTGTTAGTTAGCGTACTCGTTGTTGACGATGACACAGGAGTGAGGGATATGCTCTCCTCGGTTCTGAACGATGAGGGATATGTAGTTGAGGCTGTGGAAAATGGCAAGAAGGCGATCAAAGCCTGCGAGAAACTGTTTTTTGACGTTGCCCTCATCGATGTCGAGTTGCCGGATATGAAAGGCACTGAACTGCTCGCTAGACTGAAAAAGATGCGGCCCAAAATGGTCAGGATAATCATCACGGGGCATCCATCCCTTGATAGCGCTATGAAAGCAGTCAACGAAAGAGCCGACGGATATGTACTGAAGCCTTTAGAGATAACAGAATTGTTGGAAAAGATAAGAAAGCTCTTGACCGAGAAGACGGAGGAGTATCTTCGCATATCCACAGAGGCCATGCATGCAAAGGAGAGCACCCCCGTCGTCAAGTATCAAAGCCCAGACAAATGGTAATGCCCAGCCAGCAGACTAGCGCGCATGCGTGTTCCTAAATTCGATTTTTGGTTGTAATAGGTGAGCTGCGCATCTCTCTTGGGTTTTGGGTTTGGGATAAAACTTCACTGAACAACAAAGAGAGAAAAAGGGGTTTTGCGGGAGACGTCGCCACCATATCCGTGATAAACTTTTAATACTATGCCGCAATTCTCTCAAGCTGCGCTTCGGAGGATAAACGTGTCGTCAAAAACGAAAAAGGTAAGGGACAAATGGCGAAGCAAAACATGGTACATGGTTACTGCACCGCCATACTTTGGAAACACCGAGCTAGGAGCTATACCAGCTGCCGAGCCTGAGAAACTCATCGGTAGAACGGTGGAAGCTACACTCTATGATGTGACAGGTGATTTTTCACATCAATACCTGAAAATATACTTCCAAGTGAACGAAATAGATGGCAAAACTGCTCGCACGATCTTCAAGGGTCATGAATACTCCCGAGACTACCTGCGCAGTCTCGTTAGAAGAAGGACAACGAAGGTAGATGGCGTATTCGCCATAACGACGAAAGATGCGTACGGTCTACGAGTGACTGTTTCAGGGTTCACGCTTTCAAGGGTTAAGACCTCACAAGAGAAAGATATGCGTGCTATAATGAGCAGAATCATCAGACAAAAGGCTAAGGCACTCACATTTGACCAGTTCGCGCAGGAGATGGTTCTTGGAAAAATAGCCTCAGACATATATAACGAAGCAAAAAAGATTGCACCACTTCGGCATGTCGGTGTCAGTGGATCAAAACTTGTAAAGCAACCGATTCAACTAGAACAGCCGACAGTTGAACAAGCAGTCCCAGAAGCTTGAGCTCCTACAAGAGTCTTCCCGTACTCGTATCCTTTCTGAAAGGCAGCCAAATTCAGTTCTTCAGTGCCCCTAGGAATATTGTCTTTCACCGCTTCCCTAACCGCATTCTCATCAAGCACTCCTGTGATGGCAACAAACGCACCCAACATAACGATGTTAGCCACTATTTTACGCCCAAGTCCCTCAGCGATCTTCGTTGCTGGAACGTGAAAGACCTTGACGTTCTTCGAATCTTTCTCCCGTGGAATCATGTCCGGGTCAAGGATCACGGTTCCACCAGCCTTAATGTCGTCTACATAGTCAATATAGGCATGCTGAGACATCAAAACCAAGATGTCAGGCTCAACCACTTTTGGAAAATCTATCTCCTCCTCCGAAATCACAACTTCAGACTTGCATGCTCCTCCCCTAGATTCAGGTCCATAAGACTGCGTTTGAACAGCGTTCTTTCCTGCATGGATAGATGCAGCAGCAGCCGTGATGATCCCAGATTTTATTATGCCTTGGCCACCGAAACCAGCAAATCTAATCTCAATTCTCATTGTCAACCCACCTGCTCCATAGCGCGTTCGTTGATCTTGGAAATTTTCTCATGCAAAAGTTTCTCATAGCTTAGTTTATCAATGTCTACGAATTCACCCACGACAATTCTGTCTGGCGTGATCTCTGCCTTAGCCGGGTCTGAGAAACTATCTACCTCTGAAGCCCTCTTGAACCACTCCATCATCTCCAGTCCAGACTGCATCTTGTTATGACGCCCAAAAATCTCAGGACATGGAGAGATCACTTCAATGAAGCAGAAACCTTCTTTCTGCAGGGCTTTCTTGATGGATTGAGTAAGTCTGCGCACGTGTAGTGTAGTCCACCGCGCAACGTACACTGCGCCAGATGCCGCGGCCAAATGCACCAGATTAAAGGGGTGCTCAATGTTTCCATAGGGGCTTGTCGCTGTGAGAGCCTCAAGCGGCGTTGTTGGACCTTGCTGTCCGCCAGTCATCCCATAGTTGAAGTTGTTTGCACAGATCACCTTTATTCCCATGTTGCGACGTGCAGCGTGAATGAAATGGTTTCCGCCGATCGCGAAAAGATCACCATCCCCGCTCACTACGACTACTTCCAATTCAGGGTTAGCCAGTTTTACCCCTGAGGCGAAGGCCAAGGCTCGCCCATGCGTGGTATGAAACGAATCGGTGTTCGTATACCCTGCTATTCGCCCAATGCAACCAATGCCCGAGACAACGACAAGCTTGTCCAAATCAGTCTGTAACTCGTCTAAGGCATGCACAAAAGAATTCAGCACTATGCCATTGCCGCAACCTGGACACCAAATATGCGGAATCATAGCTGAACGCAAATACTTCAGAAAAGGATGCTCCAACATCGGTTCAACCATCAACGACTCCTCCTAATAGCTTCAAATATCTCCATAGGAGTATGAGGGTCTTCACCTAGCTTTGATAGAAAGGACACAGGCGTACACTTCGCTGCTCTCTCAACTTCACGCACCAGTTGCCCACAATTCATCTCTGGCACAACAATCATCTTGGCGTCCTCAGCAGCTTCTGCGACTTGTTCCTCTGGAAAAGGCCACAAAGTAATCAACCGCAAGAGTCCAGCTCTTAATCCAGCAGATCTTGCTTTTCGAACCGCGCTCAACGCTGCTCGCGCCACGATGCCATATGCAACGACTACGATGTCAGCATCATCAAGCATGACTTTTTCAATTCTAACGATTTTATCCACATTCTTATTTATCTTCTCACACAGTCGTCTAACAAGCTTAGTCTGGATTTCCGAGCTCGACGTTTTCGGATATCCATACTCGTCGTGGGTCAGTCCGGTAGCATGGAAATGGTATCCTTCCCCAAAACAAGCCATAGGCGGAACTAGATCATCATCAGGCATGAATGGGGCATACTTTTCTCTCTGCACATTGGGCTTTTTGCGGTTCACCGTTCTTATTTTCTCAGCAGATGGAATAACCACTTTTTCCCACATGTGCGCAACGATCTCGTCTCCCATCAGCAAAGTTGGCAC
The DNA here is from genome assembly GCA_964501075.1 of uncultured Candidatus Bathyarchaeia archaeon. Classification (GTDB taxonomy): domain Archaea; phylum Thermoproteota; class Bathyarchaeia; order Bathyarchaeales; family Bathycorpusculaceae; genus CAZCRE01. Next base: position 3,922 of record CAZCRE010000029.1, read on the forward strand.
GCGGTAAGTCTCAGACAAATTAAAGGCTTCAACCGTCAGGTCAAACATCTCCTGAACTGAGCTGGGCGACATGGCAATTATTCCATAGTCACCGTGGCTACCCCATTTTGCCTGCATCACGTCTTGCTGGCCAGGCAAAGTAGGTTGTCCAGTGCTTGGTCCACCTCGCATAATGTCCACAACGACGCAGGGAGTCTCAGTCATAACGGCCAAGCCGATGTTCTCCTGCATCAGACTGAAACCTGGACCAGAGGTGGCAGTCATAGCTTTTAAGCCGGTGTAGGACGCTCCAATCACAGCGGCCATAGAAGCAATCTCATCTTCCATCTGAATGTAGATGCCTCCGATCTCGGGCATTCTTTGAGACAGGTGCTCAGCAATTTCGGTTGCGGGGGTAATGGGATAACCTGCGAAGAATCTGCAACCAGCAGCAATAGCGCCTTCAGCGCATGCAACGTCGCCGTTCATGAAGTGGGAACCCGTGAGCAATGCTCTTTTTCCCGTCATGTTCAACAGCTCTCCTCACATTTCTTCTCCGTTACAAAGATCGCGAAGTCCGGACACACAGCTGTGCAGAAGCTGCAAAGAAGACACTTGCTCTCATCCACGATCTTTGGAGGGTGCACTCCTCGTGCGTTTATCTCTTCGGATTCTTCAAAGACCTTCTTCGGGCAAAACTCTATGCAGTAACCGCATCCTTTGCACTGATCTTTGATTAGGTGTATGGTTGCTTTGGATGGCTTTAGACTCTTGCTGTCAAGTGGTCCGTGCTTGATTCTTTCTGGCATATTCAATCATCCCCTAAAGCCTTTTCAAAAACCTTTCTAGCCTTCTCTATCTCTTCCGGTGTGACATTCTCAACTATTGGCTTCATTTCCCGCACTTTTGAAGCGAATTTTTCTCCTTCTGCGGCTGATGCCCAAAGCAGATGCAACCTATTCTTGTCCAACCCATTTTGCTCCATTTTCTTCCACAAACGTTCCACACGCTTTTCGGTCTGATAGTTAGCATTGATGTAATGACAGTCTCCCAAGTGGCATCCAGTTACCATTACAGCAGCTGCACCTCTTGCAAAAGCTCTTTCAACAAACTTTTGAGACACGCGTCCAGAACACATGGTTCTTATGATACGCGCGTTTGGCGGGTACTGCATTCTGCTTACTCCCGCGAAGTCTGCACCTGCATAGGAGCACCAGTTGCAGCAGAACGCAACAATTTTCTTGTTCGCATCATGCTCGGTGACGGCGTCGATCTGTGCGATGATCTGTCCATCAGTGAAGTGGCTTTGGGTCAAAGCGCCAAAGGGACACTCGGCAGCACATGTGCCACATCCACCGCACGCTGCCTCTGCAACCGTAACCTTCTTCAAGTCTTTGTTCAACGTCAAGGCATTGTAGGGACAAACTTTCACGCAGAGCCCGCAAGCCGTGCACTTCTCTTGATAATGAATAGGTGTAATGGCCTCAACTGTCACTTTTCCCTTAGCCATCAATATCCCTGCACGGGCTGCAGCCGCGCTGGCTTGAGTTACGCTGTCCTTGATATCTTTAGGTGACTCGGCGCAGCCGGCGAAGAAAACTCCTCCTGTAGCAGCATCCACGGGTCTCAGCTTCGGATGTGCCTCCAAGAAAAATCCATCCTGATTCCTTGAAAGCGTCAGCAACCGCTGAATCGTCTCGCTGTCTTTTCTGGCTTCTAATCCAACTGAAAGGATCGCCATATCGACGTTAACCTTGTATAGCTCGTTTTGCAGAGTGTTTTCGCCCATAAGCCACAGGTTATGCGTCCTTCTGTCTTCTTTGATTTCAGAAGGAAGCCCACGAATGAACTTGACGCCTGCCTTTCTAGCCCGTGTGTACAAGTCTTCAAACCCTTTTCCATACGCTCGTATGTCGACGTAGAAGACAAAAATCTCCGTGTCGGGCCAATGTTCTTTGATCAGCAGACTGTCCTTGATTGTGTTCATGCAGCAGACATTGCTGCAATAGAGTCGCCCCACCTTGTCGGAACGGGAGCCAACGCATTGAATAAATGCCACGGCCTTCGGTATCTGCATGTCGCTTGGTCGGATCAAGTGCCCACCTGAAGGCCCTCCCGCATTGATCAATCTTTCAAACTCAAGTGAGGTAATGACGTTTGCAAGTTTACCATATCCATAGTTCGGCAAGATCGATGGGTCAAAAACGTCCGCTCCAGTCGCCACTATTATAGTGCCAACACCAAGTTCTACAGTTTCAGGTTTCATTTCGTATTCTATGGCTTTTCTTTCACAGGCTTTCATACACTTGTCGCAGACGACTACGCCTTCCTTGTTGAGACAAAGGTTCATGTCAATTAAGTAGGTTGCTGGAACTGCCTGTGCGAATGGCGTGTAAATGGCATGTCTGGTGGCCAAGCCGACGTCAAACTCGTTTGGCGCCACAATGGGGCAAACCCTGGCACATTCACCGCATGCCGAACAGTCCTTCGTAACGTATCGAGGTCTCCTCGAGACTTTTGCCGTGAAGTTGCCGATGTACCCCTTCACTTCGGTAACCTCACTATTGGCCAGCAGTTCAATGTTCGAGTGGTGCCCGACGTCAGACATCTTGGGTGCAAGAATGCAGATTGAACAGTCCATGGTGGGGAAGGTTTTGTCTATCCGTGCCATCATTCCGCCAATGCTTGGCTCTTTTTCCACCAAGTAGACTTTGTAGCCGGTATCGGCAAGATCAAGAGCTGATTGGATACCAGCTACTCCGCCCCCGATAACCAAGGCTTTGCGGATGATCGGAACCTCAATCTCTTCAGCCGGTTGAAGCAGTTCCGCCTTAGCCACAGCCATTTTTACAAGATCTTTGGCCTTCTCCGTAGCAGACTCGTGATCGTACAGGTGAACCCAGCTGCAGTGCTCACGGATGTTAGCCATCTCAAAGAGATACTTGTTTAACCCAGCGTCCTCGCATGTCTTCCTGAACGTGGGTTCATGCAGACGCGGTGAGCATGATGCAACGACCACACGGTTGAGCTTATGTTCCTTGATGTCTTTCTTGATTTCTTCCTGTCCTTGGTCTGAACAGGTGTATCGGTTGTCCTGCGCCAACACAACGTGCGGAAGTGTGGCAGCATACTTTGCGACTTCTTCACAGTTCACAGAACCAGCGATGTTTAAACCGCAGTGGCACACGTAAACCCCAACGCGGGGTTCTTCGGCCTTATCCTCAGACTTGGGCTCTTTTTTCTCGGCCATTGGCTTCACCTTTTTGCTGCCTTAGATAGTTTTCAATTGATTCTGCAGCATGTTTTCCGCCGACTATAGCTTCAATAACTGTTGCAGGCCCCGTCACAACGTCGCCACCTGCAAAGACTCCTTTGACACTGGTTTCCAAAGTTATCGGATCGACCCAAATTGTGCCATTTTCGTTCAGCATGATCTCCTTTGGCAGGAATTCGATGTCTGGAACTTCACCAATTGCAAGAATAACCATGTCGGCGTCATGCTTAAACTCTGAACCAGTTATTGGAACCGCCTTTCTCCTACCGCTCTCATCAGGTTCGTCCAATTGCATTCGCATACATTCAACACTCGAAACCTTTCTGTCTTTTCCAAGAATCTTCTTGGGCGAAACCAGGAATTCGATCTTTACCCCCTCATTTTCTGCTTCGCTTACTTCCCATGGGATTGCCGGCATCTCATCCTTTGATCGACGATATAGAATAGTCGCCTTTTTAGCTCCACTTCCTAAAGCAGCACCAACAATCAACACAGACCTAGCTGCATCAACTGCGACGTTTCCCCCACCAATTACCACTACGTTATCGCCAATCTTCACGTTTTCACCTGAATTTACTGCCCACAAGAAGTCAAGTGCATGCATCACTCCTTCCAATTCTCCGCCTTCAATATTCATTTTTTGAGCTTTATGGGCGCCGACGCCGACAAAGATTGCCCTGTATCCTTCTCTCCACAAATTACTGAAACCAAAATCTTGGCCGATATTCACGCCTGTTTTTATATCAACTCCCAAGTTCTTTATGAATTGAATCTCCTTTTCTACGTACAGTTTCGGAACTCGAAAATGCGGAATACATTTTCTCAGCATCCCGCCAGCTTCTGGAAGGGACTCAAAGACAGTGACGCCGTATCCCTTCCGGCTCAGTTCACAAGCAACTGCAAGTCCAGCTGGACCTGAACCTATGACGGCAACCTTTTCCTCAGCCACCTCTTGCGCTCTTTTTGCTTTTTCCTTCTTCAAGAAGTCATCATACAGCCGTTCTATTTTCGCCAAAACTTCTCCCCTATCTAATCCTGCTCGTTCGGGATGAAAACAGGCGAGCGTCGTCACAATTGGAAGAGGGATGCTTTCCACGATCTTCTGTAATGCTTTTTCATGTGGTTGCACATGCCCGTGGTCTGCGGCGATTTTGCGGATCTCAAGGAATATTTCAGGCAGTTTCAGACCCTGATTGCATCGCCTATGACAAGCATAGCACCATGCACAGAGCCAAAGCTCGCTTGAGTCTAAAACTCTTTCAGGGTCGAAAAGCAACTTTTCAAGAAGAACCCGCGGGTTGTAGTCTTTCCCCAACAGATCTGCCATTGGACAGCTGCTTGTGCAGATACCGCATTCGTAACAGTACTTCAGTTTTTCAACATCTAGAAGTCGTTCAAGAACAGCCTTTGAAACGATGGTTTCTGCAGGCGCCAAGATTAGGGTCCTCTCTAATACTGGATTTTCTCACAAATATATATGTTTACAAACGTAAAGGTTCCAACGGAATTCTGCCGGAATACATGAGCAAGTGCGAATCTCTTTTTATACAGTTAGACAGGATACTAGGATGAATATTGGAGACAGACGAACATGAGAGAAACGAAAGTGGTGCTTTATGGAGTTGGCGCAGTCGGCAGCTTGATTGCGAAGTTCCTGTTGGAAAAGAAAGGTGTGATGATCGTGGGTGCAATTGACGTGGCCAAAGATAAGGTGGGTAAAGACCTGGGTCAAGTCCTTGGACTGCCCGAAACACTCGAGATAGAAGTCTTACGTGACATGTCTTCATTACTTAGGCAGGTAAAACCAGACATAGCCATTCATGCAACCTCATCCTATCTCAGAGACACTTACCCGCAAATAGCTTCGCTAGTCCAAAGCGGAGTGAACGTGGTCTCAACGTGCGAGGAACTCTCATACCCGTACATCACTGAGCCAGAGCTTGCCGAAGATCTTGACAAACTGGCCAAGAAGCACGATGTGACAGTCTTGGGTACGGGCATAAACCCCGGATTCCTCATGGACACCCTTGTGATAGTGCTTACTGCACCTTGCCAGAAGATAGACAAAATCGAAGCAGTCAGAGTAATGAACGCTGCCACGAGACGCTTGCCCTTCCAGAAGAAAATAGGAGCAGGCTTGACAGTTGAAGAGTTCAAGCGAAAATTGAAGAGTAAGCAGATAACAGGGCATGTTGGACTTGAACAATCCATAGCAATGATCGCCGACGCACTAGCATGGAAACTTGACAGAATTAAAGTTGAGTCTGTTCAACCAGTGAAGGCTGTGAAAACTGTTGAAAGCAAAGACATCAAAGTGAAGGTCGGAAACGTTGCGGGTTTAAGGCAAAAAGCTAGAGGTGTATTGAAAGGCAGAGATGTTATTGTGTTGGATTTTCAAGCCTACATAGGTGCAGAAGAAGAATATGATGCTATAACGATTGACGGCGTTCCAAACATCAAACAGAGAATTCAGCCATGCGTTCACGGGGACGCAGGCACTATTGCAATGATTGTCAATGCAATCCCAAGAGTAATTAAAGCACCAGCCGGCTTGGTCACGATGAAGGATTTGCCGATTCCATCAGCAACACCCGAAAATATGACGGAATGTGTTGTGACCTAGCATTGCGTGTATCGGAGGGCCATGTTGAAACCGAAGGTTGACATAAACTGTGATCTGGGCGAAAGCTACGGAGCGTACACAATAGGAAATGATGAAGAACTGATGCCGCACATTACCTCGGCAAACATAGCATGCGGATTCCATGCAGGAGACCCAATGACTATAGCAAAAACAGTACGCCTAACAGGAAAGTGCAACGTGGCAGTCGGTGCACATCCAAGTTTTCCAGATCTTATGGGTTTTGGAAGAAGAGATATGCAACTTACATCTGAGGAAACTAGGAACTACACGATCTATCAGATCGGAGCCCTCCAAGGGTTCGCCAAGACTGCCGGCCGTGGCCTTCAGCATGTTAAACCTCATGGAGCCCTCTATAACATGGCAGCCAATGAAAAAGAAACGTCCAAAGCGATAGTGGCGGCTACTAAAGCACTAGATGAGGACTTGATAATCTTCGCACCGCAAAAGTCTGTGCTAGCTGAAGCCGCAAAAAAGGCTGGACTGCGAGTGGCCTACGAGTTCTTCGCAGATAGAGCATACAATCGAGATGGAAGCTTGGTTCCAAGAAAAGAAACAAACGCCGTTATTCACGAAGCACAGAAGGTCGTTGAAAGAACCATAAGAGCAGTCATGGAAGGAATAGTCACAACTTATGGTGGAGATGTATTGAAAATCGATGAAGTGCACACCATTTGCGTGCACGGTGACACACCCAACGCCATAACACTTGTAAAGGCGCTAAGAAAAGGACTGACCAAGGCCTGCATCAAAGTCGAGTCAGCAGGTAAATTTCTTTAAAATGTTCTTCAGGCTTGACCATGCAAAGAGAGAAGCCTGCACATACACGCTATTTGCCTTTCGGCGATAGTGGCTTGCTCATCGAGTTCGGTGACATGATAGATTTGAAGACAAACAGCACGGTAATCACTCTGAACGACGCAATCCTCGAAACTAATATTCAAGGGATCGAGGAACTCGTTCCCACTTATAGGTCATTGCTAGTTCGTTACAACCCGCAAGAAATCAGTTACGAGAAACTTCTATATCACGTCAAAGATATCGAAAAAACACCAAGGCCACCCACAACAAGAGAAGGAAAGCAAACTGTTATCCCAGTCATCTATGGAGGGGAATACGGACCGTACCTCGAGCATGTTGCTAGGATTCATGGACTGACGGAAGAGCAAGTCATAAGGCTACATTCCGAAAGACAGTACAGGGTATACATGATAGGATTCATCGCTGGTTTTCCGTATCTTGGAGAAGTTGCTGACGAAATCGCAACGCCACGCCTTGAAACACCGAGACTGAAAGTACCTGCCGGCTCAGTTGGCATAGCAGAGAAACAAACAGGAATATACCCGTGTGAAGCTCCCGGCGGATGGCAAATAATAGGGAGAACACAAGCCAGACTTTTTGACCCAACACAGAAACCACCAACTCTCTTGGAGGCAGGGGATGTCATCAGGTTTAAACCGATTACCGAAAAGGAATACACTGCCTTAACAACGGAATGACAGCACAATGCATATTCTGAAAGTCATCAAATCTGGACTATTTACGACGGTTCAAGATTTAGGAAGAAGTGGCTACCTCAAGTATGGGGTGCCCTCCTCTGGGGCTATGGATCAGTTTTCGCTCGTAGTGGCCAATTGTTTAGTTGGTAACGATCCGAATGTCGCCTGTCTCGAGACCACTCTCATCGGTCCGGAACTCCAAGTATTGAGAAACACACAGATTGCCATTACAGGAGGAAACTGCGCTCCAAAGATTAATGGAACGAGCGTTTCGATGTGGCAAACCTTGTCGACGCAAGAGAATGACTTAATCTCTTTTGGGAGAATGCAAAGCGGGTGTCGCGCGTATTTGTCGATAAGAGGGGGAATAGACGTTCCCTTGATACTTGATAGTCGATCAACCTATGTACGCGGAGGATTTGGAGGAGCAAACGGGAGACAACTGAAGGCGGGGGACACGATAGAAGGATTTGATGTGGCTTGCTCAATCAACAAGTATTCGATGCCCGAAGAACTAATTCCACAGTTCAAGAACCACATCAGTGCACATGTGATTCTCGGACCCCAAGCAGACATGTTCACAGAGGAAGGAATAACTACATTCCTTTCCAATCAATACGTTGTGACTTATGAGTCAGACCGAATGGGATATCGACTCGAAGGCCCATTGATAACGCACAAAGAAAAAGCAGATATCGTTTCAGACGCACTTTTGCCTGGAGCAATTCAGGTTCCGAAAAGCGGAAAACCAATAATAGTAATGCGAGACGCTCAAACAACAGGTGGCTACCCAAAAATCGCTGTAGCTATCACTCCGGATATTTCCATGTTGGGACAAGCAAAGCCAAACGACACGCTTGAGTTTTGTGAAATAACCCTAGAAAAGGCACATGAGAAAATAGAGGAATACAACAGGTTAATGAATGATCTGAGTCACAGGTTGATCAGAAGCTAATGGCAAAATAGTAGTTCAACATTAATGGAGTTGATAGCCAGATGAGATCTTTGACTGGTGTTCACGAAAAAGGAACATTCCGCCTTCAGGACGCAGTCGATAAGATGAAGAGCCGACGGCATTTTCCGAAAGCAGGGGCTATCGCCACCTTTATTGGTAGGGTTCGTGGCGAAAACGACAAAGGCGAAAAAGTCGAAAAGCTAACTATAGAAGCGTACGAAGAAAAGGCAAACCAAGTGCTGAGAAAGATATGCAGTGATCTGAGGAAAGAACCAGATATTGTTGATGTTCAAATTCACCACTTGTTGGGCGAGTTCGGTGTTGGCGAAGACCTCATTTATGTTTTGGTAGCAGGATCACATCGAAGGAGCGTGTTTCAGGTTCTTGAAGAGGCTGTTGAAAGATACAAGAAAGAAGTGCCTATCTTCAAAAAGGAGCATATTGTGACCAAAAAAGGCGAAAAGAAGGCATACTGGATAGAAGAGGGAAAAATCAAGACGTAAAACTGAAAATAGCCGAAAGATTGTGCAAATTACGCGTGCTTACTACGGTCTCGAAATCTTTGATTTGTTATCATGCATTCATGTTAGGTTCCAATGAGTCAAACTCCTTCATTTAATCATCGAGTCTACGGTAAGATTCAGCACTATTTCTGCAATATCAACGGCATACTCCGCAGCTCTTTTCACTCTAAGAAAGGTTATAAGTGTACAGCAAAAAGTTATTGTTGAAGGAGATGTAGAATTTGGAAAAAAGAAGCTACGCATGGTTTGAGAAACGCCGGAGAACCAAAGCGTTGGACTTGGCCCAAGAGCAAATAACAAGAGCCTTGGACACTGTAACGCTACTTCATCAAGCCGCAAAGAGCACGGTCGAAGGAAGAAGAAAGGAGGCATTGCAACATATTCAGAATCTCTTCAAAGCGGAAGAAGAAGTGGATAGACTGCGAACGGAAGTCTTCAAGGAATTATCCAAAGGTGCAGCCTTGTTCGCGGACTACCGTGAAGACTTGTTACACCTCGTAAAAAGACTTGACACACTCGCTGATCACGTGAAAGACGCAGCAAGATGCATGAAAATGCTTATGGAAGCAAAACTACCAAGCGAATTTGGTGAAAACACTGAGTGCATGGCGTCTCTGTTGGTAGATTGCGCTCAAGCCTTACGGGGCAGCATCGAAAAGATCACAGTTAGTCCAACTGAAGCCATAGCAGGAGCAAACAAGGTGGAAGAAATCGAGCACAAAATTGATGATTATTATTTCAAAACCAAGTCTTCATTTGTAAAGTATGGTGAACAGATCAATTGTGGCACAATGGTAATATTCGATGATCTAATCGAGTTCGTTGAACAAGCTGCGGACATGTGTGCTGACACCGCTGACTACATCGTAATCCTTTCGAGCCGAGAATAAGATCTGCAGTGAGCCGGATGTTACTAGTTCAAATCTCCGATGTACATTGCGGGCCGATGTTCCGCAAGGAAATTCTAAGAGCTGCAATCAGAGAGATCAACGAGATGTGCCCCGACGTTGTATTGATCACGGGCGACTTAACAGAAAACGGCCTGATGTCAGAGTTCAATACAGCTTCAAAAGAACTAGAGAGGCTCCAGTCAAAGAAGATCATTTACATAAGCGGAAATCATGACTATCGCTCCACAGGTTATCTGCTTTTCAAACAGTATTTTCCGTTCTCACAGGTCACAGAAACAGGAGATGCGGCTATAGTAGTCTTGAGTTCTGCAAGACCAGACAGAGACGACGGCGAAGTCGGAAACAGACAGAACCTTTGGCTTGAGAACACGCTTGAAAAATACAAAGACAGAACAAAGATAGTAGCGATACATCACCACATAGTGCCTGTGCCAGACACAGGAGCAGATCAAATAACAGTAGTGGACGCAGGAGACGTTCTCAGAAGCCTCATAAAGTCCAAAGCGAACCTAGTTCTTTGTGGGCACAGGCATAGACCATGGCGGTGGAGGATTGAGGACATGCTTGTCGTTCATGCAGGCAGCGTGTCATGCGAGAAAATGAGAGGCTTTTTCTGCAATTCCTACAACATAGTGACGGTGAAAGGAAAGAAAGCTGAAGCCAAGCTGAAAATAGTCGGCGGAGATCTTGTAGATTTTAACGAGATTGTTAAGAGAAGAGAAATCCTGCAAGCCTCAGATATCTCACAATACAACGACTCCTTAGCGCGGTAGCCAAAAACAGCGCTTTTTGTACGTGTGCTAGGCATTATTTGAATCTCGTTCAAGTCTGATCAGGATTTTCTTTTCAAGGCCCATGTGTATTTGTTCTTCAATGTTTTTGGATAGAACTTCTCAAGATCAAACCCCACATGACTAGCCCATTTCACGTAAGTATTTGGATCAATGTAAGATTTCAAAGAAGTTCCAAGATTGTATTCTCTTGTTTCCTTCGTCAATTCAATATCAAGCTTACTCTTCTCAATCCT
>CAZCRE010000030.1:0-14716 GCA_964501075.1 uncultured Candidatus Bathyarchaeia archaeon
CGCTATACGTAAATCCTAAAAGCCTTCAACACAATCTATATTGCAGAATGATAACATAAGTTCAGGCGATGACAGAAATGCATGAAAACTTTGCCCTAAAAGTCAAAATGGGCGAGTATGAAGTGGAGTTAAGTGGAACCCGGGAGGAAGTCCTGAAAACAATCGAGGACTTCCCAACGCTTGTCGCCAGTATACACAAAGCTTTCGAAAACGTGAAACCCAAGACCGTCACTACATTGACTGTCAAAACAGAGCCTCCTAAGGAACAAACGAAGATACAGAAATATCCGAAGATTCCGCCAACACAAGATTGTGAAGAAGCAATTACGAGGATTTTGCATACTGACTGGGGAAAATGGCGACCACGCATGATCGAAGAGCTCAAAGAAGCATTGCAGGCCAATGGGTTGAACTACCCAATCCGTGTTTTGGCTGGAGCCCTAAGCGGGTTGGTTAAGAAAGGAAAGGTTAGGCGCTGGAACACGGACGCTGGATTTGTCTACATTCTTGTCGAAAACGAGGCATTGGGGCAAGGAGGGCGGCTGAATGAAGAAGGTTGAAACACGAATCAAAACCTCTTTCGGCGAAATCGTGATAGAGAGTGATACCCCTCAAGAAATCCTTGAACTCCTTTCCACTTTTCCGGAGGATTTCGTGGAAAAAGTGGATAGCTTTGTCTCAAGCCGCATAATTCCCTCGGCTGCACAACTGAAAGGCATAGTTGAATCCACTACTGAGGGTCCAGTAATAGTGGCTCATGAGACGCTAACTCATTATGAAGCTATAGGATTAACGTTGTATGCTTCGGATGAAAAGAAGAACACGGCAGCACAAATCTCAAAGCTCCTTGGATCATCTGGAATGAAGTGCATGGTTCCAGCGCGTTTGAACGAGATGACAAAAAGGGGACAGGTTTTCAAGCCAGACCCAAAGAGGCCGGAGTTCAAACTGACGATTCAGGGTGAAAGATGGGTTGAGAGTAACGTTCTACCGAAACTTAGAGGCAAGCTGAGTTGACGAGTCAGGAAAACAAGATCACGGTTCATATAAAGTACAAAGATCTTGAAGAGACCTTCGAAGGCAGCCCAGAGAACGTGTGGCTCTCCGTGAACAGGTTCTTTGGCAGTTTTCTCCAAGGCTTCGAAATTGCAGACAAAGTAATTCTGAAAATAGACTTGCAGCAACTCATCAAAAACTGTGAAGGCATTCTTGCATTCTCGCGTGAAGGACCGAACCTGCTAGTCTCTAGAAACAAACTGACAGACAACGAGACTCTGGCACTCTGGTTGCTAGCTGCTCACTTAGGTTTTCAATTGGGATTATTGAAAAGCGACGCCATCTCAAAAGACGAGTTGCAAGTCAAGCTTGGAAAAAGTTCGAAGATCGTCAGCACACGCCTGAGTGAACTGGTTAAAAGCGACATTGGAGCAAAGACGCCAGAAGACAACTACAGAATCACGACTTTCGGTATAGCCCAAATGCAGAAAGAGATAATCGCTCGCGTCAAAGCAAGAGCAGGGATTTGAGTCTTTCAGAAACAAAGTTTCCATAATTCTCTCATTTAGTCGTTCATGACGTTCCGGCTTCGATCTCCTCAATAGCCTTTCCAACTGTAGCGAGAGAAGTTATCGTCTTATCTGGTTTCATCTGCTCCTTTTCTAGGCTGCCAAGATTTCTCGATATCGAAACAAGCGACTTGAGGTCAGCCTCAGCAATTTTGTCTAGTCCCACATCACTTGAAAAATGTATTGCCTTGAAACCCGCGCTTTTGGCACCGTATACGTCGGCCTTCAGATTGTCACCGATGTGAACGACCTCACATGGTTCCATTTTCATCTTCTTTGCGACGAGTTGGAATATTCTGCAGTCTGGTTTTCGAATACCAACTTCATCAGAGAAAACCATCAAATCAAAATGATCTGACACTTTCTGCTCTGAGAGGAATCTACGCAGGGCAGTGCCTGGAGTCAGTCCAGTGTTGCATATGAGTCCAATCCGGTTATGTCGTTCCTTAAGCCACTTCAATGTTGTGTGCGCATCTGGGTTGAGGTATGGTGGTACTTCAAAAAACGGTGAGACATAAGCTGAGCTCAGATCTTTGATCAATTTTGTTTTTGGCATAACTGATCTTTTCGGCAGGTTTTCGAGGAACAGTTGTATTTGATCCATGTGGGTGACGTCTTTGTTTTTGTTCCACTCTTTTAAGAGTGAGGAGATCGTCTTGTTCAAGGCGTCCTCCACTTGCTCAATGGAGACCAGTGCTTCGAATCTGTTTAGAGCATGCGCGAGTTTTCGGCAACGAGCAGATGTTCGTTCTGCACTTGCACCATCTTTTTCGAAAAGTAGGGTTTCCCACAGGTCAAAAGTTACTGCTTTGATGGTATGACCATTCTCTCTCAATGTGCCATTCCTCTTCACAATGTACGCGGCTTTGTTGGGCGTTTCCTGTTATCCTCATAGGCTATGGCGGTCTTTTCTGAGCGTATTGATATCTGCGGGGTTTGCCCTCTCTCGTCAAGACTCCGTCTTTGACTAGGTCTATCAGTGCATGAGCTACGGCGGTTCGGTCATAATGGAATCCACGTTTTGCCATTTCAGTATGGACTTCGCTTAGACCTTTTGCCGTGGAGAACCAGCCTTCTTTCCAAAGATTTTGAATTATGGTCTTACATGTTTCAGCTCTGGGTGGAGGCGGGTTTCTTTCCGTTATTGCTCGGGTTTCTTTCATTTTCTCAGTTACCGTTGAGAGAACCTTATCCACTGTTGTCTGCAGTTGGTCTTCTTGGCATTCTATTTCGAATTCCAGTTCTCCTATTTTCATTTTCAGTTTTATCGGGGGTTTGAGTTCTCTTTCTGCCAACGTTTCACCTTATTGTATATTGTATTGCGCATCTTGTTCATGCACAACACTTAAATAGCTCATGAGCAAACTATTGGCTATTGGTGAATCATGGTGATTGAACAATACACTATTGCAACAACACCAAGATATAACTTTCCAAACCCCACAATGGATTCAACATTACCACAGCGATTCATAGAACAAAGCATAATATCACTCAAACAAGTGCAAAATCGGGCTTTTCAACTAAATCAACAGACCATTCAACAAGACGATACTTCTGAAATGCAAACACATGGGCTGAGCCTCAATCCGCGACCAATACCATTAAGTCCCAAGCGCCAAGCAACCACAATTGCAGCATGTGACACGTCAACGATAAAAATCGGTGAAACAAGCACCGGCGTTCTAGTAGCCATCAGAGGCGCAAACGTATGGAGACAAAACAAAAGCTACAGATACATCCGCCTCGGACCCTTCATATTCCACCTAACTGTCGAGAGCAAAAGCGAAGTCTACAACGCCCTGGAAAGATCATGTTTTGGCACATCAAATGACGGAAATCACCAGAACATAAGCATCTGGCAGATGCCGATGCGAATAGCTGGTCTACTTGAAAGGTGGCTGCAAAGCATGCTCGCAAGCATGGTGAGTAATGGATTGATTCTCTTTGACGGCTCGCTGACTGCTGGAGTTGGTGGTGTTTCGACAAGAGGTTTGAAGCAGATACTGGTCAGGGCCAGCGAAAACAACAACATCGTTTTGGCTTTCTCAAAAATGACAAACCTCAGAGCAGACGGACACATCATTACCGATGTGCCATTTGAGCTTAGACCGCCTTGTCTGCTCGAGACGATAGGATTGAAGCCCAAACCCCCAATCACTCTGTTGGGTGATGTTTTCGTCGCAAAACTAACTTGTGAAGACTACGCGTTTAGACTGGATATCAGTAAAGACCTCTCTCTTGAACAGAAAGTTGAGGCTGTTGAGAAGCTGCTGGGAAATGACGTCATTTCGCAGAGTTACCCAGAGACCTTGCGCTTGGCCCATATCTTATGCACGTTTACGGCGAACGAGGTTTTAGCGATGCAGCATTTTGCAGTGCGGAAATATGGACTTAAGCTTGTCAACAGGCCGGATATGCATAAGCTTCTGTTTGGTCCTTTTGGCAGAGGTGGAGTCTGCTCATGAAGCTTTACCGAAAAGAGGGCAATGTCCTGCAGATACTGAGCTTCCCGCATGAGACTGTCGAGAAGGGCGACTATTTGCTCGTCGAAGACCAAGAGGCAGGCAAGGCTTTAATAGCTCAGGTGATTGATGTGCAGTTTGCAAGTATTCCCGGGGTTCTTGAGGAACTACTTCGAGGCCTGCCAGACGGTGGCGAAGTCATTCAAGGAGAGGATTTTGACCCACTGGAAATAGCTCCTCACATTACTTACATTCAAGACGCCAGCTTGCTTATCTGCAAAATACGAGCTACTCTGGAGAATGAGAACCTAAGTCCGAGTAGTTCATGGCTTCCGTCGCGTTCTCAGTCCACGATAAAGAAGTTGCCGATTCCAACGTTGCTGAAGCTCGCAAAGGTTGATGGAAAGCTTCCTATCGTGTTGGGCGGCACGAAGGATTCTTCGCTTCTAACGATTGATGCAGTGCACTTGGATGGTAAGCTTAACATCATAACTGGGAAAAAAGAAACGGGGAAATCTCATTTATCGAAGCTTCTGATGGTTAATCTGGTTGGGTACAAGGCTACAGTTGTCGTTTTTGACTTAAACGGCGAGTACTTGAGTTTAGGCATGACCAGTGATGGCAAGAGAAATGCTGACTATGACAAGATTCACGTCTTGACACCTTCGCAAAATTTCAAGTTGGCCCTGAAACAGCTGAATCTTCACGTTATGCTTGGCATTCTCATTCACGCGCTGCATTTGCCTGGAACATCAGCTCGCGAGTTTAGACGAATTTGGCTTTTTTTGAAGGAAAAAAATATGCTTACACTGCATGACTTGGGGGAAACCATACGCACTTGGAACTGCAATCAACACGTTCGTGACGCATTGTCTTCTCGCTTTCATGCTTTGATAAATTCTGGTTTCTTCACGGATAACGTTGCCGAAGCGGCTTTGCTAGAAGATTGCCTGTTCAAAGCAAAAGAACAAGGAGGTGCTATCCTAGTAAACCTGCGTAACACTGGTGCAATTGACCGCCAAATAGTCGTGGAGTACGTTCTTGGAAAACTTGTGGAATTGCTTACAAGCTGGAAGCTCAAAGCCGCTTTTCTCTTCGCTGAAGAAGCACACCTATACCTTCGGGAGACCTATTGGGATGACATCGTTACTCGTATGAGGCATTTTGGCATATTCACTACCTTCATAACCAACCAGCCCGATACCATCAGAGAGAACATTTACCGTCAGGCAGACAACATATTCTTGTTCAACTTCACGAATGAGCACGACTTGGACGTTGTTTCACGCGCTGCAAGGGTTGATGGGGAGACAGTCAAGTCGATTGCTCATGACCTGCCGCCACACTACTGCCTCACACTTGGTAAAGTCGTGAAGGATTTTCCAATTGTCGTGAAAGTCAAGGCTTTAGACGTTAAGACCATGGGTGAGACGAGACTCTTCTTCCAAAACTGACTGCACGCATGCTCTACGAATAGTTTCCAAGCAAACTCTGATTGTATTCAACTAGTTTTCTGGCGGTGCATCTGGTTCCCGTAGTTTCTTCTTGTTTCTCTGGAAGAATTCCCTAAAGGTTCTTGTCAAATCGTATTCTTCTACGTTTTCAAGTGACACCCATTTCAGTTCTTCTGCGTCGCTGGAAGCCTTAGGTTTTCCTCCCTTTAGCCTCACGGAATAGTCTATGATTACAAAATGATACTCTATCCGGCCTTTTTCGTCCCCAGTTATGTTGTTGACAACATCAATGAGTTCAGGGTTGTCAACATCTAGTCCTGTCTCTTCCTTGACTTCTCGCATGACTGCCTCCTCTGTGCTCTCACCCAGTTCAACGATGCCGCCTGGAATGCTCCATTTTCCCTTTCCAGGGTCATTTCTTCTTCTCTCCAGTAGGATTCTGCCGTCACGTATTATCACGGCGCCTACTCCCACAATTGGTTGGTTCGGGTAGAGTCTTCTCAAAGTTCAGTGCCTCCGAAATTGAACCATTGTTCTTACCTTAGGGCATACTATTTCTTAGGGGATTTTTCAATTATCGTTCCAACCTTTTTGCCGCATACGGCAGCGGAGACATTTTCCGGTCTGGCACCATTTACAACAATTACCTTCACTGTGCCTTTTCTCAAGACCTTGACAGCTTCAGGATCGAGAATTTGGTGGATCCCTGCTTTATGTTTCTTTTCTGCTAGTGTGTGTGATAAATCCTCAAAGCATATGCGATCAAGCTTGACAGCATCCGAGTGTGTTCTGGGGTCTTTATCGTATATTCCTTCTTGGTCGGTGGCCTTGATATACAAGTCAGCGCCCACACGTTCTGCGATCAATGCAGCAACGGCGTCTGTAGTCATGCCTGGCCTCAGACCACCCATCACAGCGATTTTTCCATTCTTCAAACAGTTTGCAGCGTCTTCAACAGTCATAGAGACTGAATCGCAGCTCAGTTTTCCTAGTTTCTTGAGGAAGAGTAAGGCAAAGAGTCTTGAGACCGAGATTGCAACGTTGTCTTGATCTGATTGGGTTAGCCCCAAATCCTTTGCGGTCTTGATGTATTCTCTTGCTAGGGTGCCGCCTCCAACTACAACCGCTATGGAATGTCCTTGTTCCTTTAGGTTTTCCAGCAAGGCCACGTATCTCTTGATCAAATCTGGGTTGATAGGAGATGCGACAATCGAACCTCCTATCCTAATGACAATGCGCATGAATTGCTGCATCCTATGTGGCGTATAATACGTGATTTTCTGGTTAAAAGTCTTCAGAAGAGTCTACTCGGGCTCGATTTGGTTTTGGGTCTTTGGCACATGGAGTGTCGCACAAGCAAAGATAATAACGGTCTAGTGTTGATATTGTTGACTGGTCAAGCGGCTGTGTCTTGCCATGTCTTCTGCTGATGTTGCGGTTCATGTGTTTCGAACTCTGGAAAACGCAGACTTCAGAGTGCTGCAGGTAATTGAAACTGCTATGAGCGAACACGAGTTTGTTCCAAAAGAGAAAATTGCCCGTTTCGCGAAGTTTGATCTTGCTCGGGAGGCCGATTTCAGATTAGGTCGGCTGAGCAAACTCGGTTTGATATATCGGGCACGAGGTGCATATGTTGGTTATGCGCTAAACTACGCGGGATACGATTGTTTGGCCATAAATGCGTTCGTAAAGGCGAACGTCCTTGAAGCTTTTGGCAAATCCTTAGGTGTTGGCAAAGAGGCGGACGTTTTTGATGCGTTGACTCCGGCGAAAGAGCGGGTGGCTGTGAAGTTTCAGAGGTTGGGAAGAATCAGTTTTCGTCAGACGCAACGTAAGAGAGGTTACGTTAAAGAGCATGCGAGTTGGCTTTTTCAGTCGAGGCTTGCGGCAGAGAACGAATACAAGGCCTTAAAAATCCTTTATCGTTGTGGTGTGGCTGTTCCTGAACCGATAAGTCAGAGCCGCCATGTTCTTGTTATGGGTATGATTGAAGGAGCAGAACTGGCAAAGTGGAGAGCGTTTTCGCATCCCGAGCGAGTGCTAAAAGAGATTTTCAGAAATCTCCGGAGAGCTTATTTGAAAGCAGGCGTGATTCACGCTGACATGAGCGAATACAACATAATTCTCAAGCCTGACGGGCACATACTCCTCATTGATTGGCCGCAATACGTTACGTTGGAGCATTCGAACGCTAGTGATTTTTTGAAGCGAGATGTGAGAAACGTTCTGAATTACTTCAGCAGGAAGTTCAAGTTGAAAATCAGAATTAATGAAGCCTTGGAATACGTGACTGGGACTCGTAGAAAACTGCTTTAGAGTCTGTTATAGTGCTATGTAGAGTATGTTGTTTCCGCGCAGTAGCACGTTGCCGTAGTTGGTCATCAACTGGTCGTCTTTGCACTCGGATGCGCCTTCTAGAAGTATGTTCATGTGGCCGTCGCACTTGATCATTTTGCCCTTGTATTCACAACCGTTTTTGAGCATAACGGAAATCGTTGCATTCAACTGTTTAACTAACACGTTCAAAGGTTTTTTGCTAGGTTCCATTCAAGCACCTTTTGTTTCGATTATGCATATCCACAACATCCCTACCTATAAAAGTTTTATGAAGATCAGACGATGAAATACGATATTTCTGGTCGGTATCCGGTGTCGAGCATGGGAATTGTCCATGTCCCAGAGGCTGAAGGATTATTCAGAATCCCGAAAGAGCAAGCGAAAATCAGTGTTGCCGACATGTTCACAGCAAAAGCAATAATAACTCTCGCATGAATTGGATCCGCGAGGAACAAGAATGAAATACGAAATCAAATACAGGCCATCGTACTCATTGCTCGTTGTGAATTTGGCGCAAGGCGATACGATCACTGCTGAAGCTGGCGCAATGACATACATGTCTCCAAACATTGAGCCCCACACTAGGAAAAGGGAAAAGAGTCTTTTGGGCAGTTTGGGTTTGACTATCCTTGGTGGGCAATCTTTCTGGGTGAATGACTACATTGCGACGAACGGACCCGGTGAAGTGGCGTTCGTTGCCGCACCAATAGGAGATATCGAGACCTTGGAGATTAGACCTAATCAGGGCTACATAATCCAGAAATCCGCATACATAGCTTCAACTGAAAGCGTGGACTTGGACATCAAATGGGAAGGCTTCACGAAAGGACTGTTTGGGCAAGGCTTATTCATGATAAAGGTCAAGGGTAATGGCACATTATTCATAAACACTTTTGGGGCGATCGACAAACACACATTGGCGCCTGGACAGACAATGATAGTGGACAATTTCCACTTGGTGGCATTCAGCGACACTTGCAGCTATAAGGTCACAAAGTTTGGTGGATTGAAAGAGACTATACTTGGCGGAGAAGGCTTAGTGACGCAGATCACAGGTCCAGGGGACATTTACATTCAAACAAAGAACGTGAGCGAGTTCGTTGAATGGCTTTGGACGCTGATGGAACCGAAAGTGAGGTCAAAAGCCCGCTAAGATCCATTTCTTTTTTTTGTGTGATTCAAGTCACAAGTTGTGAAAACTGCGTTCTTCGGAATAAACACTTAAGTAACTAGCTGGTTGCTAGAAAATGATGGAAAATGAAGATAGTCGTTGTAGACCACGTTTACCTAGAGGAGAAGCACATTGAAAAGCTGCGATCGCTCGGCGACCTAGAAGTTTTCAAGGAACCTCCGAAAACACCTGACGAATTGAAACAGAGAATAGACGATGCTGACGTAGTCATAGTTGGCTGGAGCCAGCTAGATCAGAGCGTCATTGATTCTGCCAAGAGACTTAAGATGATCTCGATATGGGCGACAACTTGCCACTACGCTGATCCGGAGGCGGCGAAAAAGAGAGGCATTGTGGTTACTCATGTTCCAGGATATGCCACTGAAGCTGTTGCCGAGTACACGTTCGCATTGCTGTTGGCTGTTGTCAGAAGACTGACGTTGGCTGACAAGCACGTTAGGGAGGGGAACTTTGATTGGAGGCCTTTTGGAGGTCGAGAGTTAGCTGGCAAAACTCTTGGAGTTATCGGTACCGGATCGATTGGTTGCCGGGTTGCTGAGATAGGTCGAGCCTTTAGGATGCAGGTTTTAGGTCACGACAAGTATCCTAACCTCAAAAGAGCAGAAGAGATAGGGATGAAGTATGTCGACCTCGACACGTTGCTGCGAGAAAGCGATGTAGTGACGCTACATGTTACGCTAACGTCGGAAACAGAGAAATTGATAGGGAAGAAGGAGATCGCTTCCATGAAGGACGGTGGAGTGATAATCAACACTTCTCAAGGTAAGACAATAGATGAGAAGGCCTTGGTTGAAGCTTTAGAATCGGGCAAATTGTCCTGCGCGGGGCTGGATGTTCTAGAGGAGGAGCCACCTGCCAAAGATAATCCACTGTTCAAACTTGACAGCGTAGTGCTTTCCCCACACATCGGATTCAACACTGTCGAAGCAGAAGTGAGGTGTACGGATATGTGCATCGAGAACGTCGTCAGGTTCTTGGAGGGAAAGAAACAAAACGTCTGTTAGCAAGATATGGGCTTGTTTTAGAATGAAGGGTGAATTGGCATGTACTTAACCAAGGAAGAGCAGCAGATACTCGATGGAGAACTAGGCGTGGGAACGCAAAGAGCAATGGAGCTGCTTGTCGCAATAGGAGACGCGTATGACGCGGAAAAAACGATTCCCGTAAGCCGGGCGCACGCTGCCTCAAGTGGCCAAGAAGGAGACTTGTACTTCGTTGAACTCTTAGCTGAGGGAGGCGCAAAATGCAGGGTTCCCACTAGCACTAACCCAGTCTATGACCTAACATATTTCCACGGTCTGTTTGATATTCCTAAAGGCGAAGCGGAAGTGGCTCGGAGAGTAATGGAAGCTTACAAGCGAGTAGGTGCCATACTGAGCTGGAGCTGCATACCCTACCTGTCGGAAAACATCCCGCTATACGGTGAAACTGTGGCCTTTTCCGAGTCAAGTGCTACCCCCTATGTTAACTCTGTCATTGGCGCTAGAACAAACCGTGAAGCAGCTCAAAGTGCACTGGCCTCAGGGATAATTGGCAAGACTCCGAAGTACGGCTTGCACATCAAAGAGAATAGGAAGGGGACATTTCTGGTCGATGTGAAAGCATCCTTGAGGGACGAGTTCGATTATACACTTCTGGGCTACTACGTCGGCAAGATTGTAGGCTACGGGGTTCCTGTGTTGACAGGGTTACCTAGACGTCCGAGCACGGAGGAACTGATAAACTTCTGCGCAATGTCAAACACGTCGGGAGCGATATCCATGTTCTACATGCCCGGATACACTGTTGAGGCTTCAACAGTGGACGAGGCTTTCCAAGGAGACCTTCCAAAGGACAAAGTGACGGTCACGGATGGGGCACTCAGGGAAGTCGATGAAGAACTTCAAACGACAAACGGAAGAATAGACTTCGTTATGCTCGGATGCCCTCATTACACACTCAAGCAGTTGGGAGAAGTTGCGAGACTCTTAGAAGGAAAAAAGGTGCACAATGGCGTCTCGTTCTGGGTTTGCACGTCAGCCACAACAAAAGTTCTGTCCGACAAGACTGGGCATACAGACGCAATAGAAAAAGCTGGCGGGCACGTGGTTGTGGACACTTGCATAGATGAGCCATGCTGGATTGCCTACAAGGAAAAAGTGGGGATGACGGACTCGCCTAAATGTGCCTACTACCGCCGATTCAAAGAGGTCATGGTGGCGAGGCTTCAGGACTGCGTTGAAGCCGCGGTTAAGGGAAGGTGGAGATGAGAAGCTTGGGGACCTCATTGAAGTGTCACAAGATCATTGGAGGCTGCGGAGAGGGCGAGGCTCTTGTGTCTCATGAGCCGATCTGCTTCTACCTGACAGATCCCAAGACAGGCGTGATAAGAGAGAAAACGCATGAGCTAGCTGGAAAAAACGTTGCCAACAAGGTTCTCGTTTTCCCTTCAGGAAAGGCCAGTTCAGTGGTTCAGATAGACGGCCTGTTTAAGCTGGCGTCAAACAATCTTGCTCCGAAGGCCATGATAGTCAAGGACGTAGAAACAGTGCTGGTAGTGAGCGCATTCATAGCAAAAGTTCCGCTGGTAGACAAGCTAGAGCAGGATCCGTTCGAAGCCATTAGCACGGGTGACTTCGTAAAGGTAGACGCAGACAAATCCATAATCACGATCACAAGGCAGAGAACCTAAGTCGTCACGCTTAATCTATGGTCTACGCTCTAGGCTTCTCTTAATCCGTTCGATTCCTTCTTTGAGCTGTTCATAGGAGACAGAGTATGATATCCTTAGATGCCCTTCTCCTGCCTTCCCGAAACCTGAGCCTGGTGCAGTTGCCACTTTAGCCTCATTCAACAGATATTGGGCGAGCGCCTCATCAGATTTTTCGAAGCTTGAGAATTCTGGAAAAACGTAGAAGGCTCCTTTCGGTGTAGCGCATCGCAATTTCTTGATTTTGTCAAACTCGCTGAGCACGTATCTTCTTCTTCTGTTGTATTCAGTTACCATTTCTTGGACGCAATCTTGGGGTCCAGTCAGCGCAGCATAGGCTGCTTTTTGTGAAATTGCATTCGGGCAAAGGGTTGCGTAGTAGTGCAGATTGCGCAGCGTTGCAGAGAGCTTTTTCTCGGCTATTATGTAGCCGATTCTCCACCCTGTCATAGCATACGCTTTTGAGAAACCGTTCACCGTTATTGTTCGGTCTTTCATTCTGGGAAACGAACCGATGCTCACATGTTCTGTGCCATCGTAGACAATTTTTTCGTATATTTCGTCAGCAAAGACTGTCAAATCGTGTTGCTTAGCGACTTCGGCTATGGTTTCAAGGTCCTGTCTTGAGAACACGTGTCCTGTTGGATTTGAAGGATTGCACAGCCAGATCATTTTCGTTTTCTTCGTTACGTGACTCTCCAAAGCTTCAGGGTCTATTCCGTAGTCGCTGTTTTCATCAAGAGCAAGTGGAATCGGAACAGCTTCTGCCAAGAGAGTGTCTTCAAAATATGCAGGGTAGTACGGGTCTAGAATTAGTGCTTCGTCGCCTGGGTTCAGAAAACCAAATGCGGAAATCATCATGGCTTCTTGGGAGCCGGAGGTCACTGTAATCTCTGTTCGTGGATCAGCATCGAGTCCATTGTCTTTCTCCGCCTTTTCAGCGATGGCTTGGCGTAGTTCTGGTGTTCCATCAATTTCCGTGTAGTGAGTAAACCCCTTCATGGCAGCTTCAAAGGCTGCATCCATTATGTGCTTCGGCGTTATGAAATCTGGTTCACCTTGTTCTAGATGAATGATATTCTTCATTCCTGCTGACAACTCGAGCATTCTGCGGATAGCTGAAGGCTTTATCAAGCTGACTCTTCTGGAACTTTCAGGCGCCATTCGACAACCCACCCCAGGTCATGGTAAGGTAATCACTTGAAAAGTCGTATAAGAATTAACCTATGTCCAAGGTTATTCTTTTCATGATCTTCTTGAGAGATCGACTTTTATGGCAGAACTCAGTCCTTCATCAGGGCTTCTCTGGTTTTTTCATGATTTTCCACCGCTGAGTACTCTTTCTGCTTGAATTCCTGAAGGCTTCTCTTCATCCTTCTCAATCCTTCATTATCCGCGAGTTCTTCCAGAGTAGCAAGAATCTCTTCTATTTTGGTAAAATGTCCATAGAGTTCTTTAAGCAAGGGGCGAGGAATTGAGACAACTTCACTCAACCAATTCACCATTTGAGAATAATGATGAAAAAGTAATTAATCTATTCGAAAGGGGGAAGCGGCAGGTTCTCCGGGCTTTACTAGGCATAATTCTACCTTAGTTTGATGAAAGACACTTGGTCGGGCGGGCAGGATTTGAACCTGCGACAATCCGGTTTCTGCAGTTTGGCCTGCATGTACGCTTAGTAGGCTGGGTGACACCCACCCTGGGTAGGTATCTACAGCGTCTCCGCCAGCTAAAGCTTCTGGGTCTAGGCTGGCTCGGAAGCTCTACCAAGCTGAGCTACCGCCCGACCGAAGTTTCTAAGATAGGAGCTTCAGATTTATGTTTTTCGTAACCTTCACAGAATCCCATGTACTAATTGTTGCCTATTCGATCTTGGCGTTTTCTGCTAAGTTGTTTTTTCAAGCCAAAATTTTATATCCATAGTGCTCTAATCCGTATCACAACGGTGAAAAATTTGAAAGATATGAAAGCTATAGGCAGAATGACTATTGTTGGCATCGTGATTGTCATAATCATCATAGCGGGAGTCGCTGGTTACTATTTGACGATGCCCACGACCAAACTAAAAGAGACGCTGGTTATGGGCACTACTGATTCGGTTGAGACATGTTTGGATCCGGCGCGTGCTTATGACTACTTTGGCTGGGAGATAATTCAGTCTCTTGGTTGCGGCTTGGTTGAGTACAAGGCTGGAGCTACTGGAAGCATTGACGACATTGATCCTTCTCTGGCAACCTCATGGAGCGTTTCTGGCGACGGTTTGGTATGGACTTTCAACCTCAGGCAAGGCGTACACTATGACGATGGCACTGAGTTCAACGCTACGCATGTGAAGTACACTTTTGACCGAGGAATAGGCATAGATGACGCGGACGGCGCGTTCGTCGGAATAGGCTACGGTGGCATCATCAACAACGTCACAGTGTCAGAGAAGTACGTAGTGAAGTTCTACCTGAAGATACCGTTCGCAGCGTTCCTTTCACTCATGGCTTGTCAAGCATCGTACATCGTTGACCCGGCGCACGCTCCAATGACTTCTGTGGTTGAGTATACTGTTGGAGACGCGAGGGCAAGTCACCCAATGGGATTGGGGCCTTACACGCTCACGAACTGGACTCGAACGGCGGGCAAGGACTATGAGATCAGGCTTCAGGCGAACCCGAACTACTGGAACAATGCTAGTGGCTATCCGAAAACCAAGAACATGATCATCACGTTCTATGCGAACTCTGCGGGGCTTGCATTGGCAATTAAGAATCAGGAGATCGACATTGCATTCAGGCAGCTTGGGGCTACGGACATCAACGACATGAAGACCAACACGAATCTGAAGGTTTGGGAAGGAACAGGAGCCGTCATTCAGTACCTTGTTTTGCAGGAGAAATACGCGCCATTCAACAACACAATAATCAGACAAGCTGTAGGCGCTGCCATAAACAGGACTACAATCGTTGACACGGTGTTTCTGGGGCAGGCTCAGAAGCTGTACAGCATGATACCCATTGGCATGTTCG
>CAZCRE010000031.1:0-14330 GCA_964501075.1 uncultured Candidatus Bathyarchaeia archaeon
ACTGAGTGGACGAAGAGAACTGGCAAGAAAATAGGCGAATCAGCATAGCAGAATGTGGGCAAGGGGGAAAGGCGGTTTCGCAGCATATGACAAGTCTTGTTGGCAGAATAAGAGAAAAGCGAATTGCGAGCCTAAGTCGTTGTCTTTGATTTTTCCTCTTCCTGTAGAACCCTTCTGAGAACCTTGCCCACCAAAGTCATCGGCAACTCCTTTCTGAATTCTAGTTCCCTTATTGCTTTGTAGGGTGCGACCTTTTCGTTCACGAATTTCTTTATTTCCTCTTCAGTCGCTGTCGCGCCATCTTTCAGCACCACAAACGCCTTTGGTATCTCTCCTGCCACCGGATCGGGCTTACCAACGACTGCGCACAATTTGACAGACGGATGCTCGTAGAGCACATCTTCGATCTCTCTCGGGTAAACGCTGTAACCTTTGTACTTGATTAGATCTTTCTTTCTGTCAGTGATGTAAAAGTAGCCATCTTCATCCATCTTTCCGATGTCGCCCGTGTAGAGCCACTCGTCACGGAGAACGGCAGCGGATTCTTCAGACATCTTCCAGTAACCCTTCATAACTTGTGGACCTTTGACCACAAGTTCCCCTGTTTCACCCAATTCCATTTCCTTTTCTCCAGTTTCCATATCCATGATTTTGGCGTCCGTGTCAGGCCAAGGCAGGCCAATGCTGCCTACTTTGACCGTTTTCATCGACCTGTCAAGCGGATTACAATGTGTGACGGGTGAGGACTCCGTAAGACCATAGCCTTCCACAAGAACTCCGCCAGTCATTTCCATCCACTTCTTCTGCACGTCGGGCGGAAGCGGAGCCGAACCAGAAATGCAGAAACGCACAGACTTTAAATCGT
The DNA here is from genome assembly GCA_964501075.1 of uncultured Candidatus Bathyarchaeia archaeon. Lineage (GTDB taxonomy): Archaea > Thermoproteota > Bathyarchaeia > Bathyarchaeales > Bathycorpusculaceae > CAZCRE01. The sequence goes on from CAZCRE010000031.1 coordinate 866, forward strand.
ACCTGTTCAAGCCCGGATGAGCTAGGAGTAGGGCATACATGGTTGGAGCCCCACAGAACACTGTAGCCTTATGCTTCTGAATGGCCTTCAACGTGCCTAGGACGTTAAATTGTGGAAGCATGACCATTTTTCCGGCTAAGTAGATAGGCGCGTTCATGCCTGTCGTCATTCCATAGATGTGGAACAGGGGCAACACTGTGAGAAAGGTTTCCTCACCTTCAGTGCCTCTAAGCCACGCTGCACAGGCAACGGCATTTGAAACCAAGTTCATATGCGTCAGCATCGCGCCCTTCGCGGTTCCAGTTGTTCCACCCGTGTATTGCAGAGCAGCTAAGTCCTCTTTTGGATCAATCTCAACCTTGGGCGGGTTTGGTGGGTACTTGTTCAGCAAGTCTTGGAAAAGAAAAGTGTTCGGTCCAAGCTCAACTTTGTATGAAGGAATCTTCTTCATCAGAGACCCAAGAAACGCCAGCGTCTTGGGCATGTAGTCCTTCAAGCTTGCAACAATAACTCTTTTCAGTTTAGTCTTGCCCATAACTTTTTGCACGATTGGATAGAGCACGTCAAGGACAACTATCGTCTCCGCCTCGGAATCGCTCAGTTGATGCTCAACCTCACGCTCCTTATACAATGGGCTGATCGCAGTTTCAATCGCCCCGATCTTCAGAACGCCATAATAGGCTATAACGAATTGAGGCATGTTCGCCAAGAAAAGAGCAACCTTATCCCCCTTCTTGACACCTAGATCGCTGAGAGCGGTCGCAAATCTGTCACTAGCCGAATCCAACTCTCGATAGGTCATTGGCTTGTCAAAATACACGATAGCAGTTTTGCTAGGATACTTTTCGGCTTTCGTTTTTAGAAGATTGGAAAGTGAAGCCTCAGGATATTCAATGCTTCTTGGTACGCCTTCCGGCCAAGATCTGAACCAAGGCTTTTCGGATGAACTAGGAATCTGAGTCAGTCTGGACGGTTCAGATTCCTTCTTCTTAGGCTTGTTTTTCGGCGGCATTGCCCAAAACCCGTTTTCTATATATCAAAGACAAGACGTAATAATACTTTCGACGGAAGGACCAATCAGTGAAAACCGAGCAATTATGGATTCATTGCGGTGACGTACAACTATACGCTGAGTTGTGCATTCCTGATGTCATTCCAGCTCCAGCAGTGCTTGTCTGTCATGGTATGAATTCACGTGGTTTTCAAGGTCTGAGACTTTACACTCGTTTAGGGGAGGCTACATGCAAAGTAGGCTTTGTCTCTCTCGTGTTCGACTTTCAAGGCGTTGGGAGAAGCACTGGAGGCTTCGACTATGGTCTTAACGAGCGAGAAAACGTCAAATGCGCGCTGAATTTTCTGGCGTCGAGACCTGATGTAGTTACAAGCAAGATTTTTGTCGTGGGACATAGCCTAGGTGGAGCTGTTTCGCTCTACGCGTTGCAGGATGAGACGCGAGTCAAAGGGTTAGTCTTGTGGTCTACTCCCAAGAACCACAATTACAACGTCAGAAAATTCATCAAGCGAACTAAGGGAACTTTCGGCTTGTGCAGTTTCCTTATCTTGTCTCGGCTTGACAGGTTCTTCAATGTTTCAAAATTCTTCAAACTCGAAGTGTATGGCATAAATCTTCGCCCCAAATATGTCAAAGAAAAACTTATGAAACTGAACGAATGCGAAGCTGCTTCAAGGCTGAAAAACATTCCGTTGCTTGTGGTGATAGGGGAAAGCGATATCATCGTAGGATTGGATGAAGCACAAGAGATTTTTGAGGCAGCTCATAATCCAAAAACGTTACTAGTGATGGATTCTGCAGACCACATTTACAAAGGAAAAGAGGCTGAATTAATTAGCAAAACGGTTGACTGGATAAAAGCTGTTGCAGATAGCATCTAGGGTGGGACGAATTCGTATGTTGGGTTTCCTTCTTGCGACACTTTGGCTACTAATTTAGCTCTCATGCCCACTTTGATCTGTGAGAGCTTGAATCCAGTAAGCCACGCGAGCACTTTCACGCCTTCTTTCAGTTTACCAATGGCTACGGTGTAAGGTTTGTATTCGGCGAAGGTTGTTGGTCTGACCACTACATGTGTGAAGGTTTCAATCTCCGCCTCATTGCTCAACTCAACCCACTGCATATCGGAATGCAAGCAATCTGGGCAATCAGCTGATGGCGGAAAATACAATCGTCCACATTTGTTGCATTTGGTCGCGTAGATCTTTCCTTCCTTCAATCCTTCCCAAAACTTCAGTGTCTTGGATATGGGAATCTCTTCTACGATCGTTATCGGTCTGGATTTTATTGCAGGCATAGATGTTGAAGTCATTTCCATTCATCTCCTCAGAATCGTCACGTAGCAGTAATGCCCCGTTCCACCAACGTTGTGGGCAAGTCCAACGTAGTTTTTCAGCGGAACTTGGCGGCCTTTCTCAACAGCTTCTTCCCTCAGTTGTCTGGTCAACTCGTAAACCATCGAACAGCCAGTCGCGCCTATCGGGTGCCCCTTCGCCTTAAGTCCCCCATCCATGTTTACGGGTATCTTTCCACCGATCTCGGTTTGACCCTCGCGAACAAGCTTCACTCCTTCACCTCTCCCACAGAAACCTAGGTCTTCGTAAGCCATTATCTCCGCAATAGTAAAACAGTCATGAACTTCAGCAAAGTCAACTTGATCATGCGTGATCCCAGCAGCCTTGTATGCTCTCTGAGAAGCCACCACGCTCGCGTCCAGCCCCACGAAGTCTTGCCTCTTGCTCAGGTTCGCCGTTCCAGACGAATAGCCTATTCCAGCAACCCACACGGGCGCGTCAATCTTCAGCTCCCGCACCTTTTCTTCAGAAGCAACAACAATCGAGGCGGCACCGTCTGTAATAGGAGAACAATCATACAGCTTCAGAGGCGAAGCAATAACCATAGAAGACAAAACATCATCAACAGTTATTCTATTTCGAAGGTGCGCAATTGGGTTCATAGCGGCATACTTGTGGTTCTTAACAGCCACTAAGGCCAAGTCCTCTTCAGTGGTTCCATACTTTGCCATGTGCGCATTAGCATAAAGCGCGTAATACGCTGGAAACGTCAATCCGAAATTGTGAAACTCCCAGAAATAGTATCCTGCTCTTCCAATCCACTCCATAGCCGTCGGAGTGTCAATCTCCCTCATCTTCTCAACACCCAAAGCCAATGCAATATCAGCATGACCACTCGCAACAGCCGAGTAAGCCGCGAAGAAAGCTGCACTACCGCTTGCACAGGCAGCTTCGCAACGCATCAATCCAGCGCCAGTTAGACCGCAATATTCCCCGACAACGACAGCTGGAAGAAGCTCTTCATACCATGCGCCAGCTCCGACAGAACCTAAAGCAACGAATTGAATGTCCTTTGCTGTCAAACCTGCATCTTCAAGAGATGGCTTGACTGCTTCAAACGTCAGTTCTGACACGTTTGCGTCGCTTCTAACGCCGAATTTAGAGTTTCCAACACCAATGACGGCTACTCTTCGCAAATCAACCGTCCCCTGCGTGAGCATAGTTGGTTTGTGTGAAATATAAAGAAAAGCAGGTAGTCTTTAGCTATCTGCCTTTGAATTCTGCTTTTCTCCGTGACATGAAGGCTTCAACGCCTTCTTTGAGATCTTCTGTTGAGAAAGCCAAGCCCATCATGCTTGCTTCCAGCCGCAATCCTGCCTCCAACGGTACTTGGGTTCCGAAGTTTAAGGCATGCTTCGCGTATTTCATGGCTACTGGTGGTCCGTCACTAAGCTTCTGGGCCATTGATCGGGTTTCATCTTTGAGCTTCTCAAAATGCACAACCTTGTTGAGCAAGCCTATCCTTAAAGCCTCGTCCGCCTTAAGCCTACTACCCAGCATCACAAGCTCCTTGGCCCTTGGCAGACCAATTAGTCTGACTAGTCTTTGTGTTCCACCCCATCCTGGAATCAAGCCTAAGCCTATTTCTGGGCTTCCAAGTTCTGCGTGTTCGGCTGCAACTCTGAAGTCGCATGCTATTGCCAGTTCCAAACCGCCTCCAAGCGCGAAACCGTTAATCGCCGCGATCACTGGCTTAGACATTTGTTCTATCTTCCCGAAAACGCTTTGTCCAGCTCTTGAGAACTCCTCAGCCTTGACTGGTGTGACCTTTGGAAACATGGTTACGTCGGCGCCTGCGCTGAAGGCTCTGTCGCCGTCGCCAGTTATTACGACGCACCTTATGCTGGGGTCTTTCTCTGCCGTGTCCAAGGCATCAGCCAACTCTTCGATGAGAACGTCGTTGAAGCTGTTCAGTCGGTGTGGCCTGTTCAGGATTATCCACAGAGTATTTTGTTCTCTTTCGATTTTCACAGTTTCATATGATTTGCTCAATTTGCTCACCGTCTCTATGTTTAGCTCGTGAGTCTATATTACCTTTTTAGAATTTTCGAAGCAGATATTTCAACACTGTCAGCTTCTGGATTTCCCTTGTTCCTTCATAAATCTCGGTGATCTTCGCGTCACGGTGGAATCTTTCAACTCGGTATTCGCCCAAGTATCCGTAGCCGCCCAACACTTGTATGGCAAAGTCAGTCACTTCCATAGCGATCTTGCCAGCGTAGAGTTTGGCCATGGCTGTGGACATCGGGTCCATTTTTCCAGCATCAACCAGCCATGCAGCTCGATAGGTTAACCATCTTGCGGCTTCGATGTTCGTCATGGCTTCAGCCAAACCCGCACCTATCAATTCATGCTGCAGCAATGGTTGCCCGAAGGCTTCTCTTTGTTTGGAGTATTTGAATGCTATTTCAAAGGCGCCTTGAGCCATGCCTACGGCTTGAGCGGCGACTCCGACTCTGGTTTTGTCAAAGAACTCCATTGAGCTGTGAAAACCCTTGTTCAACTCGCCAACTACATTCCAGTCAGTGACTTTTACGTTGTCGAAGCGAACCTCACCAGTGACTGAGCAGCGAATGCCCATCTTGTCATGCAGCTTTGAAGTTTCAAGTCCTGCAGTACCCTTGTCAACAACGAACAAGGTTTCGCCTCTGTATGTCGGTCTGATTTTTGTGTCTGTCTGTGCCAGAACAACCGTAAAATCAGCGGTTGTAGCGTTTGTTATGAAAGTCTTTGTCCCATTTATCCACCACTCATTCCCGTACTTCGTGGCTGTTGTCTCCATGCGAGTTATGTCGCTTCCGCTCACGTTAGGTTCTGTAAAAGCTGCTGCTGAGATGAAATCGCCTTTGCAGATGGGTGGTAGGTATTTCTCTTTTTGTTCTTTCGTGCCTAAGACCGCAAGAAATTCGCTGCCGAAATTTCCGCCTGACACAGCAACGCCTAATGATGAATCTGCTCTGCACATCTCCTCTATTGCCAAGCAAGTTTCAAGCAATCCGTAGCCTTGTCCCCCATATTCCTCTGGGAAGCTGAGGCTCGTGAAACCCAGTTTAGCTGCTTGCCTGTAAAGTTCCAAGGGAAATTCCTCTTTCTTATCAAGCTCCAAAGCCAGTTCTGGCTTGAACTCTCTAGCGCAGAACTCTTTGACTGCTTTCACGATTCCGAGTTGTTCTTCAGTAAATTCAAACTGCATCTAGTAAAACCCCTTTCCTGCTTTCTTTCCAGTCCAGCCCTTGCCAACGTAGTCTTCAAGCAACGGGCAGGGTTTATACATTTCCATATTGTACTTTGCATGTAGTTCTCCAAGCTTGTTCAAGACCATGTCTATGCCTGTTCTGTCCGCGTGTTCGCAGGGGCCTGAGGGCCAATACGTGCCGAGCTTCATTCCAGTGTCGATGTCCGCTGGGTTTGCAGCATCATCATGGATAAGCCAAGCCGCCTCATTGACAGCCACTGCCCAAGACCTGTCGACGTCGTATTCATCTAGCAAGTTGAAAGGTATCCTTGGTCTGCCCTTTGTCCAGTCATAGAAGCCCACGCCTGTTTTTTGTCCCAGCTTCTTTTCCTTGACTAATGGCTCGATGACTTCTTGACATGGTTTGAACCGTTCACCGTAAGCCTCGTAAAGTATCCTTCCAACCTCATAGGCGATGTCCAGCCCGACGAAGTCGCCTAGTTCAAACCAACCCATTGGGAACCCGCCTGTGTACTTCACTGAAGAGTCTATTCCCTCCTTAGTGGCTTCTTTTCGGTGATAGGCCCAGAACGCCTCATTGAACACTGCTCCGAGAATTCGGTTTACGATGAAGCCTCGCACGTCCTTTCGCACGACTACGGGTGTTTTCCCCAGTTTTTTGGCTAGTTCCGAAAGGGTATTCATTGTTTCTTGGCTTGTATTGTCCCCTTTGATGACTTCGACTAGTGCCATGAATTGTGGTGGATTGAAGAAGTGCATCCCAGCAACTTTGTCAGGTCGCTTCGTAGCCTTGCCCACCTCAGTTATGCTCAACGTAGATGTGTTAGAGGCGAGTATCGCATGCGGAGGAGCAACTTCGTCCAGTTTGGCGAAGATCGTTTTCTTGATCTCCATGTTTTCAGGCGAGGCTTCTATCGCGAAGTCTATGTCTTTTCCCGCCTGCTCATAGCTTGTAGTCGTGGCTACCCGCGCCAGCGCCGCGTCTGCATCTTCCTGTCTTATCCTCTTTTTCTCAACGAATTTTCCCAAGCTCCATTTGATTTTCTCTTTGGCCTTTTGCAGGAGTTCATCGTTTATGTCAACCATGGTTACTTCAAGTCCGCTCATGGCGAGAAGCTGCGTGATTCCGTGACCCATGGCTCCTGAACCTATTACTGCTGCTTTTCCGATTTTTTCAGTTGCCAAGATGATTTCGTCTCCTTGAGAGTGTTATTGATGGATGAGGAATGGTAATAAAACTTTTGAATCGAGACTAAACACTCCAGAAAGCTTACTAAGAAAAATAAAGAATTCTTTTTTTTATTGCTGCTTCATGAGGTAACCGACTATCGTGTTCTTTTGGATTTCACTTGTTCCTTCGTATATCTCGGTTATTTTCGCACATCGATGATAGCGTTCCACATGGTAGTCTGCTAGATATCCATAGCCGCCAAAGATCTGTATGGCGTCATCTGTAACTTCCATGGCCACGCGGCCTGCGTAGGCTTTTGCCATTGAGGTCTGAGCAGGGTTCGGTTTCTCTTTGTCGTAAAGCCAAGCAGCCTTGTACATCATGAGTCTTGCTGACTCAATTTTGATTGCCATTTCAGCGAGTTTGTGGCTTATGCCTTGGAAGTTGATTATGGGTTGTCCAGATTGTTTGCGGGTTTTTGCGTAGGCGAGTGCTCGTTCGAATGCGCCTTGAGCCATGCCCACTGCTTGTGCGGCCACGGTTATGCGGGTTCCGTCGAAAAGTTCAAGTGTGTAGTAGAAGCCTCTGCCCAATTCTCCTATGACGTTGGTCTCTGGCACTTTTAGATCACTCATTGCTAGTGACCCGGTGACGCAGGGTTTTATTCCCATTTTTCCATGAAGCTTGGTCGCTTCCAGTCCTGGCATGCCTTTTTCGGCGATGAATATGCTTTGGCCTCTATAGGTTGGCTGGCAGCTTGGGTCTGTTTGACAGAGCAGGATGAAAGTGTCGGCGGTTGTGGCGTTCGTGATGAATTCTTTGGCGCCGTTTATGGACCATTCGCTACCGCATTTTACGGCGGTTGAGTCCATGCGTGTGATGTCGCTTCCGTGTTCAGGTTCCGTGAATGCTGCTGCAGCTATCTTGTCGCCTCTGGCAAGTGGTGGAATGTATCTCTTCTTTTGTTCTTCGTTGCCGTGTTTTAGTAGAACGTCAGGGATCATGAGATTGCCAAGCGAGATTGCGACGCCTATGCCCGGGTCTGCTCGACACATTTCTTCTACCACTATACAATCTTCCAGTACGCCTAGACCCTGTCCACCATATTGCTCTGGGATACGCATGCTTGTGAACCCTAGTTGCGCAGCTTTCTTGTATATGGCCATTGGAAACTCTTCTTTTTGATCAAGTTCCAACGCAAGTTCAGGAGTGAACTCTTTTTCCGCGAATTCCTTCACTGCTCTTTTTATTTCCTGTTGTTCTGGGGTTAGTTTGAAATCCATCTTGCTCTTTTTCTCCAAATAGTTTAGGTTATATTTTCTGTGCTCGTAGCTCATTAACCTTGTTTTTCAGCGGGGGCACTATCTTGAACAGATCCTCGACGATTCCGTAGTCTGCGAAACTGAAGATGGGGGCCTTGGGGTCCTTGTTTACAGCTATTATGAGGTCTGAGCTTTTCATGCCAAGGATGTGCTGGAAGGCTCCGCTTATGCCCAAGGCCAAGTAGAGTTTTGGTTTGACTGTTTTCCCTGAAGTGCCAACTTGTCTGTCGGTGGGCAACCATCCTTTGTCAACGATCGGACGCGAACATGATAGGACGCCGCCTATTGCTTTTGCAAGATCCTCGACTTGGGGTATGTTAGCCACGTCCTTGATTCCACGTCCGATTCCCACGAGTTTCTCGGCGGCTGTTATGTCTACTCCGCCGGGCGGTGGAAGAACGTACTGTACGAATCGTTTTTCACTGATTTCTTCGGCAAGCGGTGAAGGCACTATTACGATCTGCCCATTCATCGGGGTTGCTGGTTTTGTGGGAGTGAACGTTGCCTGTCTGATTGTTGCCAGATAGGTTTCAGCCTTGCGAACAGTGGCTTTGACGTTTACTTTTCCTCCGTACATCTGCTTCGTAACTGTGAACACATCGCTTTCGAATGCCAGGTCTATGCAGTCCGTTGCTAGTGGCAGATTCAAGGCAGCTGCAAGCCTAGGTGCCAGATCCACGCCTTGAGAAGTGTGACCAGCCATTACTAATGCAGGCTTGTGCGTAGTAATCAAGCCGGCCAAGACTTTCCTGTAAGCTTCTGAGTTGAAGTTTTCCAGTTTCGCGTCCTCGACTACCATGACCTTGTTTGTGTATTCGGCCAGAGTCTTTGCGTGTTCCTTCACGTTGCTACCTAATATGACCGCAGTCAGGTCCATGCTTGCCTTTTCCGCTAGCTCTCGAGCTTTAGTAAGCATTTCATAGGTTATGTCTCGAATTTGGCCTTGTCTATGTTCAGCCAAGACGAAAATTCCAGTCATTTTAGATCAACCCCTTTGCTTTCAAGATTTCAGCGATCTTCGCTGCCATTTCGTCGGGTGTTCCTTTAAGAAATTCAGCTTGTTTTTCAACTGGTGGCACGTACAGCTTTTCTATTTTAAGCCATGAGCCTGCCAAGCCAACATCGTTTTCGCTTAGACCTGTGTCAGCTAAACTCATTATCTTGATTTCTTTCTGCATCGCTTTCCGTATGCCCATTATAGACACGTATCTTGGCTCATTGATGCCTGTCTGAACCGAGAAAAGCGCGGGCAGCTTGACTTCAACTTGCTCTTCTAAACCGCCTTCAAGTTCACGATTTGCCTTGGCCGTGCCTGTGCCAAGTTCAAGTTTCTTGACCATCGTAGCGTGCGGGATTCCTAAGAGTTGCGCGAGGATCGGTCCGACCATAGCGCTGCCGTCGTCGCCTGCTTGCATCCCTGTCAAGACTAAGTCATATTGCATGGTTTTGATTACAGAGTGGAGGATTTTGGCTATGGCATAGCCGTCTGAGCCCTCGAATTTTGGGTCTGCAAGCCTTATTGCTTTGTCCGCCCCGCGGGCCAAGCATTTTCTCAGAGTGCTGTCCGAATCATCTGGGCCTATGGTTATGGCAGTGACTGATCCGCCTTGTTTCTCCCTTATTCTTACGGCTTCTTCCAGCGCATAATCGTCCCACTCGTTGATGTCGTAGACCAAGCCTGTTTTTTCCACGGCTTTGCCTGAAGCGTCGATTTTTAGTTCCGCCTCAGCTGTTTCAGGAACATGCTTAACGCAAACAATTACGTCCAATTCGTGTCATTCTCCTAGGTGTTTGGAGAGTGTTTCACGCTCTTCATCATAAGACTTTTGCTTGAAACCCACGACAATTATCGTGAACCCATGCTACTTGCTCTAACATGTGGCCCTTTTCTTGTTTCGAGCGACCCTCTCGTTGGAGTCTTTTGGTTGCTATTTCCAGCCATTCTGTGGGAGTCGATTCATTGTTACGTGATGACAGGGGACTGAACAAAATTTATTAATCATGAAGAACAAAGCTACCCTGCGTCATTCAACCATTGCAAGTGAAGACCATGGGAAAACTTGAGGAAGTCGTTGTTTCAGCGCTCAAGAATTCGGGTGAAGGATTAACACTTGCTGAAATAGCTGAGAAAATCGGAGAATCTGAAAAGAAGGTTTTCAGGGAATTGCGCAGTTTGTTCCAGAAGGGCATGATTGACACAGAAAGCCGGCGTTACAAGCTTTCGAAAGGCTGAAGAGAGCTATTTTTTAGGCGGTCAGTCTTGAACCCATGAGACAAGACTCATTCATGTCCAGTGACACGACATCAAATCAATCGACTTCTCTCGCTAAAGCTTAATTAAACATTTATAATCAATTCTGTAGCCAAGGCGGTAAAATGAACGCAGATGAAACTTTCGAGAAACTCACCCAAGAAATGATGAACAGATTCTTCGAAAACAACCCTGATTTTGCAACCGAGTTCGGACTGCATGAACCTTACGACTACCTGTTACCAACAGGTTCTACCAAACTACTTGCGGAAAACCTCCACCTTCTGGAGGAAACGATAACAAACTTGAACAAGGCAGTGAAGCGCGAAGAACTAAGCGCTCAACACAAGGTGGATTGGGAAGTGCTAGCGAACGCTTATGAACAATGGAAATTCGCATTCTACGAAAGACGCACTCATGAGTTGGATCCAGATGCTTTTTCAATGCTTGGCGGGCTAGTCTTCATAATGTTCACCCGAGACTATGCATCACTGGAAAAGAGAGCAGACGCTATCGCAGCCAGAATGGAGAAAATTCCGAAATATCTGCAAGAATTCCGTTCAAGGTTCGAAAACAAGCATCCAGTGAAACTCTGGACCGAAATAGCCATAGAAACAGCCCAAAACATGGGTGGTTTATTCCAATTCATACTTCACGCCGCAAAAGGCAAGGTTTCAGATAATGTTTACGCAAGACTGTGTCTGGCTTGGGAGAACCTGCAGCCTGCACTTAAGATTCACGCGGAATGGCTCCAAGCCTTGCTTCCGAAAACGCAAGAGAAGTGGGCGTTGGGCAAAGAGAAATTTGAAAAGCTCCTTCAACTACGACAGCTAAGCATGAATTCTGACGAGATCTATCAGTTAGGTGTCAAATACCTGAATGAACTGAAAGCCAAGAGAGAGCAACTAGCTCGGCAAATCGCTTCTGGAAAATCGGTTGAAGAAGCGCTGAAAAAGATAGAGAGCAAGGCGCCAAAGACGTTTGAAGAGGCAATGGAGTTTACGCGGAAAACCATGGAGGAAGCTAGAAAGTTTGTTGAAGAAAAGGACATTGCAACTGTAAACAGCGAAGACGTGTTGCTAGTGGAAGAAACACCTGCTTTTCTAGCGCCCCTGATCCCGTTTGCAGCTTTGAACATGCCAGCTAGATTTGATAAGCCTCAAATAGGCATATACATCGTGACTCGACCAAAAGACCCAGCGAATCTGGGCAAGCACTTGAACTTTCCATCAATCAGAAACACCGCGGTTCATGAAGCCTTCCCCGGACACTTTTTGCAGGGCACAATGTCTAACCGAGGCAGCATGATTCAGATACTGGCCCAAGGAACCGAAACCGTTGAAGGCTGGGCCCACTACTGCGAACAGATGATGGCCGAGAAGGGCTTCGTAACAGGCCTAGAAGCACAGTTGATTCAGATCAACGACATGATTTGGCGAGCAGTACGTATAATTGTAGATGTAAGGCTTTCGAGGGGCGAAATGGGTTTTGAAGAAGCAGTCAAAATGCTTGAGCAAGAAACGGGATTTTCGCGAGAAGCTGCAGAAGCTGAGGTCAAGCGTTACACGCAAACGCCAGGATATCCGCTCTCATACCTTCTGGGAAAACACTTGATACTGGAACTGAAGCAGGAATTAAAGCAGAAAATGGGTGCTGGGTTTGACGAGAAACTCTTTCATGATACGATTACGGCTAACGGATACTTGCCAATATCCTTGCTAAGAAAGGTCTTCGAACAAAAGATGCCGAAACGCAAAACCTAGAAGAAATCCTCCACTTTCTTCTTAGAACAATATCAGTTGAAATCCGTAGCTGACAGTCTGACGAATTGAGAATTCATGATCTGTATAGATATGGTCTAGGCGAGTTTGGAACCCGTTTTGCCCAGCAACCATGAACCATCGCACGTCGCAGTGTTGAGCTGAGCCAATCCTTCTCTACATGCCCCAAATTCAATGTGGTTCGTCTTGGCCAAGTCGCTCACGCTCTTCATTAACCTAGTCCGTAAATGCGTCGGCAGATAGGTACACCTGCCCACTTTTTCTCCTTTCTCAAAATACAGAGGTCTCAGTTTTCCTGCAATCTCTGGTACGGCAACGCTGAGCCTTCTCCAGTTCTCAGTTTTTACCTTTAGAGTTGAGCTTGTAACGTGTTTGACGCCGAGAGCCGCGATCGTTCTTATCAAGCTTTCTGGCTTGTCGTTTAGGAACGGAATGATTGGGTCGACTCGTACGGATAATGGTATATCCTTCTTGATCAGGGTTTCAACTGCCTTCAGTCGGTTTGAAGGTGGTGGAGCGTTTGGCTCAATGAGCCTTGCAACATCATCGTTGTCTGTTGTGATGGTTATGGAAATCATGGAGCGCATCTTCTCCAGCAAATCGGCATCTCTAAGCACAAGGTCGGACTTCGTGATTATCTGAACCTTGCAATCTTGTTTGGACAGAATTTCGAGGCATTTGCGCGTCAGACCTGCTTTGGCTTCCAAATTCGGGTAGGGGTCTGACGAGTTAGCTATCGACACCACTTGACCTTTCAGTTTTTGTGTTTCGTTTTTCAGTCTAGGCAGTAAGTCCTTCTTTGGCCTACAATCGGAAAAATCTGGAATGTAGTTTGAAGCATAACAGTATACGCAATTATGGTCGCAACCCGTGTAGGGATTAAAAGTGAGTTTAGATGGACACGTGCAGAGCGTTGAATGCCAAGGGTCAAACTTGGAAATCAAAGTCACAGCTTTTCACGGTTCAAGTGAATAGTAGCCATGCACAGACCAGTTTCCAACACGCCTCGAAGTTCACCGAATATATCGTCCAGACACTGTTTAAGGCCTAATACCTTGGGCGGTTGGAGGCTGCAGGCTGAGCTGGTCGGTCGAAACCTTCCAGCTTACACCCCAGCTCCATCAAACCCATCTTCTATGGGAGCCCTCGTCCCCCTTTCGGGGATTGGTTGCCTATTTTCAGGAGAGGCTTCGGGCTTAGATGCTTTCAGCCCTTATCCTCAGCGGCGTGGCTGCCCGGCGTTTGCCCTGTCGGACAACCGGTAAACTAGAGGCCACAGCGTCCCGTTCCTCTCGTACTGGGGACCCTTTCCCCTCAGGCAACCAGCACTCCCAGCAGATAAAGTCCGACCTGTCTCACGACGGTCTAAACCCAGCT
>CAZCRE010000032.1:0-13731 GCA_964501075.1 uncultured Candidatus Bathyarchaeia archaeon
CATTTTTCTCCGACCATTTTGAGCGTGATTAGTAGAAAAATCGGATTGGATTTAAATCTAGCTGTCTAGCTGGAACCGTATCACGTTGTAAGAGAACGCTTATTTACCTCTGAGAATTATGATTAGAACCAATCGCTCAAAGTGAGGTTGGAAATTTGCGTATAATGAAAGAGATGAAGGCAGTTTCAACTCTTGTTGTGATCTTGTTGATTCTGTGCTCATTGATAGTAGGAGGATTACTATCTTACATGTGGGTTATATCTGGTTACTATTATGAGTCATCCGGCACTGACTTGATTATTACGGATGCACTTTTTCCACTCGATCAGGCCGGCTACTTCAACCTCACGGTCATGAACCCCACGCATTCTTTAACTACGAACATTACGGGCATCTACATAAGGGCGGCAGGCAACACAACCGTACAGCCCGTGACAGACACCTACCCTGAGACGCTTCCCATAACGATCGAGCGAGCAACATCTAAGACGATCGTATGCGTAGAGAACTGGAGTCCGTTCGCCGGGAAGTCAATCACCGTAGGCATCACAACGTCTGATAACACAGGCACCAGCAAGACTGTTATCACCCAGTTCGTAGGGCTGGAAACCACCACTGACATTAACCCGCTTGTAAGCAGTAAACAATTCAACATTACAGTAACGAACCCTTCTAACTCAACCCTGAATCTTACACTCTCTAATGTTTTGGTCAATCAAGTACCAGTTTTGAGTGCTACACCTACGTTACCATTGAACTTGACTGTGGGAAGCAACGTGAAAGTTCAATGTGTGTTTGACTTTGAGGGCTTGTCAGACCCAGTCATCAGGGTTGAGACAGCCCAAGGCTACTATGCCGATCTATCAACGAACGTGGTGACGAACCTAGGATGGTATGTAACACAGGTCTTGTTCAACGGGGACAACCCGGAGGACATGAACATAACAGTCTTTAATCCAGATACAGCGAGTACCTACGTGGACATAAACGAAATTGAACTAGTCTACGGCAACACGACGAGTTACATAAACGGAAGCCTGACGAGTCCTTCGTTTGTCCCCTACTATAGGCTTGAACCGGGAGACACTGTCACCTTCGGCAACTGCACGTGGGACTGGAGAGACTATCGTAGCCAAAACGTCACAGTAAACGTGTACAACCTGCAAGAATTCGCAGCCGCATCGGTGACCGTCTTAACGCCCAAACCGATCAACTTCAAAATAACAGGAGTAAACTTCAACCTAGCCGATACTAAACATTTCGCGGTAAACATCACCAACGTGGCAAGCTCAACAGATGCGATTATTCCAGCGCAGATAAGCCTCAACGGCAGCAGCGTGGGTTTCCCATCTCAGGCAATCCCAATTGGAGAGACGAAGCAGTTCAATTGCACGTTTGATTGGTCAGGTCTGAGAGGAATGACCGTGACAGGCAACGTCAGCGCCAACGGACAATACCTCTCAGGATCCATTACTGTACCGTCTGTGGACTTAACGATCTCGGACACAGTTGGTTTCAATGCAACGTCAGAAGGGCTCACGTATGTTAACATAACCATAAGTAACTCGGCATTTTCAATCCAGGATGCAACGATCGCAAACATTATCTTCGCAACGTCGAATTCGACAGATTACATCAACGGAACCATACCGAGGCTTGTCCCGAACGGGTATCTTCTGCCCATAGGCGCCGAGGTTGCAATGATCTGCCCATGGTATTGGAAGGGCTACTACGGCCAATCCTTGACTATAACCGTCACAGTGGAAGGATTTACCGCTACCAAAACGTTCCAAATACCAGCCAGCGCCCCATAATCTTTATCTTTTTCATAAAACAAACGCTCGCTCTCAGAAGGCGCAAACTTGACTGCCGTTAAGGTCACTGAGAGAGTTCGCACGATCGAATATGCCATCCGCGACGTCTTGGTTTATGCCAAGCAAGTTGCAAAAACTGGAAGAAGAATCTATTATCTCAACATAGGAGACCCTGTCGCATTCGATTTTGAAACACCACCCCACATCAGACAGGCCTTGATAAAGGCAGTCGAAGAAGGCGCAAACGCATACTCACCCTCAGAAGGCCTACCAGAACTCAGACAAGCTGTAAGCCAGAAAGAGAAAAGAGTCAACAACGTTGATGTTGCTGCTGACGACGTCATTATCACGGAAGGGATCTCGGAAGGAATTCAGATGATCATGGCGGCATTACTTGACGCTGGAGACGAGATTCTTCTCCCAGGTCCGACGTATCCGCCGTACATTTCTTACGCGAAGTTTTTTGGTGCAAAGCCCATTACGTACGAGACTGTTGAGGAAAATGGCTGGCAACCAAACACTGACGATTTGAGAAGAAAAATCTCGAAGAAGACTAGAGCTATCGTGATCATCAACCCTAACAACCCCTGTGGCGCACTCTATGATGAGAAAGTGGTGGAAGAGATCATCAGCATAGCAAGCGAATACCACGTTCCAATTTTGTCAGACGAGATATATGACCAGATAGTCTACGAGAAGAAGCTCGTTAGCACCGCGTGCTTGGCGAAGGATGTCCCCGTGATTGGGCTGAACGGCTTCTCAAAAGCATACCTGATGACTGGATGGAGATTGGGTTACGTATACTTCCATAGCCAGAACAATGAACTGGAGGAGCTAAAACAAGGCGTTGAAAAAGAAGCGAGAATCAGATTATGCGCTAACACACCTGTTCAGAAGGCAGGAATAGCCGCATTGAACGGTCCACAGGACCACATAAGGGAGACCAATAGAAAACTCAGGGAAAGAAGAGACTATGCCTGGAGAAGGCTGAACGAGATTGATGGAATAAGCTGCGCGAAGCCGGAGGCTGCCTTCTACGTTTTTCCAAAAATCCACACGGTTGGATCGCTGTGGAAGACAGACATGGAATTTGCGGTACAGCTCTTGAAAGAAACAGGAGTGCTCTTCGTCCACGGGTCTGGATTCGATCCCGTCTACGGGGCAGGGCACGTGAGAGGGGTCATACTTCCGCCTGTTGAAATTCTTGAGCAGGCCCTTGGCGAATTGGAAGCCTTCATGAAAAGGAATAAATAGGAATCGCTTCGCGATTCTTGCGCGAGTACTCTATTTGTAGATGGCTACTCCTTCCTTAGGATCCAGAACAACTTTTGAGAACTCTGCCATCAGTTTCTTGGTTATCGGTCCGGGTTTTCCGCTGTCTATTGTTCTTTTATTTATTTCTCTGACTGGTATGATTTCGGCAGCTGTTCCTGTGAAGAATGCTTCTTCAGCATTGAATAGCTCGTATGGTGTGATGTTCTTCTCTTCTACGTCATAACCCAGCCTTCGTGCCAGCCTCATCACTTCTTCAGCCGTTATCCCCTGTAGTGCGCCTGTGTAACTTGGCGGCGTGAATAGCTTGCCATTCTTGACCATGAACATGTTTTCAGCCACTCCTTCGCATATGAAGCCGTTCTTGTCAAGGCATATGGCTTCGTCTACACCAGCTATGTTTGCTTCTATCTTTGCGAGTATACTGTTGAGGTAGTTGAGGGATTTTATTTCGTGTGATGTAGCGTCCACGGGGTCTCTTTTGACCCATGAGAGCATGGCGGTCACGCCTTTTTCTTTGGCTTCAACTTTATGCAACGTGATTGTATCGGTTATTATGATTATTGTCGGTTTCGCGCACTTCTTCGGGTTTAACCCTAGATCGCCGACTCCTCTCGTAACGATCAAGCGTATGTAAGAGTCTTTTAAGCTGTTTTTCCGCAGTGTTTCCAGAACGGCTTGTATCATCTGCTCTTTTGCCATAGGGATTTCAAGCATTATCATGTGTGCAGAGCGGTAGAGTCTATCGATGTGCTCTTTCAGTTTAAACACTGAACCGTTGTATGCGCGGATTCCTTCGAATATGCCGTCTCCATAAAGAAGACCGTGATCGAAAACTGAGATTTTTGCTTGCGATTTTGGATAGTAGCTACCGTCAACGTAAACTAGCAGTTCTTTTTCCAAGATCGTGCCCTCCAGAGAAAACTAGTTTGGGAGCAAGGTTTGATATAGTTTTTGTAAGAAACTGCCAGTTCTACATGATTATCAGCCGTAGAATTGCGGTCTCTTTGAAAGGTATTTTGGCAGAGGCAGCGGCTTGAAAGGTCTGCCCTCAACGGCTTCTTCAATCTTGCTCATTAGTTGCTCAAGCTTCAGTTTGCACATTTCGCCAGTTTTCCTATCCCTTACGGAGAGAACGCCAGAAGACACTTCCTTTTCACCTACGACGATTATGTATGGAACCCATTCCATCTCTGCTTCTCTAACCCTTTTTTGCAGCGTCATTTGTCGGTCATCGATGTCCACCCGAATACGGTGCCTCTCCATCTTGTTGGCTATTTTTTCAATATACCCCACAAACTTGTCGGATATTGGAATCAGACGGGCCTGCGTGGGCGAAAGCCACATTGGAAGCATTGGAGCTTTGCCTTTTTGCTGTTCTTTGTAGGCTTTCTCAAGTAATGCGTAGACATCTCTTTCGATGGCTCCGCTTGGTGAACAGTGAAGAATCAGCGGATGATGTCGCTCACCCTTGTCATCGACGAATTTTATGTCGTATCTTTTGGCGTTTTCTACATCGATCTGGTCTGTTGAAAGAGCCGCGGCCTTGCTCTGGTTGTCAACGAAGTTGAAGTCCCATTTCAGTCTGAAATAGAAAAATGGCTGCTTCCACATTTCCACAAGCACTGGCCTACCGAACACCTTAGCCAATGAGCCAATGAATTTCTTGTTTTCCTCGTAGAATTCTTCAGTGAAACGTATCGCTGCCTCGTAGTCTGCTCTGGATAAGCCGATTTCGTCAAGGATCTGCATGCAGAGTTTGAATCTCACTGTGAACTCTTTCTTGGCCTGTTCCAGATCTGTGCAGAACGCGTGACAGTCAGGCATGCTGAAGGCACGTAAACGTCTTAGACCCACGACTTCGCCGCTTTTTTCGCGTCTGAAGCTGTATCGGGTCAATTCGTAGATTTTTAGGGGCATGTGTTTGTAGGAGAATTGCGTATCATGAACCATGAGGAATTGCCCGAAGCATGCGGCAAACCTTAGGAACAATTCTTTGTCTTCCGATTTCAGCAAGTATTGCCTTGCGGGGAAGCGGTTCAAGTAGTCAGCTAGACTCGGATGATGAAGATCATACATGATTGGCGTTTCAACTTCCATGGCTCCATATTCAGTCATCTTTGAAGTGACATACTGCTCCAGCAGCGATTTGATAAGCCGCCCCTTCGGGTACCAACGTATGTTGCCAGGGTCGCTTCCCATCTCATAATCAGCGATCTCTAGCTTTCTCATCAAAGTCACATGCGGTGGCATCTGCTGGCTTGCTCTGACTTTGGATATCTCGTATTTCGCGAATGTTTCAAGGTTTTCGTGCCCTTTGAAATTGAAATCCTCGACAGTCGTCATCTTTCCATCTGGCTGAAGTATGTGCCAGAATGATTCAAGTTTCTCCTCTGCTTTAGCTGCCTCTGAAACTTGGTCATCCGCCTTTTCTTCCTTCTTGGCTTCCGCTTTCCCTGCTGCTTTCTTGACGGCGTTAATCTGGCGAGATTGTTCCGCAAGCGGATGCCCTTTGATCGATATCGTGAACTGTTTATTCCAACCAAAAGGAGCACGAAAAGTCTCTACTCCTTTCTCTCTGGCATGCATTTCCATGGTCTTGACCACTTTCAAAGCTTCAGTGGGTTTAGCCAGATCGTTGCTCAAGTGCGCATACGGGTAGATTAGTATCCTGTTGACCTTGAGTTTCGCCAGAAAAGCGCAGACTTCACCCACGGCTTTTTGGGCTACTAATTCGTCGTCGCCTTCTTCAACAGCTGTGAACAAGACGACAATCTCCTCGAAGCGTACTTGCTTCTTTTCAGCTTCTTCAGCTATAGAAATCTCCTTTTGAATAGGTTTGTATTCGATAAAGTTTGAATGCAATTGCAAGATGCGCATGTGTTTCCACTCACTTAGCCCTTATATCGCATTCTTTCAAGCTGCTTGTCCCTCTTCGTTTTCTTTTTGTACTCTTTATAATGTTCCTTACAGAGGTAGGCACGTCTTTCGTTGCCAACTCTCAGCCCTGCGGGCTTGACTTTCTCAGTTGAAATTGAACGGACCGCTTCGCTTCCGCAGCCTGAAACGCTGCATTTTGCACCCTTGTCAACACGTCCCAAAGCCAGACTCTCCTAAGCATGTTCGCAATCTTGACGCAACATAATGAGCGTCTTTACTTAATTTCTTTTTCATAGAGTTCACGCGCCCTCTGATATACTTGCGCCTTGTCCCATAAGAATGTCGGGCCAATTCCTTCAACCACAAGCGAGGCAGCAGTGACTCCAACAAAGGCGCATCTCTGAATGTTTTCATCGTTGACGTACTCGTTCAGAAAACCGCCAATAAATGCGTCTCCAGCGCCAGTGGGATCAACAAGCTTCTCTGGTTTGCAAGCAGGGATTTCATAAACGGTTCCTTCAAAAGATAAAACTACACCTTTATCGCCTAGCGTGACGAGAACTGCTTCTACGCCATGGTCATGGACGGCCTTTATGGCCGAATGCAGGTCTGATAAGCCCGTCACGGCTTCAATTTCATTCTTGGAAGACTTGTAGATGTTTACAAGATCCAGTATGCTTGTGTCTTCTAGCCGGCTGTGGACCATGTGCCCATCCGCGCTGAATTTTCGAACAAGGCCCTGCGGGTCCAGAGACACAACATCAGCGCATTTCTTCAGACTCTCCGCCACTTCATACGTGATTTCACCTACTATAGGAGCGATATGAACAGCTTGCGTTTTCAGGGGGTTCGGTAGATCCTCAATGGTTAATGGAGGCGCTTTGCCCTTTAGGACGAGTGTTCGATCGGACATATCTGCGCTGTATTTGAGTTCAAATCGCGTGGTCTCGTCATCTTCAGTTTTCTTTAAGCCATGCAAGTTTACTCCTTCCTGTTCGAGCCACCATCGATAAGCCTCAGGAAAATCTTTGCCAACTTTGGAGATAGCTGCAACTCTGGCCTCCAAACGTGCTGCGGCTATGGACACGTAGGTTGCAGCTCCCCCTAGGACGACGAACGGGGTTTTCCGTTCGGGCAAGAAAATTGAATCTATGCAGAAGTGCCCTACTGATACAATGTCGAACACTCTTCTTTTGCCCCTTTGCAGAGTATTGCGTTAAAGTTTGACTTAAAACCATCGAACACGGCTTGCAAGTACCACATCTATGATTGCAGTAAAAGAATGGCCTTGGCCAAGTCTCCGCCACTCTCTATCAAGGCTTTCTTTGCTTCCTCCAAGCTTTTCCCTGTCTGGTCCGCCACAAGCCTAACGTCTTCTTCGCCTATTGTTGGTCCTGCCTTACGGTCCAGAGCTTTCTCAGCGACCTGTCCGCCTGAAATCTGAAACATTTTCTGTCCTTGGACTTCAAGAATCGCCACTTCTGGCTCCGTGACGATAATTTGCTTGCTACTAGTTTTTATGATGACTTCTTCAACGTTTTCCACAGGGTTCATGTTCAGACCCATGCGCTGCATCATGCGCTTTGCTTCTCGCGGATTCACTCGTCCTCGCATAATAATACCTCATTCATCCTTTGTCTCTTATTATCTGAGAGTTATTATGCTTAACTTTCCACGCATCCGCGTCTGATTTTGACCGCTACGCCGCGTTTGAAAACTCTCATTTCTTCCCCTGACAGAACCGCTCGTCCCACCGCCAGCACCTTATCTTTATCGTCGACGACGATTATCTCATCCTTAGGGCGAATCTCGCTACTGACTTGGACAACATGAGCTGCGAAGACATCGCCACCGTTAGATATGAAACTCGAAATATCATCCCTGACTTTGACAAAACATTTCGCTGAGCGCGCTTTTCCTGCGATCCGTTTCGCACCTTCAATGCTCAAGGAAAACAGTCCATCTGTCGGTTTCATCGTTGCCAGCCGTTCACCGTCCAAGAAGACATATCGGATTCGGTTGGTTCTTCGAGAATAACTGATCACTACATCCTTGGGGAAAAGACGAACACCTACACCTTTTCCAAACTGATAGTCTGCCACGCTTCTGATCCTTTGCAAAGCGTTTTCCAATCACTTGCACCCCTTATCCATTTTGTTTCTTCTTCGGCAAACTATAAACACTCCTACAACGATAAAAGCAATCCAGGTGCGCGAAACCAATTGCAATGTGAAGTTTGCGGACGCAGAGTCCATGGAAAACCCTACAAGGTCATAATTGAAGGGGCCAGAATGACTGTTTGTGAAACTTGCTCAAAGCATGGAAAGCTTATTTGGGAAGAGGACGCGAGACCTAAGCCGGTTAGCCAAAAGGGCAAGGTGCAACTAACTCTTAGAGTGCCAAGCAAAAGGCCCCCACGGCCTCCAGCTGAAACGGGTTTGGAGCTTGTAGAGGGTTTTGATGCGAAGATTAGACAGGCCAGAGAAAAGCTTGGGCTTTCGCATGAAGAACTGGGCAGAAAAATCAACGAAAAAGTCTCGCTTCTGAGAAAGATCGAAACTGGAAAGATGACGCCTGACATTATGCTTTCGACAAAACTTGAACATGTTTTGAAAATCAAGTTGATCGTTCCAGCATCAGAAGAAAAGATCAAAGCTCCTTCAACAACCGTTGCTAAGACTGCGAGCAGTGAACTGACCTTCGGAGACTTGATTCAGTTGCCTAAGAGAAAGAAAGGCAAGGAGGGCACGGCTGAACGCGAGCCATCATAGTACAGCGCAGAAAGAACTTTGAGGATTCAAGCCTAGATGAATTGAGAAAACTGGCGGAGTCAGCAGGCTACACGGTTGCTGGAGAGATGGAGCAGATCCGTGAAGCTGACCCTCGCTATCAAATAGGCAGAGGAAAAGTTGAGGAACTCGCTCAGCTTGTGAAAGAAGCAAACGCGGAGAAAGTGGTTTTCGACAATCCACTGAAACCTTTGCAAGCCTATAATTTGGCGAAGGCCACGGGCGTAGAAGCCATAGACCGCTTTCAGCTGATTCTTGAAATCTTTGCCAAAAGAGCTACGACCACAGAGGCGCAGATGCAAATCCAACTCGCAAAACTGCGATACGACTTGACCCAGGCAAAGGAGAGAATCAGATTGTCAATGAAAGGAGAACAGCCGGGTTTCATGGGATTGGGCGCTTATGAGGTTGACATTTACTACGAAAGCGTGAAGAAAGAGGTGCATGCCACACGCAGAAAACTGAGGAAAATTCGGGGAAAACGGGTTTTGCATCGGGAGAGAAGAGCTGAACTGGGGTTTTCAACGATCTCTCTGGCAGGATATACGCAGGCTGGTAAGAGCTCGCTTTTCAACGCTCTCACAACAGAGGACGTTCCCATTGATTCAACCTTGTTTACGACGCTATCCACGACAACGAGGCTAGTTGAATTCTCAAAAAAGAAGTTCTTGCTCACGGATACAGTGGGTTTCATAGATCGCTTGCCGCTGACTTTGATAGAGGCTTTCCGCTCGACCCTTGAAGAGACCATATACGCAAACTTGATACTGCTGGTGGTGGATGCAAGTGAACCGGAAAGCATCATGGAAAAGAAACTTGTAGTTTGCTTTGAAACGATAGATCGTATCGGCGCATCAGGCATCCCGATTATCACAGTATTCAACAAAATTGATCTTCTGTCAGAAGCAGAATTGAAACAGAAACTCGGCGATTTGAGAGAAAAGGCGCTGAACGCAGTCCCCATATCAGCATTGCGTGGGACCAATTTTGATCGACTGAAAAACGAGGTTCTGAGAATTCTCAAGAACTACGTCCGAGCCTCGTTTTCTGTTCCGATGACAGAGCAGGTAATGCCCTTTATCTCGTGGCTTTTCAAAAGCACGGATGTCAGAAAAGTGGAGTACACTGGGGATTCTGTAAACATGGTTTTTGAGGCAAGCCCGGAGCTTGCAGAGAAAGTGAGGAATCGTGTTGAAGCGTTCAAAGGAAGATTCGAAAAGCACCTGGAGTGATTATCATGCCAAAGATTGTGATCCTCAGATGGGGTCACAGACCGCAAAGAGATGCGCGACTCACAACACATGTTGCATTGGCGGCTCGAGCGCTGGGAGCAAGCGGCATTGTACTTTCAGACACAGAGGACAGCAAGATCAAAGAGACAATAGAGAAAATCACACAAAGCTGGGGTGGCGAATTCTCCTTCGAAATGGGAGCACGTTGGAAAAACGTTGTGAAAAAATGGAAAGCCAAAGGTGGAATAGTCGTGCATTTAACGGCATACGGGGAGAACATTGAAGCCAGCAACGTGCTGCGAAGGATCAGGTCCTCTGGAAAGGACGTTCTCATAGTTGTTGGAAGTCAAAAGGTTCCTAAGGAGTTTTACTCGGAACAGGTTTCTGACTTCAACGTGGCGATTGGAAATCAGCCCCACTCAGAATGCGCAAGCCTGGCTATTTTTCTGGATCGTTACTTCGAAGGAAAATCCTTAGAAAAGAACTTCGAGAACGCCAAGATGAAGATAATCCCGCAAGGAAGGGGAAAGAGAATAGTTGAGAGCAGATAGGTGAATTTGGTTTGGGATAATTGGTAAGAGATTTAAACCAAAGTTGAGAATATATAGTGGAGAAGTGGTAGTTAGCAAGATCAGAAGGATTTTCATGTTATCCAACATAGACGACGCGACATTAGCAAGAGTTGCGCAAGCCTTAGGCGAAGAAGACGCGATCAAGATGATCGAGATCTTGAAGAGTTCAGAAGAGACTACGGATGATGAAATAGCAAACAAGACGACGATAAGGCTGAATTCTGTTCGCAAGATCCTCTATAAACTGTATGATCGTTCTCTAGTGAGTCTCAGAAGAACCCGAGACCCCAAAACTGGGTGGTTCATATTCCATTGGAGGCTACAGCCGGATCAACTTGAAGGCTTCATACTGAGCCGGAAACGCCAAGTGCTTGAAAAACTTGATGTCAGATTGGCGTACGAAAAAAACCATGACTTCTACTATTGTTACACAGCAGGATGCAAACGCGTTCCGTTCGAGGAAGCAGTGGAACTGGTATTCAAGTGCCCCACATGCGGCAAACCATTGATGCATTATGAAAACGAAAGAATCCTCATTGCACTATCAAAGAAGGTCGAACAGCTAAGGAAGGAATTGGGTGAGTGAAAGACTACCAACAAGAAAGCAGGCGTTACACTTTCTTAGGAAAAGCGGATGTAAAGGAAACGTCATAAGGCACTGTGAGGCAGTAGCTCAACTTGCCACTGAGATTGCGGAAGCTTGTCATGAGAACGGGTTAGACGTTGATCTAGAGCTCGTTCAGATTGGCGCATTGTTGCATGATATTGGCCGTTCCAAAACTCACAGCGTCCACCATGCAGTCATAGGAGCCGACATTGCCAAGTCCATTGGTTTACCAGAACCGATCATATCAATAATAAAGAGACATGTCGGAGGCGGCATAACAGCAAAGGAAGCAAAAGAGCTTGGGTGGCCGAAAGACGTTTACACTCCACAAACACTTGAGGAAAAAATCGTCTCTTACGCAGATAAGCTCATTGAAGGGTCGCGGCGAGTGCCCATAGAAAAGACGTTGGATGTTTTCTCTCAGGAACTCCCACGCTCAGCAGTTGAAAGAATACAGAAACTGCATGAGGAAATGTTGACTTTTGTTGGCGATTGCGATTGCCTGCCGTAACGCTACTCTTAAAGGCTTACGATAACGCTCAGCTCGAGCAAGTCGACAGATTCCTAAAAGCAGCCCTCGAAGGGTTAAGAATCGAAATAGAACCATGCGAGATCACGTCGCATGATTGGGTTCAAACCGTCATTTCTGGTGAAGATGAAACCGTTGCACAGAACTATTTAGCTCGTGAAATTGGATTGTGCCCAACAAGGCTGGAATTCGTAAGCAAGTTCTCAACGATGAAAGGACAGATAAGAGGATTGGAAGGTGGCAAGGAAGTTGTTGTGGACGTGGGCATTTTCTCGCCGGAGTTTGTCACCGCCAAGATCTCGACAAGTCGCTTACAGGCGCAACTCGTTGACGGAAGAAAGATAGCACTCATAAGAATCGCTGAACTCTTTGGCTTCTCCAAAAACCTTCCCCTGTTTATCAGAATTCTCAACGTGGACAAGGAGGGAAGGCGTCTTGAAGCTGAACTTGCTGAGAAACAGCTTACGCGGTACAGAGAATGGGTTAGATCGATGCTCGATAGGCTCTTGATTCTCGGTGCTTCCTCCTACGACGTTGAGTCTGCTTTAAAGAGAGAAGGGTTTGAGCGCGACATTGTGAACGTTGAAGCTTTGGGATTGTTCGATCATGTTGTCACGTGCAAGCTGGGAACAGATGCCGTAGGATTGATTCCCAAAATAGGCAGACGCATGCAGAGTGCGACTTTGACAGCGTTCACACCCAAAAAGATCCTGAATTTCTTGGGGCAAGAATGGAATTTGCTCACTTTTAGTGAGTAATTGTCCTTGAAAGCACACTGACCAGAATCAGAATCAATTAATGAACCCGATTGAAAACGTACGCGCGGAGGTTAGAGTGGGCCGGACCGGACTTGAACCGGCGACCTTTGGCTCGTAAAGCCAATGTCCTAACCAAGCTAGACGACCGGCCCACGCCATTTTCATTGATGGAGCTATTATTAGAGATTTGGGTCAATGGTCTTTAGGTCAATTTGGTCAATCTGATAGGGCTAGCGCGCATGGCTGTTCCGAAAATGGCCAATAATGGTTTTAAATCCGTCTTGTGTAGTTGAATCATGGACTTGTTTGGTGAGCGTGTCTTGGCTGTGCTCAGCGATGGCAAGCCAAAGTTTTTCGCCCAGCTTCTGGGCGAGGTGGGTTTCGGTCGCAACACGTTGAAGCTGCATCTTAAGCGCCTGACAGCTCAGAGCTTGGTGATAAGTGAAAAGACGCTCTCGGATGGACGGGGAAGGCCGAAATACGCCATTTCCTGTCGCCAAGGGTTCGGCAGCAAGTTTCTGCTGCCCTGTCAGACCTGTCGATAACGATTGTGGCCTTGCCGTTCAGTCGCCTAAGGCACTTGTGCAGGGTCGAGAAGGGTGGATACTGCAAACAAGTCAGAAACAAGTGTGACGCAGGAAGCTGCCCTCAAATCCCGAAAAACAAATAATAAAAAACATTTTTGGCCAATTAAGTAACACGCATGCGCGCTCAAGAAAGCTTTTTACACTAACCAAATATTCTTCTATCAACCAATAATGAGCCTGCACAATTATGGCGAAAACTCATCCTTTGCAGAGCATTCTCGCCCAAGCAGTGGAAAGGGAGAAGGAATATGATTGGATCGGCGCAATCAACTTCTATAAAGAAGCCTTGTCTAGAGAACTCGAGGAGAAAAAATTCGTAGAAGCTAGCGAAATCCAGGAAAAGATAGGGCAGCGTCTTTTTCTCGTTGCTTTTCAAGCTGAAAACAGTCGCGAGTTTAGGAAGCATCTACAGTTGGCTATTGAAGCCCTTGAAAGCACGATTAGGCTGCTCGGAAAAAGCGAAGGAAAGGAGGACTCTCATACAAGACTGCTCCATAACAACGCTAGAATCGCCTACTTGGGCCATTTTTTATCGACTGAACCAAATGCACGGAGAAAAATGCTCGACAACGGTCTAAAATCGATGAAGAAAGTGTTGACCGCCTGCAACGAAGCTAGCGACAGTCTTGGCCTTGGCAAAGCATCCGTTGAAATGGCTACCTATCTAGCTGATCGTCTAGACTTGGAGGCA
>CAZCRE010000033.1:0-13626 GCA_964501075.1 uncultured Candidatus Bathyarchaeia archaeon
CCTTGGGGTGAGAGTTCAAACGCAAGCATGATAATCAACAATGTTTTGTCTGGTTTAACGAGTGGTCGAACATGGAAAGAGAAAATTCTGATCGCCGGAAACATAGAAATCACCAACCCTCTGATTGTTCACAGCTACACGATTCTGCAGTTAGACGGACAAATAACTCTTGCAAACAATATGAACACGGATTTGGTGAAATCCTACAATTTCGACAGTTCGACTGGAACGAACTCTACAGACGGGGTTCAAGATGTGGTGTTCACTGGAGGAGTATACGATGGAAACAGAGCAAATAACCCCGGCTCTGGATGTGGCTTTCAACTGTATGGAAAGCGATACACGCTGGACAACATTGAGATCAGAAACTGTGGAAGTGACGGTATTTACTCCGAATGGTCGACAAGTGGAAGTGTAGGTTCCCCAACGGACGCCATGGAGAGTATGTGGGTCAACGTCCGCTCATGTTTCAATAACGGAAACGGTATTACAATGCGCGGGCCTCACGATTCGGTTATTGTGAATACCTTGACTTACTGCAACAATGGAGATGGCATTTCGATAGAAGGAACCCCTGTTTACACCGGTGGCGGTCTTCAACTAGTGAATTTCCATTCCTACGGAAACCACGGTGATGGAATATGGTCAAATGAGTATTTCTTGGGATCTTCCATACAAAGCGAAAGCAACGATGGAAGAGGAGTCTATATTCTGCACAACGACGTTCATTTATCTGCCCTCCAAATCTACAACAACCGAGGCGGATACGCGATAGAAATCGGAAATGACACATATGGCCCCAGCGGAGTCATGATAGAAGCAAAAACGCTGGGTAATAATTGCTCGCTCAAGCTTACGAATGGTGCTGGCAATTCCTATACGATAACCTGCTGGGAGAATTTCACGATTTCAGGCATTCCTAATCCTGGCGACGATTATCACATATTCAATACGAAGACTGGCCAGCGTTACGACAATGGCAGTAATGCCACAGGCACTTCTCCCTAGTGCTCTGACTAATTGACAGGCATTCAACTCTGATTCAGCTACACTACGTACGAGAAAAAGCACCAGACTTATAACAAAGAACTTCCCCTCCCACCCGCTCGCTCACATTAGTCTCAGGAAATAGAGGCAAGCTAGAAGCTTCATTCCGGCTTTGCGGTAGAGTCATAGCTGAACCAAAAGTAATTATTCGGGTTGGTGAATCGAGTTGCTTGCTGCCTGAAATAAAGGAACTGCTCTGGGATTGCACGGCAAAATCTTAATATTCACAAGTCTCTGGATTACGTGTGGTGAGATTTTGCCGATTGATCCGAATTTCCAGAAGAACCGGAAAGTCGTGGATCAACATAATGGTCATGACGTCTGGGGACCGGTTGAACCTCCAAAGAAGCTTGGTATTCATGGGACTAGCGTGGCGGTTGACTGGGATGTCTGCACTGGTGACGGCATTTGCATTGAGGTCTGCCCTGTAACATTGTACGAGTGGGCTGAGACTCCGGGCCATCCGATTTCAACAAAGAAGTCTGATCCTGCTCGCGAAAAAGACTGCATACAATGCTTGGCATGCGAAACTCAGTGCCCCACTCAAGCAATAAAGATCAAGACTGAATAGTTCAGTGGATTGAAAGACAGCGGTGCTGTCTTATCTGTTTCTTGCTCTCTCAGACTGAATGCTCGGTTGCATGCGTCGACAGAAAACGCTTAAATCTCTTCTTTTAGGCTTGGTTTTGTTGAGATGAATAAACATGAAAGACAAGCCGGACCGAAAGCTTGACTGTATTGGTTTGTATTGTCCAGAGCCTGTTTTCAAGACGAGGATGGAGTTGGATGAGATGAAGAAGGGAGAGGTTCTTGAAGTCGTGGCTGATGATCCAGCGGCAGAGGAGGACATACGAAGTCTCGTGAAGCATCTGGAACAGAAACTGGTATCTGTGACCAAAGATGGGAATGCGGTTAGCATATTGATTAAAAAGGTCAAGTAACATAGGACTAGGTGGTGAAAGAAAATGCCGGAGAAAAAGAAGATATTGTACGTTCAAACGAGCGGCGTTGACCAACCTGAGCGCACCTATGCCCCGTTCATACTAGCTACTACCGCAGCCATGATGAACATTGAAGCGACAGTTTACTTTGTCGTAAAGGGAATAACTGTGGTCAAAAAGGGAGAAGCCGAGAAGATCAAGCTTGGCAGTTTCCCCTCACTGAGAGAAGTGATGAATCAGGCAGTGAAGGCCGGAGTGAAGCTGGCGGTCTGTGAACAAAGCTGCAACCTGATGGGAATCCCCCGCGGAGACTTTACACAGGAAGCAAAGGTTGTAGGCGCTGCCACGCTGAACGATTTGGCTCTCAGCGCGGATGCTGTTCTCTGCTTCTAAGTGAAACAGACATGTCGGCGACAAAGCGCGTCTACATGGATCACAACGCCGGGAAACCAGTAGATCCCAGAGTAGTAGATGCCATGCTGCCATATATGAAAGCGCTTTATGGAAACCCTTCGTCTTTGCACACTTTTGGGCAAGAGTCAAAACAAGCGTTGGAAGGGGCAAGAGACAAAGTAGCGAGACTGATCAATGCTGAGAAGAAAGAGACTATACTCTTCACTTCGGGAGCAACTGAAAGCAACAACCTTGCCATCAAAGGCGTCGCCTACCGTAACAAGGATCGCGGAACGCGAATCTTGACCTCAAGCGTTGAACACATGTCAGTCGTTAACCCCTGCAAGTTCATGACGACCAAGGGTTATGAAACCGTTTTTCTTCCAGTCGATAAGTGGGGTTTTGTGAGCCTTGAAAGCTTGGAAAAGGAGTTGACGGACAAAACGGTTCTAGTCTCCATCGTCTATGCAAACGGCGAAATCGGGACAATAGAGCCGATAGGTGAAATCAGCAAGTTAGTGCACAGCAAGAACGCTTTTCTGCACGTTGACGCGACGGCTGCAAACGGACAAGTCCCGATAGACGTGCAGAGGGAAGGAATAGACCTGTTGACGCTTTCTTCCAACGACTTGTATGGGCCAAGGGGGGTAGGCGCGCTTTACTTGAAAGACAGAGTTCGCTTGGAGCCGTCGCTTCATGGTGGCGGACAGGAACGTGGTTTGAGATCTGGAACCGAGAACGTTGCTGGAATAGTCGGGTTTGGAAGGGCAGCGGAGATCGCTAAGGAGGAAATGCAGGCTGAAAGTCAACGGTTGACTAAGCTCAGAGACAGAATGATCAAGGGATTGCTTGATCCTGTTCCTTACTCGTTTCTGAATGGTCACCCGACTGAGAGGTTGCCCGACAATGTTTCCGTCCGGTACAGCTTCATCGAAGGCGAATCAATGCTTCTGAGTCTGGACTTGAAGGGCGTGGCAGCTTCCTCAGGCTCGGCATGTACAGCGAAGACTCTTGAGCCGTCGCACGTGCTGCTGGCAATAGGGTTGAAGCATGAGGAAGCCCATGGTTCACTGATGTTCTCGCTGGGCAGGCAGAACACGGAAGAAGAAGTTGATTACGTGGCAAGCCTAATGCCCGAAATTGCTAAAAGGTTAAGAGCGATTTCGCCTTTAACACCAAAGAGCTGATGGGATAATGTACACTGACAAGGTGATGGAGCACTTCAAGAATCCGCGGAACATGGGCGAGATCCCAGATGCTGACGGAGTGGGCACAGTGGGAAATCCCGTATGCGGCGATTTAATGACTATTTACATCAAGGTCAAGAACAATCGTCTGGAAGACATCAAGTTCAAAACGTTTGGCTGCGGCTCGGCAATTGCGACTAGTAGCATGATAACGGAGCTGGCTAAGGGCAAGACGTTGGAAGAGGGATTGAAGATCACTCGTGCAAACGTGGCTGATTCGCTGGGTGGATTGCCTCCGGTTAAAATGCACTGCTCTAACCTTGCTGCAGACGCTTTGCACGCTGCCATAGAGGATTACTACAAGAGGCAGAAAGAGGTGAAGAAGTGATGCCAGAGTTTGTCAGATGCGAGTTTTGCAAGACCGAGATTCCGTCAGAAACGTGCAGGCTTGCAGCTTACAGTACCGTGATTGATGGTAAACCATACGTTTTCTGTTGCCAGCAGTGTTCCGAGCGTTATAAGAAGAGAAAGAAAGCAGATAAGCCGAAAAAGTAGATATTCCGAATTTGCCTACTGAGAATAGCACAGGTTGGTGAAGGTTGAAATGACGTGTTGGAAATGGTTCGGCAGCGTTTTGAAAGAGGCTGGAGTTGAAGTTACAGATAAGAATCAGAAGAAAGTCGATGACGTGATACACCACTACATTGGCGTGTCATCAACTCGTGGCGGCGTCTCCCGCAAAACCTCCTTTTCTTTTCTTGTTTGGGTTGCTTCTTTTTTGTTTCAGTCTCTTGGGATTGACTCGTATGATGCACGAGCCGGTAACACGCAAGCTTTGACTTCGTGCGGTATACTCTTGGCTGTACGTGTCTTATCTTCGTAAGAGTTGCGTTTGATTCAGAAGAGCACACATTATTCTTGTTTCATGCATATAGAAGATGTCTCCACAAAACGTTTATGTATGAAAAGTATATTTTATGATCGTGCAGGAGAAGGGAGAACAGTGTTTATGGAGAAGATAGCTTCATCAATAATGCTGACGCTGTTGTTAGCAAGCATGTTGACGTTGGCGTTTAACACTCAACCAGTAAAAGCAGAACCTAAAACTTGGACTGTGGACGATGATGGACCAGCAGACTTCCACACGATACAAGAAGCCATAGACTATGCGAACCCAGGAGACGCCATATTCGTGTACAATGGAACATATGAAGAAAGGTTGGCGATAAACAAGGATTCATTGACGCTTATTGGAAGCAAAAGAGAAGCTTTTATCAATGGTACCATATCGATATCTGCAAATAATGTCATCGTTGAAGAATTCACGATAATTTGGGATGTGGTTTTCGTATATTATGGAGGAGTGCCATGGGTGACTTATCCCATAGTCTTCTTAGAAAATTGCAACAGCACTACGATTTCGAGCAATGTTATACAAGGATATACCGTAGTTGTTTGGTGGGGTCCTCCACCAGCTCCTCCGAGTATATATGTCGATGGTTTAGGATGCGGAATCTCCAAAGGCAGCAACAATGTCATCCGGAGTAACAAGATTGATGGATGTATGGAAAGCATCTTTGCCGAAATGGGGGAAAATCACCTAATCGTTGGCAATGATTTTCGTTCGACTTTCTCTGCTTATATCGACTGTAACAATGCGATTATTCACCACAACAATTTTCATGCTGGATGTGACGACGGATGTATACGCCTTCAAGGCAACAACATAACCTTGGATAATAGTTATCCTTCTGGCGGAAACCACTGGAGCGACTACACTGGTACCGACCTCTTTAAAGGTCCTCATCAGAATGAGACTGGAAGTGATGGCATAGGTGATGTCCCATACGTTATTTATGACAATGTTGATAGATACCCACTTATGTTTCCTGTGCCACCATTTACAATCCCAAGTGATGTAAACTACGATGGAGTTGTCAACATCTTAGACATCGTATTAATCGCATCAACCTATGGCTGCAAAGAGGGAGACCCAAACTGGAATCCAGATGCAGACTTAGCTCCACCATATGGAAAAATAGACATATTCGACATAGTCACATGCACATACCATTATGGAGAAGCATACCTATGACCATTCCTACGACTTATGTTAGCTGAAAGCCTACGTAGCATTACAAACAAGGCTAAAACTGACGTTTCAACGGAGAAGCCCAGTGAAAAGCCCGTTTTCAATCACAAGCCATTCAGCAGGCTTAGATATGTTGATGACATAGGCGAACAGTCAAGTTATGGTCGATGCTCCGCTGACTGGCGAAAGGCCCGAAAAGAAATCGAAGCAGACGAAAGAATGAAGAAAGAACTCGTTGCCAAACTCAAGACTTTAGTTTAACCGATTCGCTCATATATTTCTACTATTTTTCTTTTTGACACTTCGGGCAAATGTATGAAGCAGTGCTTCCGGTTCTGATCTTCTCGACGAGCGTTTTACATTTTGGGCAAGGTTTTCCTTGTTTGTATCCTACGAGGAACTCGTTTGCCGTGAACTTGCCTTTCTTCCCGTAGAAATCTACCTCGTAAGCTAGGCCTTTCAGTTTGATGCTTCGGTTCAAAACTTCGCGGATAGCGTGATATAGGTCGGCTTTTTCCTTTTCAGTCAAGGTTGAGGTCTTGCGGTTTGGGTGCAGTTTGGCCTTGAACAGGATGTCTTGTATGTAGACGTTTCCGATTCCAGCCACGCTTTTCTGGTCGAGCAAGAAGGTCTTTATTTCCGTCTTCTTGTGGGTCAGCAGTTCCTTGAAGTAGTCTAGGGTGAAGGTCGTGTCGGTGGCTGATTTTCCAAGCTGGCCTGTCATCTTGTGTTTGCTCAGGTCTTTTTCCGAGACGAGATGAACATAGCCGAACCACCAGAAATGGATCGTGAACCCTGTCTTGTCCGAGAACGTGAGGTTGAATTGGGCTTTTTCTGGGAGCTTCTGGTTTGGCTTGAAGTGCAGTATTTCAGCGCCCATGCCAAGGTTGATGAGCAGAAAATACCCGTGATCTAGCTTCATGAAAAGCCATTTTCCCTTGCTGGAAACGCCTTCAACTGATTTTCCTGTGATGATCTTGGTTAATTCCTTGGCTGGCATGTTGAGGTTTTTTGGCTGTTTGACTTCAATTCCTGTGACACGTTTTCCCTTTATCTCTTTGCTCATCTGTTCCGCGATTACCGTTATTTCCGGTAGTTCAGGCATCAGTTTCACGTTGCAGCAATAGTGTCTCATCTGTATTTATCGGTTTTCTGATGTAACGCGTACATTGTATTTGTTGACTATTCGAAGTCTTTCTATTGGTTGGAATTTTCGTCAATACAGACCACCCCACTCCCCCCGATTTTTTAGAGAAGTGGGACTTGAACAGCACAGACAATGATGGATGGACTCAGAATCTATTATAATTTCATGAGACCTCACATGGCATTGGACGGAAAGACTCCAGCACAAAAAGCAAGAATCGCTGATAGTTCAATACCTGAGAATTGGCTCTCCCTATTAAGAAAGCAAGTCAACATCAGAGGTTTGAGACAAGTTCTTAAGCAGTTATAGGGCACTTATTCAAGTATGGCCCCCCGCAAATCTGACCTTAATACACTCTATTATGGTGACAATCTTCCAGTTCTAAGGAAGTACTTTGCGGATGAAGTTATAGACTTTATTTATCTCGACCCGCCTTTCAACAGCAAAGCAGACTACAACATACTGTTCAAAGAAGCAACAGGTGAAGAATCAACAGCTCAAATTCGTGCTTTTACTGATTTTTGGCATTGGAATCCAGATGTGGAGAAAACTTACCTCGAAATTCAAGAAGACCCAAAATATACTTCAATGTTACAGTTTCTTCATGCGTTCTTAGGCAGAAACGACATGATGGCCTACTTGGTCATGATGACCATAAGGCTTAGAGAATTACACAGAGTCCTAAAACCTACAGGCTCGCTTTTCATCCATTGCGATTCTAAAGCAAGTCACTATCTAAAAATCATTTTAGATTTGGTGTTTGGGTTCAGGAATTTTCGGAATGAAGTCATTTGGCGTCGCACAGGATCGCATAACAAGATTGACCGTTATGCACCCATTCATGACAGCATCCTATTCTATTCAAAGACTGATAACTATGTCTGGAAGTATCCTAAGAGACCGTACATGAAAGGACATATCGAAGAGTATTTCATAAAAGATAAAAAAGGTTACAGAACAAACTATTATGGCAATGTTTTAAGTGGTTCTGGATTAAGAGGGGGTTCTTCGGGTAAGCCTTGGCGTGGTTTTGACCCAACAGCAAAAGGGCGACATTGGGCAATACCTAAAGCGGTAATTGACGAGATAGACGAAGACCTTTCTGGTTTGAATACACAGCAAAAACTGGACAGGCTCTACGAGTTAGGGTATGTTAAGATTTATCCTGACCAAGCTTGGCCTATTTATGAAAGGTATCTGAAGGAAGATGATGGTCAACCTTTAGCTGATATTTGGGCATTTCAACCATATACTAGTGGAACCGTGTTTGGAACAGATAAGGGAATAGACGAAGATGTGCGTTGGCTTTCGCCTAGGGATAAAGAGAGGCTAGGTTATCCAACTCAAAAACCAGTGGGGCTAATGGAAAGAATCCTCAAATCCTGTACAAATGAAGGTGATTCAGTATTAGATCCCTTCTGTGGATGTGGAACGACTATCATGGCTG
The DNA here is from genome assembly GCA_964501075.1 of uncultured Candidatus Bathyarchaeia archaeon. Taxonomy (GTDB): domain Archaea; phylum Thermoproteota; class Bathyarchaeia; order Bathyarchaeales; family Bathycorpusculaceae; genus CAZCRE01. Next base: position 8,255 of record CAZCRE010000033.1, read on the forward strand.
CCAATAACCTTGGGAGAAAATGGTTTGGCATAGACATTACCCATCTTGCTATTTCTCTTATTAGGTCACGGTTAAGGGAGATTAATGTCATGGCTGGAAATGACTATGTAGTGGTTGGAGAGCCAGCAGATTTTGAAAGTGCGGTTCAATTGATGAAGGATGATCCATCAGGATACCAATTTCAATGGTGGGCTCTGTCGCTACTAGAAGCTAGACCTGCTGGAAGTCCTAACGCTGATAAAAAAGGTAAGAAAGGTGCAGACAAAGGCATAGATGGTTGGTTGACATTCAAAGAAAGTGACAGTGTGAACCTACAAAGAATAGTGGTTCAAGTTAAAGGTGGGGTTAACATAGGGGCTCAACTAGTCAGGGATTTAATCGGAACGGTTCAAGCGACAAAATCGGTTATGGGCATAATGATAACTCTCTCTGATCCTACCAAGCCTATGATAGACGCGGCTCTAGAAGCAGAATATTATCAATCGCCAACATGGGGTCACAAATATCCGAAAATTCAGATAATAACAATACCTGAGTTGCTTTCAGGAAAGAGACCAAATATTCCTCACACAAACACACAAAGAACTATGCCCAATGGCTTGACAAAATGGGTTAAGTAATTTCCTCGTATCATCAATGTACAAAAAGCGCCGACAGTTAACAGACCACCCCAAAACCCGCTTAAGCGCCTAAGAGTTAACAGAACCTGGCTACCTAATCTTAAATAAGGTGAATCATCACGATTCAAGAAAGTGGTGAATGGTTTGGAGAAGTGGGAGTGCACTATTTGCGGTTACGTTTATGATCCTGCAGTCGGCGATCCAGAACACGGGGTGAAAGCTGGAACCCCATTCGAGGCGCTGCCTGACGATTGGGTTTGTCCAGTCTGCGGTGCCGGTAAGGATCAGTTCGTCAAGAAAGAGTAAATAGCACAAGGAAAATGCTTTTCTCAAGACTTTAATACTTTTGTCAGCTTAAGTTCGGTTGAACAGTTATGCCCATTACAAAAATTAGGAAGAGAGACGGACGGATCGTCGATTTTAACCCGATCCGAATCCAAGATGCTATTCACAAGGCTTTGATTGCCGTTGAACTTGGAGACGGCGAAAGAGCAGAAGCTCTAACAAGCGAGATCGTTAAGCGGTTAGAAGATCGGTTCAAACATGAGATACCATCCGTCGAGGATGCACAAGACGCTGTTATAGAAGTCTTAAGGAAAGAAGGCTATGAAAGAGTTGCAGATGAGTATCAGGCTTACCGAAAGAAGAAGGACGAAATAAGAAGCCTAAGAGAGAAGCTGGGCATAGAAGAACCAAAACTAACCGTCAACGCTCTCGAAGTCTTGAGACAGAGATACCTCCTGAAGGACTTGAATGAAAAAATAATTGAAACTCCAGCTCAGATGTTCAAGAGAATCGCCAAAGCCATAGCCAAATCCGAGGAGAAATATGGTGGAGACCTGAAGAAGAGCGAAGAAGCCTTCTACAACATGATGACAAGACTCGAGTTCATCCCCAATTCTCCAACCCTCTTCAACGCGGGAACCCCGCTAGGCCAGCTGTCCGCTTGCTTCGTACTTCCAGTCGAGGACTCTCTAGAAGGCATATTCACCTCAGTCAAGAACATGGCACTAATCGAGCAAACAGGCGGCGGAGTAGGCTTCAACTTCTCCAGACTCAGACCAAAAGGAGACATCGTCAAATCCACCAAAGGCGTAGCATCAGGCCCAGTAAGCTTCATGCGCGTCTTCGACACATCCACCGAAATCATAAAAGCCGGAGGAAAAAGACGCGGCGCCATGATGGCCATACTCAGAGTCGACCACCCAGACGTCCTCGAATTCATCACATCCAAGCAGCGACCCGGCTTCCTCTCCAACTTCAACATCTCAGTCGCCGTCACTGACGGCTTCATGAGAGCACTGGACGAAAACGGCGAATACTGGCTCGTCAACCCCAGAAACAACGAGAAAACTGGAAAACTTATCGCAAAAGACGTCTGGAACCTCATGGCAAAATCCGCGTGGCAAGGCGGAGACCCAGGAATAGTCTTCATAGACGAAATCAACCGCCACAACCCAACCCCACAATTCGGAAAAATAGAGTCAACCAACCCCTGCGGCGAATTGCCACTTCTTCCTTACGAGTCCTGCAACTTGGGCTCCATCAACCTTTCACGAATCGTCGAAGAGAGAAAAATAGATTGGGAAAGACTGAGGCAGACAGTGAGAAACGGAGTTCATTTCCTTGACAACGTTGTCGACGAGAACAAGTATCCCATGAAAGAGATTGATGAGATAACGAGAGCAAACAGGAAAATCGGCTTGGGCGTGATGGGTTTTGCTGACATGCTCATCAAGCTTGGCATCCCCTATGATTCTGAAGAGGCTTTGAGCATCGGCGAGAAGACGATGAAGTTCATCGAAGAAGAAGCACTCAAGAAGTCTGTCGAATTAGGCGAGGAACGAGGATCATTCCCCAATTTCGACGGAAGCATCTGGAAAGACAAGTATCCAGCCATGAGAAACGCTACAGTCACAACCGTTGCGCCAACGGGAACCATAAGCATCATCGCGGGCTGCTCGTCAGGAATCGAACCCATCTTCGCCCTCTCATTCATAAGAAACGTGCTAAGCGGAACCAGGCTGTTCGAAACCAACCCGCTGTTTGAGACGATGTCAAAAGAAAGAGGCTTCTACAGCGCCAAGCTTCTCGAAGAAATAGCCCGAACAGGCTCTGTCCAGAAGATCGAAGGAGTTCCAGATGACATCAAAAGACTCTTCGTCACAGCGCTCGACATCAAACCCGAATGGCACATCAAGATGCAAGCTGCCTTCCAGAAGTACACCGACAACGCCGTCTCAAAAACCGTCAATCTGCCAACCGAGGCAACCGCTGACGACGTCAGGAACATCTACGAGCTAGCTTGGAAACTCAAATGCAAAGGCGTAACCGTCTTCAGGTATGGCAGCAAACCTGAACAGGTGCTCTACATCGGCGAAATAAAGACCGAAAAAGGCAAATTCATATCTCTCGCATCAGAGTACGCTGGCGGATGCCCAACCCAGAACTGCCCATTCCCAAGCTAGAACGCACAAAAAAGAGAGTTGGGGAACGCTATTCCTTTGCGGTTCTCAGGTTGTACCTTATCTTGACGCCTGCTTTTTCGAAGAGTACGCCAACAGGGCAACTCTTCACTGTCAATTTATGCGCTCTCTGAATCCTGTCCTTCGCTGCGTCCGCGTCAACTAAGATGTCAACGTTTGCTTCGGTGATTGTTCCAGCTTCTTCAGACTTCACCGCGTCGACTTTGACTTCCAAGTCCTTCAAAGGAAACCTCATCTTTTTCGCCGTCAAGACAAAAATAGAAGCATAACATCCAGCGAAACTCATTAGACACAGTTCAAGCGCTGACGGTCCCATGTCCATTCCGTCAGGAGGAGACCAGTCCAAAGCCACTGCGTGTGCCCTCTGGTCGTCAACATCAACTCTGAAGTTCTCAACCAACTTTGCTCTTGCGTGAAGCTTCGTCAACGTCGTTTGCCTCCAAGACCACGTACCGTCTCATTCAACCTCGGGAGCGATCGTTTTGTTTCAACCTTTCCCATATTTCACACCTTCCATTCGCGCTGTTTGACACGGAAGACTTTTATTTTCGGACAATCTTATATAATTTTCGTCCAAAACCAACCGAAAAACACACGCAAACGCACGAAAATCGGAAAGAGGCAAAATGTTCAACCTAGATGAAATCGACACAAGAATACTCGAACTCCTGGAAGAGGACGCAAGAAGATCCTTCACGGGAATGGCTGAAAAACTGAAAGTCAGCGAGTCCTCCATCAGGAAAAGGGTCTCAGCCCTGCAGAAAGAAGGCGTAATAAAGAAATTTACTATCAAAGTTGACCACGCGAAGCTGGGCCTAAACACTGTAGCCATCGTAGGCATCGACGTTGACTCCGACAAAATGCTCGAGATCGCACAAGAACTGTGTGATTTCAAAGACGTGAAATGCGTGGCAACATCCAGCGGAGACCACATGATAATGCTCGAAGTCTGGGCGAAAAACGGGAAAGAACTGAACAAACTGATAGCTGAGGAAATCGGAAGAATAGAAGGAGTGAGGCAAATCTGTCCCGCGTTGATTTTGGAAAAACTGAAAGACTAAACCAAAATCTGGATGGTGATTCGAAACGAGTCTAATACCAGACGAACACAGAGAACAAATAAAGAATCAACTAGCTGAAGCTCTAGTCAACCCTGTACGATTGATCATGTTCACGCAAGAGCTGGAATGCCAGTTCTGCGCACAAACCAAACAACTCATAACTGAACTTGCCGGGCTGAATGATAAAATACTGGCAGAAGTCCGCGATTTTGTGGCAGACGCAGATCTCGCCAAGCAGTATGGAGTAGACAAAATCCCAGCAATCGTCATCTTGGGGCAGAAAGACTACGGCGTGAGGATCTACGGGCTTCCGTATGGCTATGAATTTCAAACTCTAATGTCAACCTTGGCAGCGGTTTCCCAAGGAAAAACAGACCTGTCAGAAGAGACGAAAGCCAAGCTTCACGCAATCAACACTCCAGTACACATTCAAGTTTTTGTCACACTCACATGTCCACACTGTCCCGTTGCCGCTGCAATGGCTCACAAGTTCGCCGTCGAAAACGACCTGATACGGGCTGACGTGGTCGATGCGAACGAGTTTTCACAGCTTGCCCTCAAATATGGAGTCATGGGCGTTCCGAAAATAGTGGTGAATGAGAAGGTTGAGTTTGTAGGGGCGTTGCCTGAGAACACGTTCTTGGAGCAGGTGCTTCTTGGCGCTCGCCAAAGTTGACATAATGAAACGAGCGGAGGCTTGTTCTTGAAAGAAAAAGAGGTAATCCTTCAGATACTTGGAATGCACTGCACCGCTTGCGCGACAGGAATAGAATCAGGACTGAAAAGACTCGACGGCGTTACAGACGCGAGAGTGAACTTTGCAACCAAAGAAGCCATCGTCAAGTTCGACGAGGACAAAGTTACCCTAGAAAAGATCAAGGCCTCAGTTAAGAGAGGCGGATACGAAGCCGTTGAGCGAATTGAAGACGTAAGCGAGAAGCGAAGAAAAGAAGTGAGAGGCAAAATGCTGCTCTTTTCCATCGGCCTAGCCCTCACAATTCCCATAGCGGTCATCACGTTTCTCACAATGTTTCCAGAAAAGAACTACGTGCTTCTAACCTTGGCAACGCCCATACAGTTCATCGTTGGCTGGCACTTCTACAAAGCCGCCTACGCATCAATCAGAAACCGCTTCGCAGACATGAACGTACTCGTTGCACTCAGCTCCTCAGTTGCCTACGTCTATTCAGCCTACATCACGTTCT
>CAZCRE010000034.1:0-4862 GCA_964501075.1 uncultured Candidatus Bathyarchaeia archaeon
TGTGGGAATAAGGCTTGGAGAGAAGATACATGAATGTCTGATTCAGGAGTACGAGATACATAGAACCGAGAAGCAAGGTAAGTATTTCATAATTCATTCTGACTTGCAACTTAATCGCAGCGATTTGTCAGAAGAGTACAGCAGCAACAAGACCAGGATACTGGACAGGAAAGGAATACTTGGTTTGTTGAAAGAGGCAGGATGGGCTTGACATGAAAGTTCTCATAACTGGGGGTTCTGGAAAGCTTGGGAAAGAACTCGTAAAGGTTTTTCCAGAATCGTTGCATCCGACCAGACGAGAACTTGAACTAAACGTAAAGGTTCAGGTGGACAATTACATCTCTGAAAAAAAGCCTGACGTCATAATACATACGGGCGCCGTTACTAGCATTCCATTTTGTGAAGAGAATAGAAAAGAAGCATATGAAACAAACGTCGCGGGAACAGAGAATCTGGTAAATGCTTGCATGGATCATAGCGCCAAATGCTATTTTGTGTTAATCAGCACAGCATGCGTTTTTCGCGGTGATGTCGGTGACTACGTTGAAACTGACTTACCATATCCCAAAAACTACTACGCTCTCACAAAACTGCTTGCAGAATTTGTGGTAAAACGCTCAGGACTGAAATTCCTCATCATAAGAACCAACTTTGTGGCTCGTATGAAATGGCCGTATCCGAGGGCTTTCGTGGACAGATATGGCACATACCTTTTCGCTTCCGACGTAGCATCAGCCGTCAAATCTGTAATCCACCAGACGCTTACAGGCATTGTCCACGTGCGAGGTGAAGAGAAAATGTCAATGTTTGAACTTGCGAAGATAACTACTCCAACAATTGAACCTATGACTCTAGCAGAGTATCATGGTGTGCCACTAACAGTTGATATGAGTCTGTCTTCAGTTAGGTTAAAACCATTCAAAATAAGCAGGTGAACACAAATGACGAAAAGCAGGACAGTTTGGAAGGGCATAGGCTACCTTCTCCACCGCTTCCACAGCAGCTACGCTGTTCCAACCGCGCTGGGACTTTGCCTAACCCACCTATGCAACATCAACTGCGTTTACTGCATGAGGACAACCTTCAAGCCGAAGGCTGGACCCATGACAATGCAGAGAGTCAAGGATCTCCTAGCGAGGATGCCGTACATTTCCACCGTCACCGTTCAAGGCTTATGTGAGCCATTCATGAACCCGGAGTGTCCAGAGATCATCGAGTGGTTAAAGAGCCAAGGCTACCACATCAGCTTCACAACGAACGGCATGGTTCCACTAACGGGCGACAGGCTTGACTGCCTCAGGTGCGTGGACGACTTCGTAATCAGCATAGACACGAGCGACCCAGAAACCTTCCATTACCTCAGAGGAGGAGCCAACCTTCCGACAGTAATGGAGAACTTTAAGCGAGTGATAGACATGAAGCATAGCCTTGGATTAAGCAAACACGATAACCCACCCATGCACATCAATGCGGTGATAACGTCAAAGAACTTTAACCAAATGCCTAGTCTGATTAAAATGCTGGAGTCATACGCAGATGACATAACATACCTGATGGTTGATCCTGTTTCACGACCAGACTACAGCAAGTTCGAGGACCCTTTAGCAATGAAGCATGACGAGAGTTTTGAAGAGGAGCTAGTTAAACTCAGAGAGATCGTCAAGCAATCTAGACTTCCAGTAGTTGGCCTTGACTACATGCTTACTCCGAGCTACGGTTGGCGCGACTGCCCGCTTTCGTGGCTGAACATCTGGGTTGAGCCAAACGGCGACATATACAACTGCTACGGCTTCGACTACGTTATGGGCAACGCCTTCAAAGATAACCCTCTACTCGCCCACAACAGCAAGAAGGCTAGGAGCTTTAGGAAAGAGTTAATGACGGATAACCCTCCCCTCAAACAGTGTCATTCATGCAACTTCGCTAGACCTGGCTGGCAGCTTCACGGAGGATACCTAGCTCAGTCTCGCGCTTTGAGTGTGGGTAAACGCATGGGGGTTTACGAGGCAGTTAAGCATTTGCTTGTGGTTCTGTCTAGGCGGAGAAACTACACGTTTTGATGGAGGTGTCGCTGACGCTTTTGAAGAACAAGCGGATTCTTGTAACTGGGGGCGCTGGTTTTATCGGTTCACATATAGTGGACGGGCTAGTCAAGAGCAACTGTGAAACGACGGTTATGGGCGATTTTTCAAACGACGCGCGCAAGACATCATGTCTCCTAACAGTCACATTGGACGATCATGACTTTTTTCTGCCAATAGTATGATCAGGGCTGGTTAATGTGCGTGCGTTCGTCGTCACGCACCACCGAGCTCCAGAAGTGGGCATAGCAGGCGCCTCTCAAAACATGCTGGACAGATTGGAGCGTTACGTTTCCAAACTGGTTGAAGCATATGCAATGGGTTAGATAATTCCTAAACTGGTGGAATCGCGTGTCCTTTCTCGACCAAGTATTCATGAAGAGCCGTTCTCCACTCTCTCATTTGAAGGCCACTTCCTGAGAGCTTTGCGTTTTTCAGCGCAGAGAACTTTGGTCTTGCGGCTTTCACCTGTAGTTGATGGGTTTTTATGGGTTTCAAAGCTGGGTTTAGGTTTGCGGTTTTGAATATTTCTTGAGCGAACTGGAGCCATGTGCAATAGCCTTGGTTTGCTACGTGGTATGTGCCGAAAGGCAGCTTTGTTTCCATGATTCTCTTCAGCATGTCAGCAGCATCTTTTGTGTATGTGGGGCTCATCCACATGTCGTCAACGACACTGATGACTTCTTTGTTCTTGGCTTTGCTTATCATCGTCTCGACGAAATTCCCTCCTTTGCCGCTTGCACCCGCTTTGCCGAACAAGCTCGCGACTCTGGTAATGTAATGCTTTGGATTCTGTTTTGTGTAAAGTTCGCCTGCCAGTTTCGAGATTCCATAACTGTTGATGGGGCTTGTTGGGTCATCTTCCGTGTAGGGTTCCTTTTTGTTGCCGTCGAACACGTAGTCTGTACTTATGAAAATTGTTGTGGCTCCTATTTCCTTGGAGAGCATTGCGATGTTTCTCGCGCCGATGGCGTTAACAGAAAATGTTCTCACTAGCTCGTCTTCGCATTGATCAGTCTTGTGGAATGCCGCCGTATTTATTATGACGTCGGGGTGATGCTCCTTCAGTTTCAAGCAGCTGTTGTAATCGGAGACTTCGAGGTTTCCATGTGTGAAGCCTATCGTTTCATGTTCCTCTCGCAATGCTTTCATGAGGTCTGTGCCTAATTGCCCGGTTGAGCCTATGACGGCTATTTTCATAGTAAGACTCCATTGATCTCTAGGTCGTTGACCAATTTGCGTGCTTCCAGAAGATGCTTGTACCATTTGACGGTTATCGTTCGTGGGTCTTCTGGGTTCAGTTTTCCCTCTTTGAGGGCGTTAAAAACCTCTTTTGCTCCTTCTTTAGGCGTATAACTTGTTTTGTAACCTATTTTCTCCCTTATCTTGTCAAAGCTCACTTTGTAGCTTCTCATATCGGGTGAGCCGTACCATTCGAAATTGAAGGGTAAGTTTATGGATTCCGCTACCATTTTGGCGAGGTCGAAGATTTGGAGGTTTTGCTCGTTATTGCCAACGTTGAAGATCTGGCCGTTGACCAGCTTGCGGTTGGATTCCAAGATGCTGATGAAGGCGTTGGAAGTGTCTTTTACGTGAACAAAAGGGCGCCATTGTTTTCCATCTCTCATTATTGGGATCTTGCCGTTTTTGAAGAAGCCCAAAGCCATGCCATTGATTGCCAAGTCAAATCGCATTCTGTGGGAAAACCCATAAACTGTGGCCTGCCTGAGAACGGTTACTGTGAAGGAGTTGTCTGCTAGGGGTAAGACCTCTTTTTCAGCCATCATGTTTGCTTTTGCGTAGGTGGTTAGTGGGCTGAGTTTGGAGTCTTCATTCAATGTTCCTTCTTGAAATCCGTAGACGCTGCACGTACTGGCTAAAACATATTTGCCGACTTTGTATTTCTTGGAGAGTGTGGCTACTCGGACTCTTCCTTTGTAGTTTATCTCTAGGGTTTTCTGCGGATCAAGTTCGCCGCTAGGGTCATTCGATAGCGATGCAAGATCAAGGACGGCGTCCACGCCTTTAAGAATGTCCGGGTTAAACCATCTGATGTCGTCTTTGATCAGGTTAATTTTGCCGCTTACGTTTTCTAGGGCTTCTTTCCCGAAGAAAAATCTGTCTAAGCACGATACGTCGTGGCCTTTTTCTACGAGGATTTTGGAGAGGACGGATCCTATGTAACCTGCTCCCCCGGTGACAAGTACTCTCATAACTAATGCTTCCTATTTGTGTGGTGGCTGGAACCAATCCCATTGTTTCCCTACTCTGGGATCATCCTTTCTGCCGTTGACCTCCGTTGGGATTATCGTGGGGTCGTTCCATGCTCTACGAATCTCGTCCGGGTTCTTGTAATCATAGAGTCTGGTAACAAAATATACTGTTAGAGATGGTTGATCGCTGACCGTTTTAGTGCCGTGAAGGTATTTGCCTGGTATTCTGACCAGTGATGGTTTCTCGTCACTGGCTATTACCTCAGCCATTTTTCCAGTTTCTTCCTCGTACGCACAGATTTTTACAGTACCTTTCAACGTTATGAAATAATCAACTTGTCCTCTCTCATGTTTGTGCCAAGCTCTGACGATGTTTGGAAAACTGTAACTAATGTTTGTTTGAATAATCCAATCATCCCCGAAAAGATCCTTCCAGTCCTTTCTCAGAGCTTCAGCGAAGAACCCTCTTTCGTCTGGTATTATGTTTATTTCTTGGGTCTTTACACCGTTGAGTGGGTATTCTTTCATGTTTCTACCTCAGAATAGTCTCCTACATGAACTTTTAGGG
>CAZCRE010000034.1:4962-7291 GCA_964501075.1 uncultured Candidatus Bathyarchaeia archaeon
TTGCTTTCTGTTGTCTCCGTTCTTATGTCGCGTTTGACGTATTCGTCTAGGACTCTGGCGTTGGCGTATAGGATATCGTCCTTTTTGCCTATGTCGAGCCACCAATTGTCTAGTTTCTCGGCTTCTACCTTGTGACCTAGATTTATCAGTTCCTGTATGGCGTCTGTTATTTCCAATTCTCCTCTCCAAGAGGGGCCGATCCTATCTATGGATTGATGAATCTTGTTTGAAAAAACATAAACGCCTACTAGTCCTAGGTTGCTTGGCGGAGTCTTCGGTTTTTCGACTAGTTTTGTGACGTGTCCTTTCTTGTCTAGTACCGCTATTCCAAACCGTGTTGGATCTTCAACTTCCTTCAGCAAGATAAGGGCATCTAGATTGTTCTTCTTAAATTTCGCCACAAGCTCATTGACGCCTTTGCCGATCAGGTTGTCACCCAAATACATTATGAAGTCGTCTTCGCCCAAGAAATCGCGGGCTGTTTTCACTGCATGAGCAAGACCCAGCGGTTCTTGCGGTATATATGTCACTTTCACGTTCCAAGCGGAGCCATCCTTAACGTAATTCTTAACGTCCTGTCCTGTTTCTGGGGCTATTATCACGCCAACATCCTTGATGCCGGCTTGCGAGATGTAGTCTAAAACATATCCTAGAATTGGTTTGTTGGCGACTGGAATAAGCTGTTTGGCAGTTGTGAAGGTCAACGGCCTGAGTCTTGTGCCTTTGCCGCCACTGAGGACAAGGGCTTTCATTAGGAGAGCCTCATTGTAGTTACGATTTGAAGCACGTCTTTATATATCTTGACTAGAAACGCTTTTCACGAATCTGGGGTGAAAATCGAACCCTTAAAGACCTCTCCCGGCTTTATAGGTCAATTCTGCTTTTGCTTCTTCAATTTTCTTTTAATTCCTTCAACTTCCTCCAAAATCCTCTTGTCCTTCACTTCTTCCTTTCTTTTTTCATTCGAATCCAAGATCAAACGCAACAACTTTGAATCATAACTTTCCAGAAGCAGCTCGACATTAGGGATAAGACAGTGCCCACCGATAACATCAGGAAACATAACTGGTCTATCTGACCTGATTCGATGCGTGTCTTCAATAAAATCCACAACATCAGCGAAATCGGCTCCAACTCGATTGCTTATTCGGTGCATTTCTTGGAAACATGCAATCATCCACGCTCTGTAAGTAGTTTCAAAAAGCTTGGCCAGTTCAGTTTCAGTGCAGCTTTTCAGAACCTTGGTTTTCAGGCCGAGTTTCTCAAAATGATTGCGAGCGGCATCAGCAGCCTCGGCATTGGCGCCACCTACATATTTCGTCCAGCGCTTCAATTCCCCCTTCATGTATTCTGGGTTTTTGTGCACTCCTCGAACTGGAGAATGCGCGACGAGGCAATTACTGCATTTCTCGTATATTCCGATCGTTGTTTTGAGCGGAACCGTGCTGTTGACTATCACAAGCTTTGGCTCAAATTTTCCGATGTAGCTTGTTACAATATCAACGAATTTGCTCTTGTTTGAACATGGGAGACATATGTGGATGATATCGACCTTGTTTGGTAGTGTAGTCTGTCTAAGACTTTGCATCTTCGACTTATCAGTGTCAAAGCCAAAAACAATGAATTTCCCGCTTTCATCCAACAACTCAAACAGTGGCCGTCCAACTTCGCCTAAACCAACAACCAAGACCGTTTCTTTTGGCAATCATCTGGCCTCCGAACTGAAAACACGATTAAATCATCAAACTATTTAAACTTCCCACCTTTAGAAGATGTGAAGGCAGACGTGAATAGCATGTCTAAACCGAAGCTTGGAGAAGGTGTGGTTGCAGCCAAGAACGTCAAATTCGGAGAAAACGTTACTATTTGGAACTATGTCGTCATCTGTGATGGAACAACCATAGGTGACGAAAGCTGCATTAGCAGCTTCTGCGACATAGGAAAAGACGTTGTAATAGGAAAGAACTGCAACATTCAAGCGCATGCCACGATTTCTAATGGATGCAGAATCGGCAACAACGTGTTCATCGCGCCCAACAGTAGCCTTCTCAATGATAGATACCCCAAAAGCAGTAGGCTTTCACCTCCAACCATCGAAGATAACGCTGTAATCGGCGGAGGCGTCACGATACTTCCGGGAATCACGGTTGGAAAGGATGCTGTTGTAGCTGCAGGAAGCGTAGTCACTGAAGATGTTCCACCACGAACGGTCGTGAAGGGCATCCCCGCAAAAGCCGCGATGACTTTGAATGAGTATAAGGCAAAACAGAAAAAGTACGTTAGCAAAGGCTAAGCGTGAAAGAATGAAATTCTGGTATGACGCCTGCAC
>CAZCRE010000034.1:7391-13135 GCA_964501075.1 uncultured Candidatus Bathyarchaeia archaeon
GCAATCGCTCATCAATCAGTTGAGCTCTGTCGAACCGCATTTGGATTAGGGGTCCCAATAGTCCTAACCGCGGACACTCCGCATGCAATTGCAGTGAACAAGCTTACAATACCGCTTGCAAGCACCTTAGTTACTTCAGAAGCCATTCCGAAAAACCTCTTCAAAAAGTTCGGTGCATGGAACATTACTAGGTTCAAAGGAGTTGACGAGGTTGCTTGGATTAAGAGCTTCAAGCCCCCGAAGAAGAAACCGAGAAAACCGCAAATACTGATCAGGCAAATGGAGACCCGAGCTGCTTACGCCCTTGGGAAAGATGATGATATAGCCAAGATTGCACAGAAACTGCAGCCGTTAGGTGACGTTCTGTTCGTTCCACGCTATGATAGAACGGGAAAGGCAAGTGCGATAGATAAGAATCAGTTTGTAGACACTGCCAAAGCGGCTGCAAATGCGGATCTGGTTGTAAGCGTCGGCGGAACCATTTCAAGGGAGGCTGCACTGCAAGGAGTGCCAAGTATCGCAGTATCAGAGATGGGTCACACATACGTCAACAAATATCTTGCTAAGAAGGGATTCCCACTCTTCATGGTAAAGTCTCAGCAGGTTCTGGATTACGCGAAGAAATACATTGGGCAAAGGTTTGATGTGAAGGAGAAACTTGCCGAGTTCGAAGATCCCGCTGAACTTGTCAGCAAGATTGCCACGCAATCTGTTGAATCCAAGTGTTGAGAAGAGCATAAATGCTACGTTGTCGATTCTCAGTGCTGCGGTTATCTTTGTTACCGAGTTAAGACAGATGAATTATGGAACATTGTTTCATAATCGCTTTAGGCTTTGACGGAATCTATTCTGTAATTGGTGATGTATGTTATGAGCGTTCAAGAGGTAATGTTTTTTGCTGTCGACCTCTTCGAGACTGAAGGAAGGGGCGAGTTCAAGTGTCCAAGGTGCGGAGTTGAAATATCCCCAGATGACACTACAGAGGACGTATACAAAATCTTGGATGTAGCCATGAAAGAAGATCGGCTGGACAAGGTAATTCTTGAATGCAATAAATGTGGAAGTCGCATCCATCTAACAGGTTTCAATTTGCTGACCAAATGAAACAACGATTTCGCTTAAGCCTCATTTTTCTCTCATACAAATCTCTGCCGTGAGAAATGCCACGAGCCACAAAAGAACAAATAACCAAAAGATAAGTTCGGAGCATTATCAAGAGACAAGTTGAAAGTTGGGAAACAAGATGCGCCCCTGCAGTGTGTGAAGTGTGCCGACTTCCCCTGTTCGGATGTAAACAAAGATCGCTACTCAGTTCCAGACATAGAGATTGAGCCCGAGAAGATCAGAGCACTAATGATTTCGGAAGCTCCACCTCAAGATGCAGGTGACTACTTCTATGAACAATCCAATCCTTTCTACGCGCAAACAACTGTACAAGCCTTCAATGATGCAGGTTTAAGGGTTTCTTCTATGAAAGACGTGCTTAACTTGGGAGTGTATGTCACTACGGCCATAAAGTGCGCGAAAACTGCGTACTCTATATCTCCAGAAACCATAGAGAATTGCTGCTTTCGAATATTGCAGAAAGAAATGGATCTGTTTCCCAGAATCAAAACTGTCCTTCTTATGGGAGACACTGCTATAAAGGCAATGAACTATGTTGCTAGAAAGAATACTGGCAAAAGAATAATCCCTAGCGGTTCCACATATATGATCAGGAAAGACAAATACTTCCACAAACAAATCAGAGTCTTCCCATCCTACTTGCAGACAGGGAAAAGCTACTTGATTGAGAAATCCAAAAGAAAGATGATGGCAGAAGACATAGAGGCAGCCCTTGAACTTCCCTAGTTCTTTCATCATGATTTGTCATAGTTCACAGGAGCTACCCGGGGAAAGCCAGATCTGTTGCATGGCGCGCCTAGATCGTGAAATCATGAATCTTCTGATGGTAGACACTGCTCAGTGAACAATAGGCTTAAAACTAGCTCCCTCAATGAAAGTGACGAGGGCCGGTCGTCTAGCTTGGTTAGGACATTGGCTTTACGAGCCCTTCATGGCCCTGAGCAAATAGACTGACCACTGTTTGCTTTTTGGGTGAGCAAGAAATATGCCAAGAGCTATACTCAAACCATACTCTGCTATGCTAGAAGATTCCATTATCTACTGAATGGCAATCTAAGAGACATTGACACAATACCTTCAACCACAAGAAACAACACTATCGAGTCTTTGATTATTCTCTCAAAGTTTCTGGGCATTCATTGAGTTTAGACGCGCGCGCCGTTTGCGGCAGACCATCTATACTTTGAGCTGGAAACCAGAAAAACCGCACTTTAGGTAAGACGCCTCGGACATCTTGTTTTCAGCACCAAATTAGTCGGGCGAGAGATAGTAGACGAACCACAGAAACACAATATCATAAGTAGAATCGCCATGTTGCAAACAGGATCGTTCCTACTACTAGCATCGTCGTGATAGTCATCATAAGTGCTGTTTTGGCCGTTTCACCACGTCGGGCTATTCTTGCTGATAGCCAGTACAAAGGAATTAAGGTGATGGCATATCGGTGCAGGTTTTGTATGCCGCCGTATATCAGTATTGTCGGAAGAAGTACAAGCGAGAACCCGTAGTATTTCGCCTCGTCATGCTTTTTCTTGAGACCCAGAGATAATGTCGCAACAAGCCGTTCTCTTGACAGCAGGAGATGAGCAACCGGCGAAATTATGAACACCAATTCGACAAAAGCCAAGATTGTGTAACCCATTTTAGGAACACCCACAGGGACGGGGTAATCCAGAAGCTGAATAAACACGTTGACAGACGGTGGGTGCCAATACATGGCGTAGACCCACTCTCGGATGGGAAAGATATTTGTTAGGACAAAGCCATAGAGGTTAAAGAGGAGGTAGGGCAAGAAGAAGATTGTCGATTGAAGAACCAAGAGTTTACTGCGTCTTTCTATAGCTTTATAGAAAAACGGTACGAATATTATAAATCCGTTCGGTCTCGCCCAACCGACAAGAAAACCCAGAATCAATGCAATCTTGGTATTGCCCTTTTCAAGAAAATACAAAGACGCCAACATCAAAGTCATGAAGAGACTTTCAGAATACGTACAGGAATAAAAAAGGGAGCCAGGCCAAAACGAAAACACAATAGTAGAAAGCAAAACCAACTCCTTATTTTTGAGCACAATTTCGCTTAGCTTGTAGAAATAGAAAAGGGCAACAAAGAACAGCACATTGCTTATCAGGAATCCTCCAAATGCTACTGCCTGGTCAGGTCGCAGGAAACCCATAAACGGAGTACCCACAACGCGCATGATCGCAGGATATAGAGGAAAGAACGCCCACGCTTCAGGAGGACCCTGAGGCCCTACAGAGTACCAATTCAGTGCTATGTTTATGTAGTGTCCCGAGTCCCACCGATTAAAAAGATGCACTATAGGCAATCCAATATCCCACATAACATCATTGGGAATACGCTCTCTAAGACCCACAGTGTAATATCCTATATACGCGGAAAAGAAAACCACGAACCTAGACGCCAAACCTATACTTAAAATAGTTCTGTTCACGCCGTTTTGTCTCAGTCCTCTGATCCAGTCAACACAAGCTTTCCACCATGCCATGCCATTCACTTATCCACTGCAATCGCTCAGCATTTTTTGATGTCAATCAGTATCTTTATGGTAGGATTATTCTCAATTGATAGTATAAAAGCCATTAGGAAACAATAGGGTTCTCAAGTACGACCACCATTTGGCAGAGTTACGTGTAGTTAACCTAATAAATCAAACTATTGCAAGCTAGGCATGGTTAGCAAGATGATGCACGATTTCTTTGTTGGAGTCACCGAGTCATGCGACCAAGGTGTAAATGATTGATCGTCATTACTGTTCCTGCCTGCAACGAATCCAAGTTTCTAAGAAAAGCTGTGGAGACGTTACTGCGGGAAACCGTCGCACTGGGGGATAACTATCGTATTGTGATAGCTGAAGACGGAAGTACAGATGGAACGGACAAAATAGCTCATGAACTAGCAGATAAGAACCCGCACATTATTCATCTTCATGCAGATAAAAAACTGGGAAGAGGCTTAGCACTGAGAAGAGCTTGGAGCAAAGTTGAAGGAGACATTTACGTTTACATTGACTGCGATCTAGCTTCAGATATGAAATACTTTCCATTTTTGGTGAACTCGATAAAGAAAGGATACGATCTTGCCACAGGCTCCAGGTACATAAAAGGAGCTAAGGTTCGCCGCCCCGCAATCCGTTACTTCACCTCCAAGATTTACAATTTGTTGATCCAAGCCGCCTTCAAAACTGGGGTGCACGATCACCAAGCGGGTTTCAAAGCGTTTTCTGAAAGACTGGTGAAAGACGTAATGAATTCATGTAAGAGCACAGATTGGTTCTGGGACACGGAAATCATTATTCGAAGTAGACAGAAAGGTTACAAGTGTGTCGAGTTTCCAGTGGAATGGGAAGAAAAACGTGGAAACAGAACGCCTCTGAAAAGGTTGATCTCCGATGTTTATGTTCATGGACGGGGTCTCATAAAGATGAAGCACTATCTTAACAAGGAACGAACCGTGAAAAAGGTTACCTGAAGTCTTTCGCCCGATATCATGTTTATTTCTTTTCAAGAATAGACTTTACCGTTAGTCTAATAGCTTGTTCGCTGTTATACTTTGGTTCCCATCCTAGCGATTTCAGCATTGACGTGTCCAGAAACATTTTGGCATCCCCTTTCCATCCCCTTCCGCCATCTACCCCGCCAGTAAACCTGAATTTGACGTCTTTCAGGGCCATTTCTTGAACCACAATCTCTACTATTCTTAAGACCATCGCACAGTCTTCAGAACCTACGTTGAAAATCCCCACTTGTGCTGGGCCTTTTTCGCAGGTGGTCAGTGTCGCGTCCACGCAGTCGTCAATGTAAAGGTAAGACTTGCATTGTGTACCATCACTCAAAATCTCTAATTCATCCATGTTCTTCTCCGGCTTGTTTATGAAATCGGTTATCACTCCATGCTGACTTTAGCGCGCGCGGAATCTGCACTAGGCTATGATCGATTATGTTCTCAGCAGTGAGTGTATCTCTATCGAAGTCTTTCAGTATCCATACATCATCTTGCTTAGCAGCTCTCTGTCGATCACATACAACAAAGGTTGATCCTATCGGCGAATGCAGCAGATCTGATCTAGCTCTACTCCCTCTGTGATCTTTCCACCAAGCTTCTCTAGAGCTAGACTAAAAGGAACTAGCTTGCGTCCTGCTTGTTCTTCTATTCTCTCCCACATCCGCACTAATCGAAGGTCTTCGCAAGCAATGTATCTGAACAGGTTGTCAAGATTCTCCAGAAGCCTGTTTTGATCCACCTTTCTTGCCGAGAGGGTTTCAGATATGTGGGTTTCATGCAAGCCCAATTGATTTCTAAGCTCTTTGAGCTTGAATGCAATATCTCTTCCTTCATTTATGTTCTCAGGGAGCCCCCTAATGAAAGTAAACAAGCAGCTCGAAACAGCTTTGTTATCTGTCTTCTTTGCTACCAACAATATTTCTCTAAATTGTGCTCCTTCTGAGAAAGCAGCTTCTTAACGTGCATGCGTGTTCCTAAATCGTCCAAAAATGGTTTTTATTACTTGTTTTTCGGGACTTGAGGGCAGCTTCCTGCGTCACACTTGTTTCTGACTTGCTTGCAGTATCCACCCTTCTCGAACCTGCACAAGTGCC
>CAZCRE010000035.1:0-2701 GCA_964501075.1 uncultured Candidatus Bathyarchaeia archaeon
TCGGCTGTTCTCTTCGGTGAGACAGATGGACTGAGTTCCCCCGAGAATGACCAATCAGCGTCTCCGTCCCCTGCAACATCTAGGTAAGGATTAGTAGCCGTTCGTAGAAACCTATAAACCCCGCCAGGGGGTGTTGTATATCCGTTGTTACTAACCCAAACATATCTTCCAACGAAAATTCCAGTCGGAAAAAGAGATCTTCCAGCGACTTCCAGCGGGAAACTCCAGTTATCATAGGTACCATCAGACCTGTACCTATAAACTCTACTATTGGTCGGCCCTCCGGACACCCAGAAATATGTCCCGTCAAAATACAGCCCAAGGGGTTTTTTTCCTTGGGCGGCCGTTGAGAAACTCCAGTTATCATAGGTACCATCAGACCTGTACCTATAAACTCTACTATTGGAAACATCACATACCCAGAAATATGTCCCATTGTAAGTAAGCCCAAATGCGTTTTTCGCTTGTGCATCCACCGAAAAATTCCAGTTGTCATAGGTCCCATCTGCTCTAAATCTGTAGACCCCACAAACGGGGGATTCTGGTTGTGGGTAAGCCAAACCTGAGATCCAGAAATATGTCCCATTGAACACCAAATCATAGGGGCTCAACCAATGGCCTTGGATATTCGTTGAGAAACTCCAGTTATCATAGGTACCATCAGATCTGTACCTATAAACCCTACGAGTAGCGTATCCAGGCACCCAGAAATATGTCCCGTCGAAGGATGCCCCACCAGGGCTTACGTCAGGAACTGTGAAATTCCAGTTATCGTACGTCGGCATGAAGCCGCTCAAACTCAATCTGGCATCCCTTACCACGGCATTCTCTGGCAATCTCACCCACACAGTCTGGTTTCCATTTTCAGGGACAGTTACATTCTTGACCGTGGAAGCACCGTCAAAAACATTTTCGTAAAATCTTAAGTAGTTTGTCGAAGAAGCCAAGTTGATGACGAACGGGTTTTCTCTGTATATAGCTTGAAGTATTCCGTTCTGACCAATTGTGACTGCTGTTGGACTTGAGGTTGAGCTGTCTACAGTGACTCCGCCCGTTGCTACCCAATGATCAAACAAGCAACCCTGCGTTGGATTGTACTCCGCCTGGTAGGTTCCAGCCGTCTTCGGCACATTACTCGGAAGACTGTACAGAGTGCCATCAAGTACTATGGCTCCCATGTTGAAAGTCGCACCAGTATCCTCAACAGACTTCAACGTGAAAGCACGACTTATCACAAAAGAAGCTTCAGCTGGTGAAGGATCTATGCTTCCCAGCGAGTCTCTTGCCCTGACTCTAAATGTATAATTGCCGTCGGACAAGTTGTAATATTGCCTGCTTGTGACTGGGGAAAAAGCAGACCAATCCGTGTCATATCCAGTCAAGCAGTATGAATAGACCAAGTTTGAGGTTGGAGTCAAGTCATCTGAGCCCGTCCAGTTGAAGAGCACGTCGCCGTAATCTATCATTTCTTCTGGGCTACTGGTCATAAGTGTCATCGGCGGTCTGTCAACTGTGATACCGCTACTCACCACAGACCATGGTCCCCATTGACCCGCCTGGTTCATCGCTCGCACTTTGCAGTAGTAAGAATGCCCACTAGGCAGGTCACTCAGAGTTTTGTTCAATGATACCCCTATACAAGCATCACAAACATCATTCGCGCCGGGTGTTGTGCCTACTTCAACTTGATACTGGACAACGGTGCCGTCTTCTGGGGCAGCGGTCCAGATCCATGTAGCATTTCCAGTAGTACTATATGGCCCATCGCTGATGGGAGTACCTGGAGTGCCTGGTGGAGTGTTGTCAGATATCGTGAAGTACTCCGAGTACTCAAGTTTCCAGCCTCCATACACATCTTTAATGTAGGATTTCATTCGCCACATTCCAAGTTTCGATTGTGCCTGATAGCCATAGATGTCTATGTACCCATAAAATGCGTACCAACCCCAGTAGGAGTGGCCCTGAGATGAGGGGTCAGGCACAGTGTAGTAGAAAGTGAAATAGAGTGAACCTGAAGGGTCATACCACTCCCATTTGACTTCCAGCTGTTCAGCCACTTGGCTCAACCCTATCCAGCCAAAAGCTTCTGGATCCGTATTGAGGAAAAGGTTAGTGGGGTTCACCGGTTCATAGGGAGAAGCCGTTTGGACGTTTTTGGCCATTGTTCGACGTGTAACCTCATACCTGATGACAAAATCCAAGCTTGCCTTTAGTTGATAGCCGCTTCCTTCATCGATGTACACTTTTGAGGTCCATCTGCCTTCAATGTTTGCGGGAGCGTGGCCTGCGATATAGATTCCCCACGAACATACGTACCATGTCCAATATTCGTATCCTTGTGATGCTGGATCAGGTATGGCTTGTGTAGCACTTGTGTAGTAGCTGCCATCTGGTTTGTACCACTCCCACTTTACATTCAAGGCTCCGAAATGCCCAGTCAGGTAAATCCACGTGTAAGCAGCAGTGTCACTCGCTCTAAATGTGTTTGTTTCATCTATCGGATCATATGGGGAAGAGCCTTGAACGCCTTTACACGTCGTTGCTCGAGAGAGTGAGTAACTGCTTCCTCCCGATTGACCCTGAACAGTTAATGATTGAGAGTTGGATCCACTGGTGGATCCTGCTATCATCTCAACCTTTACGGAGTAGGTGTTTGCGCTTGACGGCGCTGTAATATAAGTTGAATAGTGACCCATATTAT
>CAZCRE010000035.1:2711-13109 GCA_964501075.1 uncultured Candidatus Bathyarchaeia archaeon
ATTATCAGTCGTTGTGACCAAGCGTGCGCCAGTCTGTATTATAGTGAGTGTCGCGTCTGTAAATGAAACTGGTGAGCCATCGTTGAATGTTGCTGTCCCATAGACCTGAACAGGGTCTTTAACTAGCACTGTCGATGGATTCAAGGTTTCAGTTATCGAGATTGAAGATGGCCCCCAGGCTCCGCTCCAGCTTGCTAGTTGCCTTTCATAGATGACGGTTGACCAATCATCCAAACCTAAGATGCTCTTCAACCATTCGGCAAACGTTGCTCCTGCCACAATGTTGAAACCGACTGAGACTTCCCATGAGCCATTTGGAAGAACATAGGTTACCGCGGCATTAGCATAAACTTCGCATTCAACGTAAGGGCCAGCTACGCCGTAGAACAAGAAGGAAAGCTCTAACTGCACAGCAGGACGTATTGAAGCACCAGCTTCAACAGATATGTTTGGACCCGTCTTGCTTGCAGATGCCGACACGTCGGATATACCCGACCACCCGCTTTCTCTCGTCCACATGACTCCAGCTTTGAAAGTTGCTTGCGCCTCTGCTTTTGCATAGAATGAAAGATGGGCGTAGGTGCTGACATCGATTGAGGCGCTGGATGTGAATTGCAGGTCCGCCCACACCGGAACTCCTCCAGGCCACATCCAATATGTGGCTGCCCATTCAAATAGAGTATCAGTGAATGTGCGGGAGTACTCCGCTGTCGCTGATGCTTCGAACTCGACTTCCACTGAGGCAGTGACGCTCATCCATGCCTCAAACCAGCTGAGGCCTCCTCCATCAATATTCCAACCCACGTATCCCGAGATTGTCAGGCTTGGCGTCACTGTCAACGACGCATTGATAGGACCTTCGGAGAACGATAGTTCTTCGCTTTCAGGAGACCACACTGAGTAGTTCCAAGGATATGAAAAATCAATGCCACTTGCGGAGGTTTCCGCGCTTCCTGATGCTGCTCCTGGCAACAAATACTTGAGTTTGAAAACTCTGTAGGTCGATAAAGTTCCCAGAAGATCCTCGGGCGCAAGCGCGATTTCATTCTCAGCAACCAGTGTCCTTTCGTTTAGGATCACCGTGGAATCATTGTCGACTGACACTGACGCAACCATATGAGTACGTTCGCCGAAGTCTGCTGTCCAGTTCAATCCTCCAAGGGCGTTGCGGTTCAGAAGTGCACCCCCTGGGGGCAATTTGATCCTTGTGGTCCAAGAATAGTCGTAGACTTGTTGCCCTTCCAATGACCTGAGCATCATTTGAATGAGCGTGATCTTGGTGAAAACAAATCTGACGAATTCACGGGTTGCCTCTGGATCCACCGGTCCCACCCCAATTTCCCACACTGTATCAGAATCTCCTTCTCTTCGGTTCACTGCATGTAGTAACAAACTAGCATTCAATGATATCCCAAAATCATCGTCAGTCCCTCTTGGCGTCGCCAAGGAGTCAAACACATTATATATCTCGCCCATGAAGAATGCTTGTTCTTGCCCAATTCCTTTGAGGAAACTCTCTCTGCTGGATGTAGCCTTTTCCGCGTCGATCGAGTTCTCGGGTGTTTGTATCTTCTTGTCCGTAACTGTTTCCATCGGAGCCGCAAGCGATTTTCTGTATATATCAGCCA
The DNA here is from genome assembly GCA_964501075.1 of uncultured Candidatus Bathyarchaeia archaeon. GTDB lineage: Archaea > Thermoproteota > Bathyarchaeia > Bathyarchaeales > Bathycorpusculaceae > CAZCRE01. Next base: position 4,340 of record CAZCRE010000035.1, read on the forward strand.
ACTTGGATGAAGGAACTGTTGTCAAAAGCGTCAAGAAAGAACTGCCGTTCCCTAGAATGGTTACATTTTCGATGGTGGTTACGGCTAGAATTTCTGCGGTAGTTGGTGTGCATGCATTAACCGCTTCACAACCATTAGTCTGGCTGTATGCACCTACACTAACGGATGGGAACAACTCGAAAGTTATTATGAAAACAAGCAACATAGCAGGTATTGTTCTCATGCTGGTATCCACTCCCTTCTAGCAAGATTGTTACCATTTGTTCACTTCTTGCTTTAACACTTGTGGAGGAATCTTCTATGACATCGTCACGGACACGGCAAAATCATGAAGACACATGAGAAGCCATAGAAACCACCCTCTCAATTCTTCGTTGGCCAACAAGTTATAATCAAAGGTTTGCCGAAACAAACACTAGAAGAAAGTTCTATTTCTTCCAGAGGGAAGAAGAAAGGGGCTGTGCGGGGAGACGTCACCATCTTTGTGGAACGCGACCGGATCCCTTGATGTCGCCTCATATTGTTGCTTATTCATCACCTATTACCTCTTAGGGTTAACATTGATGTTAATCAGGGAGACTATTCCGCCCTCCTCGCACGGTCAATCCGACGCGACTCATTCAGAGAGCGTGGGGTGGATGGCGCCTAAAGGAAGCCCCTCCAGAAGATGGCGGTTCCAACCTGTTTGGCCTAGCCTTCCGACGCGGAAAAATCTTGATGAAAAAAGAGTCTATGAGCGAGCCTCCCTGATTTAATTTCTTCGAGACGATACTCTCCTGTCGAACCTTCGACCTATGTTGAATGTGCAATGATTTAGCCTTCGACTTCGAATCATCAAGTCCAAGTCCAATCATCGATTCCGCCTCTTTCCCACTTCGACGCTCTCGAATCGTTCGGTTTCAGGCCGATTCTCCAAAGAAGTAAAGAGGCTAGGTAGGTATCTTATTGTTTTTTTTATATCAGATAGCTTGCATCATCCTGATATCCGCTTCGACCTTTACCTCAATTGCCTGCCTGTCTTCACTGAAGCTATCCGCCAACGTTCACCAATCATCCACGGGATGACATGCTCATAGGCCAAATGGTAACTCAACTTGAAGGCAGCAGCCACTTGAAGTATGGAGACAGGCTTGTCATCATCTCTGAAACTTCTGAATTCGTTATAGATGTCCTTCCTCGTTATCCCTTTGTAAACCACTTCGTCAGGGTCGCCCTGATAACTGCGCATCTCAGCCTTTTCTATGCACACTTGATTGTGACTCTCAAACAGTGAAGACAACTTAGCCAAGTCTTCATCTGAGAGTTTGTTTAGGGCATCAAGATACTCCTTCGTTTCTGGGGGAACACCGCTGAAGAGATCATCATAATCATCATCGGCATATCCCCACTTCCTGAAATTTGGGAGGATCTTTTCTGCATGCTCTAAGGACCGTTCGATGTCTCCGAAGTACTCCCTCTCTTTTACTCTCTCCCGCGTATCCATCAAACTCCGCAAGTGGCTTGGAAGATCAGAGTACGTTTTCTCCCATTCAGCGGAGATGTCTCTTGTGGGTGATTCTGTGCTTAGAGTAGTTTTGTACTTATTGATTAACTCGGTGATAAAATCCGATATCGTCTTGTCTTGAACGTTCGCCTTTAGCCATTTGTGCACGCCTTCGGGTATTCGGACTAAAAGCTGAGTCTTCTTCTCTTCACTCACTGATATCACCTCCATGTATCCTATCAGATATAAAGAAAAACAATACAAGAGTGACCTGACCTCTGAAGTTCTTCAGCAGATCAGGCATAAACAGCTTTTTACCACCACTAGACTGTCGCAGATCGCCCATACCTCGCATACTGTCCCACCGGCTTTGAATAGCAGCGAGAAAAGGAATCATTTACTGCTCCCCCTCATCTGGCCTTCTTTGACTCTGCGAACAGCTTCATTCCAAAGGTGGTCAAAAAGACCTTTCTTGAATTCGGTATCAACGATTTCCCTCACGATTTTCTGGACTTCTTCTGTTGTTGGTCCTGCTCGAACGGCCTCATTGACGCTTCCAGACTCCCACGTGGGGACTGCGAATTCCAGTAATGCTTCAATCATCTCTGAACGAGACCGCTCACCCTTGCTCGCCATCTTCTCAATGCGTTCCAAAAGTTGGTCTTTAATCGTAAAACAAACCTGAGGCATTTTTCCAGAACCTTTAATCTAAATCTCGATTAAAAATCGATTAAATTCCCTTATTTAAGCCTTACGAACTCAATCTATTAAAAGAGATCCTAAAGTCCTCCCGTGCGATGTTGCTCCTTCCAGCGCCAACATCCGTGCCTAAGCGTTTCAGATGCGCCCGGTCTGCCCTAAACAACTCGGAAAAGTAAGTGGCGGATGCTGACGTGAAAAAAGGTGCTAGGTTTTTTTGGCTTTTTGCCTGACGGCTTTTACAAATCCCCGATACGTTTCTCGCTTGTCTGGGGGCAATAGTTCGGCGAAGCGTTCCAGTTCGGCCTTCGTCTGGTTGTTGGATTCTTTTATCTCCTTGATTTCTTGTTTGAGGGCGTCAACGGTCATGTTCAAATCTGCGATGAGCCTGTTCTGCTCTAAGATCTTGGCTGTAAATTCGCCTTTCGCTTCTCCGCTGATTTTCGGGTAAATGTTGAGGTAGTCATTCCAAACTTTCGGGTACTTGTCTTCGATTTCTTCTTTGAGTGTTTGCAGATATGTCCGATCTTGTATGGGAATCGAATGGCCAATAACGAACTTTATCTGAAATTCGTTGAAACCTGCTCTTGACAATCTGCTCATAAGCCATTTTCTGACGTTATGATAGCGAACGCCACCCGTCGTCTTTAGGCCACTAGTTTGGGCAAGTCGATTAAGCATCTTGTTAATGCCGTCTGACGTAAAATCAAACAGTTTATCGCCTGAGAACTTGGCTGTTTCCAGATATTTACCGAGCCATTCGATTGCGAGTGGGTTAAGAATTGCTAGACGGCTGACACCTGTTTTCTGCCGCGTATCTTCGAAAAAGATGAATTCCTCGCTGTTGGCTTTGGCGTGTGCGATGAGCCTCGAAACCTTGTCGCGCTCTAATTCTAGGAACGCAGAGATCTCCCAGCCGAGGCTGGCTGAAGTCGCGATTATGGCCTTCTCAACCACGTTGCCGATTTCAAAGATTGTTCTCAGATCGCCGTTGCTGAAAACGTGGCTAGAGGTGTCTGCCTGCAATTTTCCGAGCTGGCCCTTCCTGAACTTTATCGGTTTATCGAGAGAGCTGCAGAAAGAACGGACTGCCGTGATAGTTGCTAAGATGCTGTTTTGAGGTATGTTCGCCTTTTGCTGTTCACTCTGGTACTGCATAAGAATGTGCTTTATTTCTTTCGGTTCCCGCTTCTGCAAATCGGCGACCGTGAATTTGGTGTCTTGGAAAAACTTTAGTAGTCTATCAGCGTACTTGTAACGCGTGATCTCATTGCCGAATTCGGATAACCATTCTTTGACCGTTGGCTCTTTGGTTTCTAGCTCTGAGATTTCATCTTTTAGTTGTCTGTTTTTCCGTTTTACCATTTCCATTGTCTCCGAGATAAGAGAGGCTTCCCATCTAATAAAGGTAGTTAATAGAAATAGGTGGAATCTGATTACTCTTAAATAGAAACGGGCTGAATTAAGATTGAACAGTTCTGGTGTTGGATTTGGCAATAGGTACAATAAAGGAAATCGAACTTGACAAGATTCGTCCAAGCAGGCTCAACCCCAGACTAGAGGTGAACATAGAGCGCCTAAACGAACTTGCCGAAAGCATCAAAGAAGTAGGTTTGCTGGAACCAATAATCGTCAGACCCGTTGACAGCGAGTTTGAAGTGGTCGTTGGGGAGAGAAGATACAGAGCGTCACAACAGGCAGGCCTCAAAAGGATACCTGCGATCGTGCGAGAGTACAGTGATGACGAAGTGGTCCAATTAAACCTGATTGAGAACATTCAGAGGGAAGATCTCAACGCAGTTGAGAAAGGAAAAGTCTGCAAATACCTATTAGACGAATGCCCTGAAAAATACCCCTCTCGAACCGCTATTGCCGAGAAAATCGGAGTTAGCACTGATGCAGTTTCTCTTTGGTTAAAGACCGTTGAAGTGGTTCCCGAAGAAGTTCAAAAACTAGTAGCTCCTTCCACAGTTTCAGGCGACATTCCTGAAGGAAAAATCGACTACCTAACCGCAGTCAAGGCTAGCCGTGTCATCAAGGAACCAGAAAGACAGGTGGAAGTAATAAAGAAGCTGGCGGAAAAGCGGCTTCCAATGAAAGAAAGGGCTCAGGTCATTGAAAAAGCCGCTCTTGAACCAAAACGACCCCTTGAGGAGGTCATTGAGGAAGTGGTTGAAGCGCCTAGTGATCTTCAATTCCTGTCCGATGACAAACAGAAGATACTTCAAGGCAAGAAGACTCAGACTTCTAGAACCACGATTCCTGACTCTAAAATGAAAATCGGGGCGACGGTTCATGCCGTGATACAAGAACCTCGTTTTGCAGATTTGAGGATAGTATCCATAGAAAGGAAACGACTGAGATACTTCAATGAAGATGATGCAAAGAATGAGGGCTACGATATGTTGGAAGAGTTCAAGCAAAAGTGGCAAGAAGTCTATGAGGAATGGGACGAGAGCCAACTAGTTTACATTATTCATTTCGAGAAGCTGAAATGATATAGCACATAACTGCAATTTCAATTGGGTGAACTAACGACCTCGTAATCCGTCTCTTGCTTGACGCCCAAACCCAATTCCGCTGCTCGCCGGATCTGAGTATAGTTCCGAGGATCATCAGTTAGGCTGTTGCCAGCGAAGCCTTGAATTGTCTTTATTGCCTCCACATCTAGAGCCACGCGGTCCCCAGAAGTGAGCATGAGATTGGGATTTCGCCTCTCGCCACAAGCCGGACCGCCTGAAATGAAGCAAACCCTCCCATCCATGATTATTAGGCATGGATGGACAACCAAGTTCAGGTCAGCTATCTTCTCCTCCAAATGCCTCATATGTAGCTGCACCCTTTCGCTGGGTTTCATGAAACCCACAGCCAGTTTAAGGCTCAGTGTGAATTTTGCCCACTTGTGAGTCTTCATCGCGCAAGCATAAACAAGCTTGTTTACTCTTAAAGCGCTGTCCGGCAGACTGACACTCCCAAGATACTTGCCGCCTGTGGATACCTTAACCCATTTTCCTTCATCAAAAAACACTACCTCGGCGCCAGCTTGCTCCGCCTTGTGCATCATCCCAGTCTCTTCGAAAACTTTTCGGGTAGAAAGCGACATCATCGAAGACTCCCCGACAATCACCCTACCTGCTCCATGCTCATACAACAAAGTGATAATGGCGTCAACAAAATCTGGATCGGTCGAACCGGGTGGAGCATCGCCACTATTGAAATTGGGTTTCAACAATATTTCATCGCCCTTTTTAACGATCTTATCGAAGCCACCGACTAGATCCACAGCCCTCAAAACGTCATCTTTTAAGTGTCTTTCCTCCGAGTTGACTTTGCTCACCAAGACCTTACCGCTCCTTTTGAAAGGGTTTTCCACAAGTCTACCAATTCCGGCTCTCTCAGTCAAGCAAGTCACCTACTGGAAAAACGCGCATTCAGAGATTTAGCTTTTGATATCCGACCGACCGTAGTTGCGTCTTCCACGCAGCGAAGACAGAGAAGCCTTTGAAAGTGACGAGTTCCATACTGCCTTTGCTAAGACACTTGAAGAGGTACGTAAGACGACATCGTCTTGGATTGTTCATGTGGAAACGCTTTATGGGCGTAGTCCTGGCGAGTTGGTGACTTTGGCGAAGAACCTGGCTGATCGCATGTCTCAGGGCTTAACGAGCAAATATGGTTGTGTGCTTGGTAAGGGCGAAATCAACAAGCGTCATGAGCTTGGGGTGGATGATCCTGTTGCTCAGCTGCTTAATCAGTATTTCACGGTTAGTACTCCGAAACGTGTTATTGATGATAGTCCGGGTGAGGATGAAGGTGAGATTGACCATCTTGGGCGTGACGCTACGGTTAAGTATTTGTTGATGCCTGAGCGGCTGAAGAAGGTTGAGGGTCAGCTTGACTCAGTGAGCTACGACTTGGAGAAGATCAATGGCAACTTGCGGAAGCTAACCGATGCTCTCGGTAAGCTCTGCGATTTGGAAGTAGGTAATTCAGCTCAATCAAACATGAATGTTTCAAACGATAACGGAGGCAAAGATTATGCCGCATAACAAAATGCAGGCAGCGCGCTATTGCCCAGAATGCTCTCGGAAAGGAGAATTTGTTTATTTTATGGCCAAGTGCCCGATTCATGGAATTTTTGAAGGCCGCATTCGGTCATCCCAAGGCCATCTCGGAGGGGATTGACCCCCAAAAAGGGAGCGCCCCCAAATTCGGCATCATCCTCAGATTTTGAATTTACGCGAAAACCTGTATAGACCTAATTAAGTCAGTGTCTTCAATGAGTCGGACCCGGATTCAGACTTATGGGGGCAAGCCCATCAAAAGGCGTTTCAAACGTATTTTATACTCTTACCTCAACAAGGGCAATTTCTAAGCAAAAGCCGTTTGACTAGCGCAATGATAATAAATATATTCCGTGGCAATCCGTATGTAAGTGAGGTCCCAACTATGCCTCTTCCATTGGTTGAGCGTTCAGAGAAAGAAATCATGCAGATTGTTAAGAAAAAAATCGACGCAATAAAAGACGTGAAGGGCTATCATCAGCTAAGCGTGCACAATACGGGAAAAAGAGCTTACGTAGAGATGCACGTTTTGCTTGACAACAACCTCACTTTCGAAGAGACTCATAGGATCGCTTCCAACATCGAAAGTGAAGTCAGGAGCACTGTTCCAAACGCGAGGGTAACTATTCATACTGAGCCAGTTGGGAATGGCCACCAAAACATCTGGAACCTTATTAAAGAAATCGCCGAAGGAACACAGGGTTCTAGAGGCGCTCACAACATTCACATTCAGAAGATCGACGGAAAATTAGGCGTTGACCTCCACCTTGAAGTAAGCGCAAACATGACCGTGAAGCAAGCCCACGATGTCTCAGATGAGGTTGAGAGGAAGATAAAAGAGGCATCTCCCAAAATTACCGAGATCACAATCCATATTGAATCGGCCACAGAGCGCATCCTCAGAGAACAAACCGGGGTTGAAACAGAACTCGAATCATACATTCAGCACTTGGCAAACAGCTTCCCTGAAATCAAAAGCGTTTTGAGAATAAAGATTCGAAGAGTCGGGGACGTTCTGCACATAGTGCTGAGCTGCATTTTTGACCCAAACATCGAGATAAAAAAGGCTCACAAGGTTTCCAGTAGACTTGAGCAAGAAATAAAGAAAGCATACCCCAAGATTACCAGAATCGATGTTCATGAAGAGCCTGCAGATTGCTAGACCCTGCCCATTTGGGCTAAATGGATTTGACGAAAGACCTATAAGCGATAGAAACCTACCGTGAGAGACAATTCTGAGGCGGATTCAAATCCACGGCAGGCCAAAAAACAAATGCTCTAAAGAAAGATTATTGGTCAATGGAGCCTAAACGTGTTTATGAAGACCTCGGAACTACAGAACATGGATTATCCGAGCAAGAAGCGAAAAATCGGCTGAAGACGTCTGGGTATAATGAGTTACCGCGTCATGCTTTTAGCGGAATTCAGATTCTCTTAAGACAGTTTAAGAATCCGATATTTGCAATTCTAATTGCAGCAGCAGTTGTAGCCGGTTTATTCGCTGAACTGAAGCAGTCTGTAATAATAATTTCTATGATCGCCATCAGCATCATTTTGGGGTTCTATAACGAATACAAGGCCGAGAAAATTGTTGAAAATCTGCGGCACAGTGTATCTTTCAAAGCCCTTGTCACAAGAGATGGCAAGTCTGTGGAGATTGACTCGAGATTCATAGTTCCTGGAGATTTAGTTGCTGTTAGTATTGGAGACATAGTTCCAGCTGACATGAGAATAGTGAAGTCTAAAGGCCTCCTGACCAACGAGGCGACGCTGACGGGGGAGTCGTTTCCGGTTGAAAAGACCACCGAAAATTTAGTCATCCAACAACCAACGCCGCAACAGTTGACGAACTTTTTGTTCATGGGCACAGTTGTAGCCCATGGAAGTGGCTATGGTGTTGTTGTTTCCACCGGGAAGAACACCGAGTTCGGTTCGATATCAAAGAGCTTGGCTCGTTCACATCCTCAAACTGAGTTTCAAAGGGGCATCAAGAAATATGGAAACATGCTTCTCACACTCACTTTTGCCCTTACGATAGGGATCTTCGCGTTAAACACAATCGTCGGCCATCCAATAATTGATTCTCTCCTATTCTCCTTGGCAATAGCTATTGGTCTGGTTCCTGAGCTCATGCCCGCCATTGTGACGATCAGTCTCTCGCAAGGAGCGAGGCGAATGTCGAAACTGAGGGTTATTGTGAAACGTCTGGTCTCGATAGAGGACCTTGGAAACATGAACGTGCTCTGTACTGACAAGACTGGGACGCTTACAGATGGAAAAATCACTCTTAAAGAATTCTCCTCGCTTGATCAAAGGATAGATCCACGGATCCTGCCATATTCTTTGCTGTGCAATTCGGCAGTTGTCAATGATCATATAACTGGAAATCCGATGGATGCTGCGATCTGGGAGTATGCCATCGCGAATGGAGGAAAGGAAGGCCTTGACCTCTATGCGAAGACTGACGAGATTCCTTTTGATTACCAGCGTCGAATGATGTCGGTGGCCATCAAGAAAGACAGGG
>CAZCRE010000036.1:0-7650 GCA_964501075.1 uncultured Candidatus Bathyarchaeia archaeon
TGGTGGGCCCGCCCGGATTCGAACCGGGGATCTTCGCCGCGTGAGGGCGACGTCCTACCAAACTAGACTACGAGCCCAGATGATTCTTTCTGTCTCAAGTTCCTAGGGGCATTTTGAATACTTATTTCCGATTCATAAAGCCTTTCCCTTAACGGTTTCTATTGAATAAGCAGAGGCGTGCTGATTGGACAAGACCGATCATGACAGGAGCATTGAGAAGACGCTTGAGAAGGGCTTAAGGATTCTTTGCTTTCTGTTTTTCGCCTTCATAGGCTACCTGTTGACGAACTACTTGCGCTGAGTTTTCTTCAATGCCGGCAATTAGCTGAGACGCAAGTTTGTGCTGCAAACGTGACGAAATGGTCACAATCAAGATTTATTAGCATGCTGCGCCAACTCCACAAACAGTCTATGGTGGTGTCGGTTGAAGCAAAGAGCCGTCTCAGCATTGTCGCTGGCTGCACTTTTCGTGTTCGGAGTTGCCGCATTCATCGTTGCCATGCACGGACAAACTGCCCCCTCAAGATTCCTGCTGGCACTATTTCCACTCTTGGTGGTTCTGTTCGGTGTTGCTTTTCTGCGACAAAGCGGTTTGACCATGGCGATCGTGGGCTTAGTCTTGACTATTGGTTTGGCAGTGTTTCAGTTCGGCACACCGCCTGAGGTGGCACTGGGTGCATCAGTGTTGGGGTTCATGTCAAGTTTTGGAATTTCCATCTCTGTAGCAGTCACGATGTTGATGGTTTTTCTTATGCGAGAGACAGGCGCACTTCAAACAGTGTCGAAAGTCATCAAGCGACAAGTCGTTGGCAACGAAGTTCAGGCTCTATACATCGGCATAGGCTTTGGCTCTTTCCTATCATGCCTAGGCGTAGTTACACCTGCCCTGTTTCCACCGTTACTAGTGACCATGGGCTTCAGTCCATCAGCGGCCGTCGCAATTGCCGTTCTAGGTTATGATCCAACGACAAGCTTCTCACTGCTTTCTATTCCGATAACTCTTCCAGTACAAGTAGGTGCGCAGATGCAGCCACCAATCATGATCAACGCCCTAGCCTTCGCATTCAAGATCGCCATTTTTCTACCACTAGTTTCCACGGGCTTCGCCTTTGCTATCCTATGGCTAGTCGGAGGGAAAAAGTCCATGCGAAAAGGAGCCATTCCAGCGCTGATATGTGGTTTGGCGCTGGCTCTTGCTTGTTTAGGAGCTACTTCGCTTGACTACCTCACCGGAGTGGAGTATGTCCCACTGAGAATAGTCGGCGTCGCAGCCGGACTGTGCGCCATGGCCTCGCTATATATCTATCAGAAACTCAAGACCCACGCAACTCAGGAACCAAGGACAGTTGACTACCCGACGCGCAAGGAAGTCTGGCGTTCTTTCTCTCCATGGATAGCGTTAACCATTCTTGCCTCAATCGTAAGTATCCCACAGATAGACGAGCGACTCCACAACGCTCTCGGAGGCGCTGACAGAATTACGATATTCGCTGACCAAAGCGTTGATCTAAAGGTGTTCTCTCAAATCTACACTTGGATATTCGTTTCGGTACTAGTGTCTTTGCTCACGCTCCGCCCCACAAGAAAACAAGTCAAGGCTGCATCGAAATTGTGGCTCAGACGTTTTCTCGGTCCTTTTCTGACGTATGGTCTTTACTTCTCGATCTCTTACGTTATGGCCTTCTCTGCAAGGAGCATCATAGGGGGTAAATTGGGTCTTCCAGACTCAACTCTTAACATGAACGTGATTCTGGGCGCGACTCTGGCATCAATCTTCGGCGCCGGATACATCTTCGTGGCAGCCTATCTCGGCTTGTTTGGCGCAATTGTTGGTGGCTCAGAAACGAGTTCTAACGTGCTTTTCCTCAAGATTCAGAAGACCGCCTCCGAAAACATCGGACTGAGCGACTCTGGGTTCATGACTGTTTATAGCAGCCACGCAGTTGCGGGTGGCATCGCAAGCGCAGTTACACCTGCGAAGATTAACAATGCAATTGTTACGATAGACGCGGGGAAAAACATGGAATCGCACATAATGCGAAAACATCTAGTCATAGCTATACTGCTTACAATAGCCACTGGGATATTAACTGGCATATTTGTGAACCTAGGCATCTAGCAGGAAGAGTAAGACCTCGCATGATTCAAGCTAACGATTCCTTAAGAGGGAATTGAAAGCCCATCTGGGTCATGGTATAAGTCGGCAGATTCTTGATGCGATTTCTTCAACTTTCTTGGTAAACACAGTGCTCGCAAGCCTGTTCTTGTTGCCTATCGCTTCTTCAACTTGCGTGTCGTATGGAATTTCCCCCAGAAAGCTCAGTCCCAGCTTTCGTGTTTGCTGTTGAATGTTCTTTGAGTCTCCCATTTTCATGTTTTCCACGACACCAGCTACTGGAACTTTCAACTCCTTCAGCAATTTCAACAGTTTTCGAACGGTTTCGAAGGCCAACTGTGAAGAGGTCGTCACCACCAGAAACTCGACGTTCTTGATCAATCGAATCAAGTCCAATGTTGCATCGCCTATTCCAGGCGGCATGTCTATCACCAGAAAATCCAGCTTCCCCCATCTTGTGATCGAAAGCAACTCGATCAAAGCGTTTGAAACATCCGCGCCCCTCAATGGCGACGCGTAATCACCCGAATAGTAGACAATCGACATGTACCTCAAACCATTGACTACAGGCGGAACGATGCCCTTATCCTCCTTCGGCTGCACGCCCTCAATGCCGAGAATGACGTGCGTTGATGGACTCGTGAAATCCAAATCAAACAAGCCCACTTCATAACCTTGCTTAGTCAATGCCAACGCAAGAGTCGAAGCAACGAGACTCTTACCCACGCCGCCCTTGCCGCTTGAAACAGCAACGATCCTGCCAACATTCCCCAATCTTACACTTATTATGCTCGTTCGCGGGTCAACCATCGACTCATCTCACTCCTTTTACGCTTTCAAGCCAGACTCCCCTGCCCTCAACTACCTCAAAGTCAGGACTGCCGCACTTCGAACACTTGATGTATGTGTGCGCAACCTCAGGAACAAAATGTATAGCTTCAGCCACACTCGCATCCAACTTTTCCCTTTCAAAAAACCATCTGTGTCCACACGCACGGCACTTCAGCTCGGCCTTCGTCGTCCTGATCTGCATTTTTGTATTCTTGAATTTTCCAGACTTTAACTGAGATAGGGCAAACTGAAAAATGTCCTGTTCAATCTGCTGCAGCTCACCAACCCTTATTTTGACCTCGGTGACTTCCTTCAATTTTTCTTTGTCCGCAATTTCAGAAGCCGCAGCAATCACTGCTTCAGCCAAAGCCCATTCATGCATGGAAAAACCTACGTCATAACTCGATTTAAGAATATTGCATGAAAACTTCCTTAACCAAGATAGAAAAGCCTAAACCGTGTTCATCCAGCTAGGCAAGCATAAAAAGGGAGATTGAAGGCTATTTACGCGATCCCGAAGCGTCCTCAACAACTATCATTGTCAGCGTTGATCTAACCTTGTCAAGTCTTCTGATTTTCCAAGTCACTGTGTCTTTCAGCTTATCCATAGTGTCGGCTTGAACCATCGCAACAATGTCGTAGACTCCGTAGACGGCAAAAGCATTATCCTTTCCTACACCTTCGACTTTTTTCAGTTGACCCAGTACGTCTGCTTCTGCGCCTATTTCCGTGTTTATTAGCACAAATGCTTTTGGCATTTAAATCTCCACACCTACATCTATCTCTGAATATTAAAATACTTTGCTACATACAGTTTGCACCCTTCGACTAAGAAGCGCGAGGGATTTGCATACTTAATCAAGGATAAACTCAAAAAGCATAATTCCATCTTCAACCCACAGTACTGGATTGTTGGGCTAACATATGAAAAGACCCACCACCGGAACCCCAATTACAGGCCGCGAAATGCGCGCCATAGAACTGAACGCGGAATACTTTGGAGTGTCAAGACTGCAATTGATGGAAAACGCTGGACATCAAGTATCTCTAGAAGTTGCCTCAAGATTCAAAACAGACAAGTCAATCACCGTTTTCTGCGGTTTAGGCGGAAATGGCGGCGACGGGTTCGTTGCAGCAAGACATCTGCTCTCACTCGGCTTCAAAACCAATGTCGTACTTGCAGGAAAGCCTGATGAAATAGCCGACAAAGCCGCCTTGGAAAACTGGAATGCCATACGATCATTGAAAGATGCAGTTCCAATCTGCGAAGTCTACGACAGCACTCTAATACCGAAGATAACCACAGAAATAATGATCGACGCATTGTTGGGCATCGGCACCAAAGGAAAACTGAGACCACTTATTCTCGATCTCGTCAAAACAATCAATGCCTCTAAAGCGTTCAAAATCGCGGTGGATGTACCGACAGGGATCGACTCAGACACGGGAGGAATATTGGGTGACGCAGTGAAGGCTGACCTGACAATAACTTTTCATCGAATCAAGAGCGGATTTGAGAACGCTAAGAAATACGTAGGCGAACTTGTCGTGAAGCAAATAGGGTTACCCAGAGAATTCGAGAATTTTGCAGGCCCAGGCGACGTTCTGGCAGTTAGGAGACAGCGTCCCTCAGCGTCCCACAAAGGCGATTTCGGCCGTTTGCTAATCATCGGTGGCAGTGAAACATACTCTGGTGCGCCTACTCTTGTGGCTCTTGGTGCGATGCGCACAGGCGCTGACCTAGTTTACCTTGCTGCACCAGAGAAAACGGCCTATGCGATATCCTCAATGTCGCCGGACTTGATAACTATAAAGCTAGAAGGAACACGTCTGAACTCTGACAACGTCGCTGAACTCAAATCAAGCATCGAGAAAGTTGATGCGGTTGTCATCGGACCTGGTCTGGGGTTGCACCCTGAAACTTCGAAAGCTGTCAAGACGCTGATTTCGCTCGTCGAAAATTCACGAAAGCCATTGCTCTTGGACGCGGATGGACTGAAGGCTTTTGCAGCTTACAAAAGAAAACTCAAAATACCTGTAGTGCTGACACCCCACGCTGGAGAGTATGCCATACTGACCGGAAAAACACTGCCCAAAGACCTAGACCAGAAGATTGCCGACGTGTACAAAAATGCGGCGGAACTTGATGCTGTGATACTTTTGAAGGGAGCTGTCGACATAGTCTCTGATGGTAAACGATTCAAGCTCAATTTTACCGGCAATCCTGGCATGACCGTGGGCGGAACAGGAGACGTGCTTTCAGGAGTAGTTGGAGCGCTTTTAGCCCAGAAAATTGAGCCGTTCGAGGCCGCTGTTGCCGGAGCCTTCGTTAACGGTGCGGCTGGCGACTTCGTCTTCAGAGAGAAAGGTTATCACATGGTTGCAGGCGACCTAATCGATTGGATTCCAAAGGCATTCGATGATCCCATGAGCCATTTGCAGGTGCGAGGGGTAAGTGGAGAAAAGAGTTAGGATCATTATTTATCAGGCAGGGCAGTGCGATCCAAGAAAATGCACGGCCTTGAAGCTTGGCCGTCATGGGCTTGCACGCATCGTCTCTCAGATCCGATTCTTGCCTAAAAGAGCCATTGTGCTCAACCCGTTCTCTGAAATCGCGTTTTCTCCAGCAGATAGACAGAGGCTTGAAGAGTTTGGGCTTGTGGCTTTGGACTGCAGCTGGGAGCACGCGATGGAAGTGTTGCCTTCGCGTGTTAGAGGGACGTCTCGTTGTCTGCCTTTCTTAATAGCTGGGAATCCAGTCAACTTTGGCAAACCAACCAAGCTTTCCACAGTGGAGGCTTTGGATGCGGCGCTTTATATCGCAGGGTTCAAAGAAGAAGCAGAACAACTGCTGTCCATTTTCAAGTGGGGACACACTTTCATCGAGATAAATCGTGAAAGGCTCGAAAACTATGCAAATGTGAAGAACAGCACTGAAATCGTTGAACTGCAGAAGCGTTTCATGAAGGACTTGGAAATCGACTGAAACACCATGCTTCATTCTTTTTCAATTATCGAGCTGATCCTCCATCATATGAACCTCCAATCCTAGCACTCATAACAGGAAAGGGTATATGATCCTCCTTTCCGCTCCCCTTGCACGTTTACCTTTCTCTACGTAGAAAATCGCCTATGTCTGAAATGTTCTTTACGATGGCAGCGTGTTCATCCTTCGCTTCGTCTAGATTAGCTATTATCTTGCCAAACCCTAAACACTCGCCACGTTCATTCAGAACCAGAGTGCATGTCCCTTTTCCTCTGGAACCCGCGATACTTATTATTCCTTGTTTGAGCAGGTCTCTTCCGCAGACGAAAAGCCACTCGGCCTTTCTATTGATTGTCGTCTTGTTTGCCTTGTCTTTCTCCGCGATCATGTTCAGCAATGTGAAGCTTGGAAAGAAAATCCTGTTCTTGGCTTTCCCAAGATAGATTCCAGCATAGAAGAAATCCTTTGAAATCAGTCCTTTCAGCTTTGCGTTTAGAAGAAAATACCGGTTTCGTTTTTCCATCACTAGGCTCTCATCTATGCTCAGGCTCACGTTGAACCGGTGCGCGAAGTCATTTATCAGTTTCATTTTCGAGCCACTCTTTTTCTAAGCTTGCACGCAAAGAAACCTTGCGTTTTGCCGGGCCATATTCTTCTGCAGTTTTCTATTGAACCATCGAGTTCTTTCCCGAAAACGTTGATCAACCCCTTTTCTCCATAGCAGTCGATCCGGTCAGTCTCAAGACCAAGTGTTTTTATTGCCCAATCAACGTTTAGCTCATCCTCTTCTGGTTCAAGAGAGCAAGTTGAATAGATCAATTCGCCATTGTCTTTCAGCACTTTGGTGGCTTCTGCTAATATCTCCTTTTGAAGTTCAGCATTTCGTTTAACATCATCGATCGTTCGCCTTCTGAACCAGTCCTTGTCTGTTGCCGCGTTGCCTGAGCAAGGAACATCAAGGAGTACACCGTCAAATTTCACGTTCAGCTTGGAGACTTGCCTTGCATCCATCTCGTACACCACAGCGTTTTTGACGTGACAGCGCTCAAGATGGTTTGCCAAAGCGGCTAGTCTTCGCTTTTCAACGTCTAAAGCCATTAACACGCCCGTGTTCCGCATCTGATCGGCTAGTTGAACAGTTTTGCCGCCTGGAGCAGCGCAGGCATCAAGCATAATCCGATGCTTTGCTTCAGTGAACAGGGAGACTGGAATCTGAGCAGCTGCCTCTTGAATGGAGTACCGACCTAGCAAATACTCTGGTGTGGCTCCGACACTTAGCTTTGAATTGCAAACCCAAAAACCGTTCTCAAGAAAAGGAATAGCTTCTACCTCTATCCCTCGAGATTCAAGTCGTTCTACGATGTCTCTAGGTTCAGAGTTCGCAACGTTTATTCTGATAGCTTGTCTCGGGTTAACATCCCTGTATTTCCAACCGAGCTTTTCGTAGCGCTTCTCGAAGAACTCTTTTCCCGACATCACTAAGAAGATAGCCAGTTTTTCATAAAAAGCTGGTGATGATATTTGATGAATGAGACAGTTGCGGGCCATAGGATCTTTCTACAAAACCACAGATTGGCAAAGCTGTTGTGTTGTGGGAGAGACTGGCGGGCAATAGCTACTTGTCACATTCATTTGAGGCAACTGCGAGATTTGCATTTTCTTTAGGTCAAGCGGTGTGACTCTTTCTGTTTCTTTCAAACCACTTTCTTGCTTCTTC
>CAZCRE010000036.1:7750-13106 GCA_964501075.1 uncultured Candidatus Bathyarchaeia archaeon
TGCTTCTTCGCTGGTCAACCCACCGCGAGAGGTTTCGAGTTCTTCAAGAACATTATCAATAGAACGGGCAGCAGCATCCTTCAAAATAAATCACCATTTCAAAAACGATCCCACGAAAAGCTGAATAGTTAGATTTCTGGAGCAGGAATCCTCTCGTTGATGCTTTCAGCTGGGTAAGCTATGACGGCGTGCTTTCCGGTCTGTGCCAATGTTCTTTTCTAGGTTTTGCATTTGAATCATCCGCACCAAAGCTATCAGACGCGCTTTGTGTGTTTTAGAATGTTATCGACGTTTCGGTCTACGATGACAACGACTTGGATTTAGGTCAATCGGAACGAAAAATCTTAAAGTCGTAAACCGAATTATTACTGGGATGGATGTTAACGTGCTTGGTCGATATGCCTATGTCATGATGATTCAAGGCAAGTGGTGGAAACGATTTCAGAACCGCCACCAGCAAGGAAAAATGATCCATTCTTACGTCAAAACTGGGCGAGCCCATCCAAAGAATACGGCGTTGATCTTGTTTTATGTTACCAAACCCATGGGTCAAGTTGCTGGTTATGCCGAATTCGTTGAGCTGAAAGCCGGAAATGCTCTAGAACTGTGGGCAGAACATGGCGACGAGTCAGCCTTGGACTCGAAAGGGCAATATGAAGCTTTCATCAAGTGCCGAGAGAAAGTTGCCTTCATCAGGTTCAAAAACCTGCATGAAGCGACAAAGCCGCTTTCATGTAGTGACCTACTGATGGAATTAGGCAAGAGAAGATTGGCAAGGGCAGGTTTCTACATCGACAAGGAAACTGCAGAGAAACTGATTGCACTCATGGAATGAATAAAGAAATCAAAGGGACTGTTGGTGAACGCCAGACTCTGCATATTGTTGATTCTTACAGACCGAAACAGGCTGAGCATTGTCGAATCGCAACTTGAAACCTCAAACTCTTAGCAGACAACACGGGAATGGTTTGCATAAAGTTAATAGGCTTCATTTTTCATTTCAATGTCGCTCGCTTTGAGCAGTGGAAATTTGGAATGCTTCAAATCACCATGAAAACTCGTGTTCAAAGAGCCAATCTTAGTCTTGGGAAGGTCTAGTTATGGGACGTTATAGGCAAGTTGAAGAAATTGTAAAGTTGATGCATGACCAGGAAATGGTCAGGAACACAAGCATCATAGCTCACGTGGATCATGGCAAAACAACTCTTTCGGACAGCCTTCTGGCAGCAGCAGGAATCATCAGCGAGAAAACCGCAGGCCAGAAACTCTTTCTCGACTCTTGGGTACTTGAGCAAAAACGGCAAATGACCGTGTTCGCCTCAAACATCAGCTTAGTACACACTCTGAAAGAGAAAGAATACTTGATCAACTTGATTGACACGCCCGGACACATAGATTTCAGCGGCGCAGTCACGAGAAGTCTACGTGCCGTTGACGGCGCCCTTGTGGTTGTGGATGCTGTTGAGGGCCCTATGACGCAGACGGAGACCGTTCTGATGCAGGCCCTTCGCGAAAGAGTCAAACCGATACTATTCATAAACAAGGTTGACAGACTCATTAAAGAGATAAAACTGACCCCTGAGGAAATTCAGCGCAAGTTTGCGAAGGTCATCCTCAGAATAAACAATCTAATCGAGAAGCATGCGCCGCCAGAACACAAGAAGGACTGGCAAGTCACAGTCGAAGACGGGCGCGTAGCGTTTGGTTCCGCCCTTCACAAGTGGGGCCTGAACCTGCCACACATGAAAGCAAAAGGCATATCGTTCAAGGATATTATTGACGCGTATACGGGCGAATACGAAGATGTGGGAAGAAAAGTTGATGCTTTAAGCAAGAAGGCGCCTTTGCATGAACCCGTACTGGACATGTTTGTTGAGCAATTGCCAAACCCATTCCAAGCTCAGCCATACAGGCAGAGCCAGATTTGGCCTGGAGACCCAAACAGTGTGGTTGGCAAATCTATGGCGAAGGTTGACCCAGCCGGCCCACTTCTAATGTGCGTAACAACGATTGAGGTAGACACTCATAGCGGCATTATTGCCATAGGCCGCGTTTTCAGCGGAACAGTAGAAAAGGGGAAGGTGGTGGACCTCTTGAATAGCCACCAGAAAGGGACGATCCAACAGGTCTACATGAGTATGGCTGCGGACAGAGAAATCATCGACGAGGTTCCAGCAGGAAATATCGCTGCAATTTCAGGTTTGCCGTCAATCCATGTTGGGGAGACTGTTGCAGAACTGGATGTGGAGACCCATGCTTTTGAAGGGTTGAAATACGTTTCAGACCCAGTGGTTACTGTGGCAATTGAGCCTGCGGATGTCAAAGACCTGCCGCTTTTCGACAAGGTTATGCATAAACTGACTACCGAGGACCCTAACCTGCACTTCCTGATCAATAAGGAGAGCGGCGAGTACCTCCTGAGCGGTATGGGCGAACTGCACCTTGAAATTACAGCTTACAGAATGCAAGAAGCAGGTCTAAAAGTGAAAACTAGCAAACCTATCGTGATTTACCGTGAAACCATTAGTCACGATTACCGGGGACCAGCTGTAATGGGTAAAAGCCCCAACAAGCACAACAAGCTTTGGATTACGATGGAGAAATTGCCTGAAGACGTGCTTGATGCGATCAGGTCTGGAAAAATAAGTGAAATGCAGACCCGAGAAGAGAGACAAAAGACCCTCAAAGGATTCGGCTGGTCTACTGAGGATGCGCGCAACTTCGTGTCCATCGAAGGCAACAACATACTTGTGAATAGAATTAAAGGAAGGCAGTATGTTGACGAAATCATCGATCACATTAGGTCTGGGTTCAGCGAAGCCGTGAACACGTCAGTGCTAGCTAAGGATCCTGCATACGGCCTGAAAGTCAACTTGGAAGATGTGACTGTTCATGAAGACCCTGTCCATAGAGGCCCAGCACAGGTGCTCCCGATGACTTGGCGGCCGATATGGTGCGCTTTCCTACTGAGCGACCCAAAATTGTTGGAGCCTCTCATATCGTTTGAATGCAAGGTCCCAAACGAGTTCGTGAGCAATGTCATAGCGATAGTGCAGAAGAGACGTGGCAAGATCTTGACCATGATAAACGAGGAGGAAATGATCGTTGTCAAGGCTGAAATGCCCGTTGCAGAATCATTTGGACTTGCAGAAGAACTGCGGTCATCAACGCAGGGCAGAGCATTCTGGGCTACTCAGTTTAGCAGATGGGCTTTTGTTCCGGAGCAGTTGCAGGGTGAAATCATAAAGCAGATACGTGAGCGCAGAGGTTTGCCGCCGACTCCGCCGAAAGCAGAAGAGTTCTTCGAAGAAGCCTAGCTTGAGGTTCAGGATCGAAAAGGTTTCTCCGTCCATCCTCATCTTCTTTCCGGGAAGAATTAAATTCATTCTGAACAGAATGTCAAGTTAACATGCTCCTTGGTGTTGAACAATGTTTGACCTGATGATTGTCAGTTTTGTGATTGCACTAGTCTTCGGGATTGGCTTAGGCTATTTGTGGCGAGAAAGGAAGCACGTTAACCTAGGTAGGGTCACTTTTGTAGCCGTTATTGCGCTGATTTTTCTCATGGGTTTCAACATTGGCTCAGACAATGCTCTACTGACTTCCATGCCAACAGTTGGTGCGAACGCTCTCGTCATTGTTTCTTTAACCGTTTTCTTCAGTCTTGTTTTCGTAAAGGTAGTTAGGAAAGTGGTGAGGTTGGAATGATAAAGTACATTTTGGCTGCGCTTGCTTGTGGAACAATCGTAGGCTATTCAAACAGCAGACTTGGTGACGTTTTTCCTAATCGTTTCGTGTCGTATTACTTGTTCAATGCCTGCCTTATTTTTCTGCTGTTTGTCATGGGCTTCGCTCTCGGCGCAGACAAAGAAGCTCCGGTCAAGATAAAAAGGGCTGGATTGAGGATTTTGGTTCTTCCGATGACCATTGCCTTGGGAAGCATCGTAGGCGGAATCGTCAGCGGATTGTTACTGCGCATTGACTTGTATGCTTCAGCCGCTGTGTCTGCTGGTTACGGCTGGTACACTTTGGCTGGTCCATTGATGGGGCAGATGTTTGGGCCAGAATGGAGCGCGTTAGGCTTCATGGTCAATTTCTTGAGAGAATTGCTGACGATAATCACCGTATCCGTGATGGTCAGAGTTGACAAGTACGCGCCCATAGCGTTAGGCGGCGCCACAACCATGGACACGACGCTTCCTGTAATAGTACGCTATTGCGGGTCAGACGCTCTGATAACAGCTTTCACAAGTGGTTTCACACTAAGTCTCATGGCGCCTCTCACGATAATCACAATAGCATCACTCAGATAAGCGCCTACACCGTGACACTCTTGGAACGGTCTAATTGTGGCCAAGATGTGAAATCAATTGCTTTGTCGCGTAATTTAAACGTAAAGGGAGATATCTGTGGGTACATATTTCATCTAGGTGTTTGCCTTGGCAGTGAGAGATGCTTAACGTGTTCAGAGACCAAAGCCTCCAAAGAAGAAAATGCTGAGAAAACGTAAGATGCGAAGAGCCTATGGGTGATGTGCGTTTGAAAGAGGCAAAGTTTTGTCCCAAAATGTGGGTCAACAGATGTTTTCTGGGCTTCCTCAGTTTTGGTCTTTATGGGAATGCGGAAAGTGTGGTTTTAGCGGAGCGCTGATTCTTGAGGGTGGCAAGCTGGCTGCAAAGCTGCGGAGTGAATGGAAAAACAAGGAAACCTGAAAGAACTGGGGATCGGAGAGAGGTAGACTGGTCACACAGTGTGTTCCAAATCCTTTTATGCGTATTTCACAATACCAATCGATAGGTGCGGAGAATGGTAGATCATACGATTGTGCACTTCGAGATTCCTGCTGACGACGTGGAGAAGCTCAAGAAATTCTACAGTAAGCTCTTCGGGTGGAAGATTGAGAAAATGGCTGGTCCAATGGAATATTGGAGCATTCAAACTGTGCCCGTTGACAAGAAAGGAATGCCTGTACGAGCGGGTGTCAATGGAGGACTTATGAAGAGGCAGAATCCAGAACATAAACCGGCTAACTACGTTTCAGTTGAGTCTGTGGACGAATATGCAAAGAAGATCACGGCTTTAGGTGGCAAAGTTATTGTTCCAAAGACGGAGGTTCCTGGGGTAGGTTGGTGGGCTCTGGCCTTGGATCCTGAAGACAATCAGTTTGCTATCTTGCAGTCAATGAACGTTTGAGCGGGAAGAATCGGCCTTTTTTCTTCAAGTCGCGCAACCAAGTATTCATCCATTTGTTCGCGTCACTTGGCTTCAATCTCAGTAAAACCCTCGAAAACCACTTAGAACAACTAATGAATCAATTCCCACAAGTGTCTCCTGAAGGCAACAGTGAAAAATGTTT
>CAZCRE010000037.1:0-13069 GCA_964501075.1 uncultured Candidatus Bathyarchaeia archaeon
AAGCGCTGTTAACGTCCTTAGCCATCAAACCTTCATGCCCAGCAGCCAAAGCCTCGCCTAGAAAGGGCTTCGCTATCGCGACATTTTCTGTCACAATCTGCGTTGCAAGCAGAATCTTTCCAGCAATCTCCGAAAGCTTTTGTCTACGCTGCAAGTAAGGAAACGAAATCAAGCTTTCTCCATCAAGATACAAAACGTCAAATAAATAAAGCTTGAGAGGGATCTGCTCTGCTGACTCCTCAATGGCGTGAACCCTCTTGAAACGTCGCATCAAATGCTGAAAGGGAATGGGAGAGCCTGAACTGTTTACAGCCACAACCTCGCCTTCGAGAATAGCTTCTCTCGCGACGACATTCGTGATGACGGTTTCAACGATTTCAGGAAGGCTTCCTGTAGCATCAGTCAATCTTCGACTAAAAATCCTAACCTCGTCGCCATGTTTGTGAATCTGAACCCTAGCCCCATCATACTTGAACTCAAAAGCCGTCTTCCCGCCATGCTCCTTCAAAGCTTCTTCAACATTGTCTGCCATCTGGGCTAACATGGGTTGAACCGGTCTGAAGACCTCAAAACCGATTCTTCTTAATCCTTCCCTACCCTCCGCCTTCAGCACAGATGCGACTTCCCCAACGTCGCCTGTGACCATGCTTGCTTTCTGCACGTCAACCAGCGGAATGTCGAAAGCCTTTGCGGCAGTCTGCTCCATCAACCCTTCGTGAAAACCCGTGCGCATTTCGCCAATGAAAATTCTGACGAGGTATTTCGCTTCAACCGGTGACGCTAGACTGAACAACGCTTCCATCAATCGCTCTTTTCTTTCTCTTGAGCCCGTTCCAGAAGTCTCCGCAATAGCTGAAAAATCACGTCTGACCTCCACGATGGTAAATGCTCTTTCGAAAAGGACTGCTTGTCTTCTTGTTTTGCTGTTTTCAAGAACTGCTTTAGTGGCCGAACCTATGTCACCTGACTTGCTAAACGCTTGCCAAAACTCCTTACGTTCGACTCCCGCCATGCGCTCTATGATTCCACTCAATGTTGCCCAACTCACGTCCAACGTTTGCTGACTCCGTCTGGGAAACGGCCTCCCCAAAATCATCGCCACAGCAGGTTCAACCTCTTCTTGGTCTAGCCTCTTCAAAAAGTCTGCGACAGCATCTATCATGAGAAGCCTTTTCTTTGTTGCCTCCAGCCTCTCACAAAGCTCAGCCAGCAACCTGAAAGATGTGGGCATCATTCTAACCCTGTAGAACCTTAGTTACGTCCCCAATAAAATATCTTGAAAAGATAAGTCTTGCCCAGTTACACGAAGGGAAAAAACAGTCGACGCTGAGATGCTTTGCTAGAAAGACTCTTCCAGCTTCGCCTTTACTTCCTTAATCTTCTTGTTCAATTCCTTGACTTTGGCCTTGCTTTTCAACGCTGTGTAGCAGTCTCGGGCATATTCGAGTGCGCTGACACCGTATCTGTCGAACCCTTTCAGAAACGACTGACCAGCGGCTTTCATGAAGTATTCTGAAGCAGCCTCATAGTCTTTCAGGGCAAACGCGCATTCACCTGCCCTGTAGAGCATTGTGGTGGAGTCGAAATAGTTTTGACCCTTGTAATAAAGTTCTGCCGTTCTCAGAAAAATCTCCTTTGCCTCCTTGTATTTTCCAGCTTCAAACAGGGCATTAGCCTCTTTGTGCATTTTAACATGGTCTTCCTTGACGTTAGGTTCACTCATGACTTCCAACCCGCAATTTGCTATCTATCACACAAAAGCTTGCATTTAGGCTTTCCCATCACAAACATTAAATTGGTTTCAAACAGTGAAATGCAACTATGACAAAGAGTGGCAGGAACATGAGAATCTTTGATGCACATGTTCATCTTGGAAAGTCAGGACCTTGGCAACCACATGTTGACCCGTCAATCTACGTGGAGAAACTGATTCAGCTTTTTGATGACTATGGCGTTGAAAGAGCGGTTGTTTTTCCCAACCCTAACGTCGGCGACAAATACCCAGAAATGAACAACTACATCGCAGAATGCGTCAAGAAATATCCAAAGCGACTAGTTGGGTTTGGACGCACAGACCCGAGAAGACAAGATTCCATAAAAGAACTCGCACGCATAAAACAGCTTTTAGGATTAACAGGGCTAAAACTGCACCCGCTCGTAGAATGCTTCAGGCCAGACCACCCATTCTTTGTTCTTCCAAAAAGCCAACGAATTGAAACTTCCAATATTGTTCCACTCTGGCGACGGTTTTTCCTCACCCGGGCTAATTCTTAAGATCGCCAGAAAATATCCTAAATTGCCCATAATTCTGGCTCATTTGAGAGAGTATGGAGTCGGCGCTTTGAAGGAGTGCGAGAATGTTTATGTTGAAACTTCTGGCGCCTTACCAGACTTCATAGAACTCTGCACTGATGTAGATGTGGACAGGATATTGTTTGGTTCTGATGTGCCCTATTATCGCTATCCAACGCAAATTGCAATAATTGAAGCCGCTGAAATCTCTCAAAAGGCAAAAAGAAAAATCTTTTACGAAAATTTCCAGAGAATATTCTGTAAAAATACTTAGAAAAATGCGGATTAGGCCTGATTTACTTTAAGATTTCAGGCAGTCTCTTCCTTATGACATAGGCTATCGGAATTCCCACTAAGCCGCCGATGACTATTTGGGCGACGTTCCCTGGAAGTTCCGCCAATGCACCGCCCCATCCCCATTGGAATATATATAATTCCACGAAAAAGTAGCCCAATATCATCTCGCATCCAGCCGCAACTACTGCAACAGCATCTCTAAACACACTTTTCTTATTGGCAATCAAGCCAGCCAGCAAACCCTCCAACCCTTTAATAGCTAGGGTGGGAATGACAAATATTGGAAATCCAATAAAATCCGCAATTGCTGAGCCAACGCCTCCAGCGGAGCCGCCAATAGCAGGTTTAAGTGTTAACGCAACAATGAATATCATTACGTCTCCAAAATTGAAATAGCCACCCATCGGGTTTGGAATTCGCACAAGCAACGTTGCTACAGCGACTAACGCAGTCATGATAGCCGTTAACGTAATTTGAATCACCAGTGTTTCCTTTTTCATATGCATATCCCCACGGCTTACCCTATTGCAGACACCATGTATAAGAAGTCAACTAGCGGGAAAAGGTGAAGTTCGTGTAAAAAGCGAAAATTCGATTTACTTTCTCTAAAGGGGATGATTTGATTAACGTCAACGCTCATAAATTCTATTAGGTATCCTCTCACAACTTAAAAGCCAAAACTGTAACTATGTTTCAAGAAGGGTATAGAATGAAGTTGCCTCATGGAAAGGTCCCCATAGACGTATTGAAGCAAGTGGTCTTTAAGAATTTGGGCGTAACGCGGAAAGAAGTCGTCTTAGGTCCTTCAGCTGGGTTTGACGGCGCAGTAATAGACGTAGGCAACAAGTCTTTAATCGTTTCCATGGACCCTATCACGGGAGCGTTGGAGCGGATTGGCTGGCTTGCCGTGAACGTTAATGCTAATGACGTGTCCACGTTCGGTGTGGAACCAGCGTTTCTTTTCTCTTGCATCCTGCTTCCTGAAGGAGCAGATAGAAGAACGGTTGAGAGCATCTGCTTTCAAATGAACAAGGCAGCAGAGGATCTGGGGATGGCGATTGTTGGAGGACATTGCGAAGTGACTCCAAAGCTGGTTAACCCGATAGTAGTAGGCTGCGCAATGGGTATGACGGAAAAGGGAAACTACGTGACAGCTGCCGGAGCCAAACAGGGTGACAAGCTTCTCTTAACCAAAAGCGCTGGAATCGAGGGAACAGCAATCATCGCGTCAGACAGAGAGAAACAACTGAAAAAGGCAATAACTTCGCAAACTCTAGACAGTGCAAAGAGATTCTTCGACAACATAAGCGTCGTCAAAGAAGCCATTATCGCCTTCAAAACTGGTGGAGTGAACGCGATGCATGATCCAACAGAAGGTGGACTAGATGGAGGAATACACGAAATGGCAGACGCCTCACGCCTTGGCGTGAAGATTTTTGAAGAGAAAATTCCCATAAGTCACGAAACCGTTGAAATATGCAGATATTTCAAAATTGACCCATTACAGCTGATCAGCTCGGGTGCTTTGCTGATATCAGCCAAACCTAGATCTGCAAACACGATAATCAGAAGCTTGCTACGATCAGGCATCCAAGCATCCATTATTGGCCATTTCCTAGAAAACCCCAAAGAGCGATTCATAGTCAGAAAAGACGGAACCATGCCGCCTTTACCTCGACCCGCGTCAGATCATCTTTGGCAAGTCATCCAACAAATGTGATTATCGACAAAACGTCAACAACGATCACTGGTTTCTTCTTTTTCGATAGGATTTCACAAGCTGATAAACACTTCCAAACACGAACACTACAAACCGTGAAACATCCATCAAGGGATACGCAAAAATCCTCTTCCACTTTCTATCTCTATACACAACGGTTCGATACATGTAGAAAAGCGCAAGACTGACAAACGGAAAAACCAAGAGTCCAGAAAACACGTACAAGAAGCCCAAGGAACCTGTAAGAACGGCAAGAATGCTCAAAGATGAGAGTAGCGCCGTCCAAAGGATCAGACCGAAGATAATGAGAAGGATCCACTTGGAAAAGATGCTTTTCAATCCCTTCTCTCTCAAGAGAACGCCCATGCCTCTTCCATAACGAAAGGTTTGTTTCAAAAGTTCTCGGACACTTGAACGATGTTTGTGAGAAACCAGCAAATCTGGATCCAAAACCATCGTGTGACCTGTGCTGCAAATTCTCTCAACAAGCTCGTCTTCATCAAAACCATACTCAATGTTCTCGTTAAACTTCCCAGCCTCAGCTAAGATGCTTCTTCGAATAGCCATATTGCATCCAGCAGGATACTGAACAGGAGGCTTGACCTCGTTGAGTGCCTTCTTTTCCGTGAATATTCGCATGACGGGCATTAGGCTCTCGTCACAGTACCGTGAAATGAGATCATCATAAAACCTTAGAGCGTTTCCTCCGACACAACCAACTTCCTTTTCACCAAAATCTTCCACTATCTTTTTGACCCAGTTCTTTGAGACAATGCAGTCACTGTCCGTAAACGCTATGACCTCACCCGTGCTGTTCTTTATACCTGTGTTCCTAGCAGCGTTCAAACCCGGCCGCTCTTCCGTCAAAAGTTTGACCGTCGGATATCGCAATACGATCTCTCTGGTGTTGTCACTGGAATTTCCATCTACGACAACTATTTCAAGCATTTCTCTGTCGTAGTCAACCTGCATAAGCGAGTCTAGAAGACCAGCGATTTTCTGAGCTCCGTTCTTTACTGGAACAATCACTGAAACTCTCGGAAGGTCATGATCGTTGGTGAACAATATTGCCTCTTCCTCAGGTAAAACATGCGTCTGAGAACCTTTTTGTTCTCTTTTTATTAAAGCCCTCGCTTGGGCAACAGCTTGTCAAAATATCAAATCTGAATGCACATTGGTTTTTCTTTTCCCAGTCTGGTGAAGGCTTTCCGCGGCCGACTGAATGACTTGATCTTTCTTCTGATTTGACGCCACACGATGTGTTTCGAAGCTAGCTGATTAAGTTTTTCACCGTGAGAGTGGTGAACAGCAAATTCTGGTTCAACGATTATTTGATAGCCTCTTGCTTGCATCTCTAATGCCCAATCATAGTCCTCGCCTCCAA
Organism: uncultured Candidatus Bathyarchaeia archaeon; assembly: GCA_964501075.1. Taxonomy (GTDB): domain Archaea; phylum Thermoproteota; class Bathyarchaeia; order Bathyarchaeales; family Bathycorpusculaceae; genus CAZCRE01. The sequence continues at coordinate 5,694 of CAZCRE010000037.1, forward strand.
AACCCTTGGTTTCCGATATCTCGCAGGGCAACTTTTCGTCGAAAGGATAGACTGACCACAATGTCTTTCTGAGAATGCAGTTGATAGTTGAAAAATAGTCGTCTTTAACATAAGCCTTGGTCAATTCATTGCGCCTTTTCCACCCCAAATCGTATCCAAGTTTTTCCCAAGTTGTTCCGTCTTCATGAGAAGTAAAGTATCCACCAACACCAGCTATCTTTGGATTCCTGAAATGCAGAGCGCCCCTCTCCAACCAAGCGTCCGAAGAAGGTAGAGAGTGCCCATTTGTCACGCAGACAAACTCACCGGCTGCAACGAAGACCCCTACGTTCGTGGTATAAGCGTGCGAAAACTCTTTGTCAGAGACTAACACAAGCTTCAAAGGAACCTTGTTGCCGAAGATTTTAGTCTTAGCCTGTAACAAGAGATTGCGCATTTCTTCAAGTTTCGCTTTCGTCGAAAAGTTGTCCACAACAACTAACTCTACTGGTTGTAGTGTTTGGCGCGAAATCCTCTTCAGAAGTTCACGAAAGCGACTTTCAATGTCTCTTGTCCGAATAAGCACAGAAACGCTGAGATTCTGCAACATCGTGGAACCCTAACAAAGGCTAAGAATATAACTGCTTCGTCAAGACTGACCGCAGGAGCAATTGGTGGCTTACGAGCAGCCGTAACAGAGCGTTTTCGAAAGAGACGTCTTCTCACGTTTGCGCTAACTTAAAATATCGATGACAGAGTTAACGGTAATGGAAATGAAGTGACGCTACATTGGTGATGACCTTAGAAAAAGCCGCAAGGATCGCTAGGTGCTCACTGCTGCCGAATAGGCCCTATCATGTCCAATGGATGCTCACCAGAAAATGTAACTACAGATGCGAAGGCTGCAATGTTTGGCGAGATCAAAACGTGGAGGAATTGTCCACGGACAAGATCAAAGAGGGCCTGAACGTTCTAAAGGAACTTGACGTGATGGAAATTGTGTTCTCAGGCGGAGCACCACTGCTTAGAGATGACATTGACGAAATCTTGGAATATGCTTCACGCTACTTCATAACAACGGTTTATGATAATGGAAGCTTGGCCGAGAAGAAAATAGACGCCTTGCAAAACGTGGACTTTGTAGCTATATCACTCGATACTTTGGATCCCGTCAAGAATGACTATGCCAAGGGTATTAAGGGTGCATGGAACAAGGCCATGAAGACTATCGAAACGTTACATGAGAATGGCGTCTCAGTCAGCATAAGCCCGACTATCTCGCAGCTCAACCTCCACGAAATCGTTGATCTAACCAAGTATTTCACGCAAAAAGAAATCCCAGTATTGTATTGTCTGTATTCTTATGACGGCGACGTGGATTCAAACCAGCTTTTTAAGATAGGCAAGAAGAACGATGAACTTGAGATTGTTGACAGAGAAGGAATGGTGAAACTCTGCGACACTCTGATTGAGATGAAAAAGCAGAACGGCCACGTTCTAATAACCACCAAAACCTTAGAAGCCATCAAGCGTCTTTACGGAGAAGGAAAAAGAACATGGAAATGCCGCGCGCTTCAAAACTTCTTTATGATTGACCATCTAGGCCGAGTGGCCGGATGTCACCTGCGCAGTCCGGTAGCATCGATCTTCGACCTGCCCGATGTGTGGAATAGCCGGAGATTGGACATTCTGAGAAGAAATTACAGCGAATGTGCCAAATGCACGTATTTGTGCTACATTTTCTACAGCTTGCATGGGAGTGTGATTGGCAACTTCCAGATCGCCCAAGACAGATGGAGAAACGCCAGCATTCTCTGGAAGAAAAACAAGCCTATGCTTCTAAGTTCGGCAAGACAGAGATAGCTTCCGCCATTCTTTCTTTGAGAACCTGATCCAGTTCGACTCCTTCAATCGCTCTTTCAAGCATGCATATTTGCACTTTAATCGGTGAGACCGAACTCTTCGCCATTTTATTAGGAACTATGCCTTTTTCTTTTTTCAAAGAGGCAAAAACGAGCAAAGACACGATAACGATGAGCGTCGAGACCCCAAAAACAAGCGTTACAGTTTCCTGTGGAGTCAGACTTGGATTCATGGATATCTTTTCAGTATTTTGTCTTGGTTCACAATATAACTATTTTCATTGCCGAGTGAAGTGCCGTTCAGTATTTGACAGATTTGAGATCGATACAGAGACAAAACAACAGATTGCGAGGTTATGATCCAACCTACCTGGAGAGGGCACAATTGTTCAGCACCGTGCAAAGAGCTTGAAAGACTTCCTCTGCTTCCAGACTGCTGGTGTCTAGGATCAAGTGAAAAGGGTTGTAGTCTTCTCCTAGGTTAAAACCATAGAGTTTCTTGTAAATGTTTCTCGTTTGTCTTTCTTTGTGTCTCAAGGCTTTTAACGCTTCTTGCGAATTCGTGTGGTCTCTTCTAGCTATTCTCTCAGCCCTAATCGCTGGAGATGCCTCAAGCCATATTTTGAAGCCCCTTTCAAGAAGCCAAGGCATTGTCCAACTGTCAAACACGACGTTACCTGCCTCCGCTAACTCCAAAAGCTTTTTGTCAATCTCCTCGTCGAGTTTTTGGTCTTTTCCTCTCCTTTCCAGAAAGCGCATTCCCTCTTCGCTTTCCCACCAACCATAGTCAACGTTTTTGTAGCCTTCTTCCATGGCTAAGGCCTTTAGCGCGTCTCCGCCTGAAAAGTATCTGAGTCCGTATTTTTCAGCTAGTCTTTTGGCTAACGTGCTTTTTCCACTTCCAGCCATGCCACAGACGCAAATGATTAGGGGTTCTTTGTTTTTCTTTGCTCTTTTTTTGTGTGACATTCGCTTACCCTCTCGTCGCCCACGCCTAGGCGTCTGCAATTGTTGAATCAGCGCTTAGAGTTCTGTTGTCGTGTTTCTTGCTCTGTGTTTGGTTGTTTGGCTGGCGCATCTACTCGGATACCTCTATTATTCCAAATACATGCGAGAAAATCGTGCCGAACATCATTGAGGAAAGCAGGTACCACCAAATCAAAGAATAGCTGAAAAGCGGTATTGGAAGCGTAGGGCCTATCCCTGGAAAGTATGCTATGGGATTTGCCGGAGAATAGATCGCCCCTAGGGATTGCCATATAAGTATCATCGGAACGAAGAAAATCATCGTCACTTTCATGGATTGCCACGTCATTTTGGACTGAAGCTGAAGAATCTGTTTCTGCTTTTTCATGAGTTTCTCCACCGTCTTCTTGTCATTGGCTTTCTGAGCCTGTCTCAGCTCAGAGTTCCACTCTGCTATTTCTTTTCTCCAGGCTTTCGATTTTTCTGGGTTATTCAGAAGGCGACTGGTAAGAGAGGTTAGCAGAGATATTAGAAGAGCTAGAGAAAACATGAAGAGGGTTGAATAGGGAATATCAGTCGGGGGAAACAGCACTTGTTTTGCCTCCTTTCAAAAACATTATTCTCGCAGTTTCCCTGGATATTTTGTCAACGCGGCGAACAGCGGTTTTTCCGGTTCCAGATCCACGCAACACGATGGCTACTCTGGCCATATTCTAATCTCCAAATACCCGCCTGAAAGCAGGAATTGTCTCTGCAGCCCTTTCCTTGATCAATATTTCATAGTACTGATAGATTATTCCCACTGAGAGCAGAATACCCATTCCTGAACCGAAGACGCCGAAGAAGTCTGAGACGCCTGCGACCAGCGCTACCGCTATCCCGCCTAGGATCGTGACAGCTGGAATATAGCGTTTCAGGATAGACTCCACAGCCTTCTCAGATCGTCTGTATCCAGGGATTTGCATGCCAGCATCTACCAGCTGGTTAGCCACTGTCGAAGGCCCCAATCCGCCAACTTCAAGCCAAGTCAATGAGAAAATGACACAAAAAACCACAAGGATACCCAAGTAGACAAAGGCTCTAACCGGGTCCCCAGTAACATCCAGGTAACTTCTAGGGGCAGTAACGTAATAGACCAAGCCACCCATAGGGGTATAGCTTGTCACTTTTGTTGGGTCTGCTGAGTCTCCAAAAACCTGTGTGTACTGGCCCAGAAGACTAAGCCAAAAGTTGTTGTTCGCGGACGGGTAGCCGCCATTCATGTTCCATAAGAGCTGTGAGAAGAAGTACACATTGGCGAAGAGGGCTGATGCGAAGATAACTGGTAAGTTGGACACGTACAGAAGCTTTATTGGATATCGGCTGCGGAATCCTTTGTACCCAGCATAGGACAATGGCAGCTCCACTCTTACGCCTTCCATGTATATTATTACCAGAAAAGCCACGATGGTTGCAATGAGGCCAAGCAGAGACGGGTTTGACGGATATTGCCGCAACCACAGCTCAAACAGGTTTTGACCAGTTGCCAAGTACTGTCCCAGAGCTACAAAGAAGCCATATCCGTGAATCTCTCCAATCGCCGGCGCAGGCGAAAAAGCCTGCCAGAATATGTGTTGGGCAACACCCGCCATAATGAACAGGCTTATGCCACTACCAAAGCCCCAGCCTTTCTGCACAAGCTCGTCCAAAAGCAGAACAATAACCCCAGCTGATATCAATTGAAGAAACACTATGAGAGCTATCGGTCCTGACAAGCTCCCATACATTCCTCCGATTATGTAAGCCGACGCTTGAACCCCTGTCAGGATTATAGAGAATACTTTGCTGGCCGTGGTAAACAGTGATCTGTCTCCGGGAATTGACATGTCACAATCTATCATGGCAGAACCCACTAGAAGCTGCAAAATCAAACCCGCCGTCACTATAGGACCGATCCCAAGCTCCATAAGACTACCACGGCTCGACGCGAAAATCACCCTGAGGGCAGCAAGCTCACCCAATGCCGTTTTTTCAACACCAAAAAGGGGAGTTTCAGACATTACCAAATAGATTATCAGTACAAGTGCTGTCCAGAAGAGCTTCTCATTAAATTTGACTCTGCGTTCTGCTGCCTTAATTTCTGGAATGGCTCTTGCAATCGGTTTAAAAAGACTTAGAAATCGCCCAGCCATAGCTCAACAGCTACTCTCCCTTTTCGTCCGCTTCCGCGAGCACTTCGCCGCCGGCATCCTTAACCTTTTGGCTGGCAACCTCGGAGCAGGAAGCTACTTTCACGGTTAGAGGCTTTGTAACTTTCCCAGTGCCAAGAAGTTTGGTATAACCAAGATTTTCGAGATCTATGAAGAACTTGCCTTTCTCCTTCTCAACTGAGACCTGACTAACTATCCTGTCAAGTTCCCCAACATTCACTGTCTTGACGATTTGCCTGAGACTCCTAGGCGATGTGAACCCTTTCTTACCAAAATAGTCGGGTTCATACCTTATAACCCATGACCATTTAGCCTTGTGCCGCCCGCATTTTCGTCCATATTTGGACCCTTGGTCTCTGTGTTGGCCGGTTTTGCCGTAACCACACGTCCTTGAACCACGGTATTTTCTGCTTTTTCTGAGTCTAGTAGGCATTTCCTAACCAGCCATTTTGTCTATGGTTTTTTCCTCATTCACTTTTCTCAGTCGTATTTCAAGTACACCATTCTTATATGTTGTACGTATAGTGCTTGGAATCACTCTCTTAGGAAGATTTAAACTTTTATAGTATTTGCGGCCTAGAGTCGCAGTAGACAGTATTAGCCGTTGATCCTTTACATGAATTTTCGAGTCTTCGCTGTTGAACCCGGCTAACTCTGCAACAACTATTATTTCATCTTTTTCGTCAAGGACATCAATAAGCGGTTCGGGCTCTTTGGTTTTCTTTTCAGCATCGATTTTCGGAATCTTGTATGTGTGGTAGACGCGTTTTTTGCCCAAGTTTTTCAAGTCAGAATCTGGGATAATGCGCTTGTCTTTGGTTTTGTGGAAGGATTTGAAAATGCTGAATCGCTCAGTATCTCTCTTGATCCTTCGCCACCTCGCACTCATCTTCTCCTTCCCCCGGAATACAATGGCATTAAAGAGGTAGCTATAAAACATATCGCAAACAAAGGTGTCAAAAAAACGGCGGTTAGAACATTCGCTTTACCAGTTCATTGATGTTTGCAGCGCGATACCCGGATTCGCCGCCTGCCTTGTAGCTTTTCTTGATGTTTCGTTTGAAGCCTTTGGTTGGTGGGTGTAGCTTGAAAACTGGTTGGATGTTAGGTAGTTTCCAGTATTCGACTTGGCAGTTGAAAACCGCGTCTGCGAGTTCTTTCAGGGATTTGTGACCATTTTTCTGCAGGTATTCTTCGGCCAATCTCTTGTTGCCTAGGAGTCTCCCTCGCTCTTCTATCAATGCGTGCAGTGTCTCTTTGGACACTTCGCCCCACGTGGTGTAGTTTTGCGCCGCTTGCAGCATTCCAAGAAATGATGGTCTGTCATCGATCAGTATGGTGTAGTTATTTCTCGTTAAGTGAAGCATTTGCAGGGTCTCTCTGGCTTCCCGTTTGGCACTTATTATTCCACGAATTCTCACAGCCACGATGCATTTGCGTTGCTTTGCTTCCTCAGTCAATTATGCCACCCAATCCACAGGGATTATGAGACCATAAGTTTCCTTCAGCGCGTCAAAAACGGCATATGCAAAAGATGGAACGGTTCTTGTTGACCCGTAACTCCTGGTCCAGCAGTCTTTTATGCCTGCGAGACCGAGTATGACTTTCGCAACCTCGCTTGCAACTATGCCCAAGCCTCGCGGCCCTGGAACAACGTCAATTCTGACGCTTCCGCATTTTCCTTCAACATTAAACGGGATTGAGTGATGTTTTCCACAGCCACATTCCCAGCTCCCACATCCTCTTCGCACAGGAACTACATGCAACCTTGCATTTGCCGCGGCTTTTTCTATGGCATTTCGCACCTGGCGCGCCTTTCCAGCCCCTAAACCTATGTATCCATCTCTGTTTCCGACAGCCACTATAGCCTTGAAACTTGATTTCTCACCAGCGTCAGTTTGCTTCTGAACAAGATTGACGTTTATGACTTCTTCCTGCAAGTCTGGAAGCAGCGTATCGATAATCTGTGGTTCCTTAGGTTGCATGCCACCCATGAAGATTTCTTCAATAGAGGTTATCCTGCCTTCTTGAATCATTTTGCCAAGTCTGGTCTTCGGAACCCATTGCTCTAGATTCCTCGACTGGCTTACTTGATCACGCCTTTGGCTTCTTCTTTGAGCTCTCAACTTTTTTTACCCCACTTTTGAACGAAGAAACTATGTTCTTCTTGACCTTTTCGAAATTTTCCGGCAAATTCTCTGGAGGCAACTCTTGTTTCAGATACGCTGAAAATCTGGATTGGTACGCTTTCTGGTCTGATGCCAGATCTTTTGCGTATCGCACGATGTGTTCACCCTTTGTCCCTTTTTCGTCTGGCAGTTTCTCCTCGCTGTGTGGCACGTTCACTCCAGCATCCAAGACTCCTTTTAGAACCGCAAAA
>CAZCRE010000038.1:0-12826 GCA_964501075.1 uncultured Candidatus Bathyarchaeia archaeon
GTCCGGGCGGGCCCACCACATGCCTATGGTCGAACCTTGTCATTTGATCATGTCGACAAGTCGTATTCCAGCCTCAAAAGCACGCTTCATTTCCTTAGTATCGTTCTTCACGCTGCCCAGCAAATCGTCACCGTGAGAATACAGAATCGTTTCAATCAATTCAATGCTTGCCCAATTGAAAAACCCTTTTACCGTAGTCCGGATTTTGTCAAATCCCTGAGCTGTGCCTGCTACAGCTATGAAAATTCCTTTCTTGTGCTTTCTCATCCTTCTCTCGAACCCGAAAGCTCCGTCACCATGTTTAATGTAGGGCATGAGACAGTTGCAGCGATCTATCATAAGTTTGACTTGCGCGCTTACCGTATCAAAATACACCGGAGAACCTAACACTATGGCGTCGCATGATTGCAGTGCGTTGTAGACTATTTTCATGTCATCGTCCAAAAGACAATATTTCGGGTTTGGATCGACTCCGCAGCTTTGGCATGGTTTGATATTTAAATCGTTCAGGTAGATCTTGTCCGTCGTAGCTCCCTTGCTGCTCGCACCTTTCAGAACCTGTGAGACAAGTGAATCCACGTTTCCATGTTTTCTTGGGCTACCCACTATTCCGCAGACTTTCAAAGTCGATACCACTGGATTAGGAAGACTTGAGTCTTTCAGCTAAGCTGGCTACTCTTTTCCCCAGTTCCTTGCAGCTTTCGATGCTCTCTTGGTCTGGGCCTTCAACCGATGCGGCGCCATAGTGCTTGTCGTCATGTCTGCCCTGAATGATCATGCCGTGGATTAGCATGGTTTGCAGTATAGAAAGCAACGTTGTCTCTGCACCAGATGCTGTTCCTCCCGAGCTTGTGAAGGCTGCACCAACTTTTCCCTTCAGCTTGCCGTGGATCTTGGCAGATTCGTCAATGAAGGCCTTGAGTTTGCCTGACATTTGGCCGTAGTACGTTGGCGTGCCCATAACTATTCCGTCTGCTTCCTGCAAGTCTTGAAGGGTTGCTTTTTCAACCTTCTTGACGATGGCTTCCACTCCATTAATCTGCTGGGCGCCCTCAGTAATTGAAAGAGCCATTTTCTCAGTATTTCCGGTTTTGGAATCATAGATAATGAGGATTTTCACCACGACGCTTCACTCCTAGAGGACAAACGTTGCTAATCAGTCGTATTTTAGGCTTACCAGCCTTCTTTTCCGAAATAGAAGATAGTTCCACAAGCTATAAGTGCTCAAGCAGGGTAAAGGTGTTTGAGGGGAACGGTAGCTTTTAGTAATAGGGGAGAAAGGAGAGAAGGGAGAATTTGTTTCTACCATTCCCCTCATACACTTTCCATAACTTCTACATAAGTTGCTTTTAAACTTTTCTTTCCATTCTGGATTAAACCCTTCAATATTCGCTTAAAGACGAGTTTTTTGGCGCTTTTCGCCCAACGCAAGCCTCACCTCTTCCTTGAATCTCAAAGTATCCATGAAAAAAGTCCTAATCGGCCTTGCATTAACTGTCAGCACGTTGTTTCGACGTTTTATCGATTCTTCTGGCTTCTCCCACTCATTTATCAGCTCAATCGGGACATTTGGCGCAACTTCCCTTATTTGTTCTTCCATTTTCTTTGCAAATTGATAGGAAAACTGGCGTATTGGACCGTAGAGAATCACTGCTCTGTTTCTATCTTCAGGCAAGGGTTCATATTCTTTCAGAGCGCTTGCTGGTTCATAGCGACCCTCAATTGGAAGGAAGAGCAGTTCTTCTCGTTCTGGAGTTGGGAGAAAACCGTTCTTCTTGAAGAATTTTGGCATTGACAGAAATTCACCCGTATCGAAAGCTTTCACAAGAATGAATTTGCACGGTTTGCTGCCTAAGCATGTTCTTCTTCTTTTTGCATCCAAGATCAAGCTCTGCAGCAACTTTGCCTATTCCATGCTTCTGCGCTGATGAAGCAGGATTGTAAACACATAGCGTAACAAGAACATCTTTCCTTGGAGACCCATTTGCCACATTTGATTCTTCAGGATAGAAAAGAATCTGGCCCACGGGCTTCTCTTCGAAGTACGCAACTTTTGCGACTGATCCATGCTTCTCAAGCATTTCACGTAACCATCGCCTTTTCAGGTTGACCCCTTGTTGATGAATTGGATCACCCAATCTCGTGGAAGAACAGACACCGATTAGGTCTTCTATGTTTGAATCCCTTAGGTTTTCGATTCTTATCTTGCCTTCCGTAGCGTTTTCCCCACTTTTGGATGGCTTCGGCGTTTTGCGAGTAATAGCGTGTGCGATGGTTCTAGCCTTGTCTTACTGTTGGCTACATTTTTCATCGAACAGTTTCCAATGTGTAAGGACCATTTGTCAGGTTTTCGCCATGACTCTTCTGAGCGAGAACAGTATCTTCTATGCGTATGCCTCCAAACCCGACCAAGTATATGCCAGGCTCGTTGGTCACCACGTTGCCCACGGCTAGTGTGTCTTTGCTTTCAGAGTTCAGTGTCGGAGGTTCATGGACCTCTAGGCCCACGCCGTGCCCTAAACCGTGAACGAAGTACTCACCATAGCCAGCCTTTGCTATGATGTTTCTGGCAACCGCATCGATTTCCTTGGTTTTTGCTTTGGGTTTCATTGCTTCAAAAGCTTTTGATTGTGCTTTTTTGACGATTTCGTAGACTTTCTTCTGTTTGTCCGATGGTTTTCCAGCCACCATAGTCCGCGTCATGTCAGAGCAGTAATGGTGATATGTGGCACCTATGTCGACGACAACTAGGTCGCCTTTTCTTATTTCTCTGTCCGTGCAGCCACCGTGTGGAAAAGCAGAATGAGCAGCAGAGGCAACTGACGTTTCAAAGGCGGTTCCCCACCCGCCTCGTCTCCGCATCGCATATTCAATCTCGGCAGCAACCTCAATCTCTTTGACACAGGGTCTGATTGTTTCGTAAGCAGCTTTCATGCCTGCGCTAGTCAAGTCAGCGGCTTTCCGCATAAGCTCAAGCTCTTTCTCGTCCTTCACTTTGCGCAGCTCCCACAAGAGGTTGCTTTGCATCATCAGTCTTGCCTGACCACGTAAGCCCTTCATGAGACCGCGATAACCCTCAACGGTCAAAGAGTCGACGACCAAATTCTTGATATTAAGGGACTTCACTTGTGCTGCTATCTTTGCGATGAGGTCTTCGCGTCGCTTTACAAGTTCGACCTTGAACCCTTTGCCCTCGGCTTTCGCTTGTTCATAGTTCACGCCGTACACGTAGATCCTGCTTTCGCCTCTGAAAGGAATCAACACGCAGGCGAGCGTAGCGCGAACTGTCTCACCGGATACGCCCGTCAGATACATTTGGTTTGCAGCGTTGAAAACAAGGAACCCGTCAAACCGTTTCTTCTCAAAAGCAGTTCGTTTCAAAGCTTCTACTCGATCCAAGCGCATCGTCCTCGTGAAAGAGATGGCGCATAATCTATTTAAATAGCTTGACATTGGCCAACAGAGTTTTCGACCTTTTGGCTCAAGATAGAAATTCTTAATTATGCAAAACTGCATTCTTTGTTGGCTCGTGAACAATCTTGCAACGTACCGTTGAGACCAGAGAATTAGGCAGAACCTTCAAGGGACAGGACAAACCAGTGATAGCGCTCGACAAGGTCTCGATTTCCATTGAAGAGGGAGAGATTTTTGGGCTACTTGGGCCTAATGGTGCGGGCAAGACTACTTTGATAAAGATTTTGACGACCTTGCTGCTTCCAACGAGCGGTGAAGCGTACGTGGGCGGATTCAACGTAGCCAACGAATCAAACAAAGTCAGGAAAATCATAAGCCTAGTCTCGGGGGGCGAAACACCTGGGTATGGGATACTGACATCAAGGGAGAACCTGTGGTTCTTCTCGCAGCTTCATGGCTTGTCCTCTTCCGCAGCAAAAGAAAGGATCAGTCAGTTATTCAAGGATCTGGAGTTTGAGGAATACGCGAACACGAGAATGTCAAAGCTCTCAACGGGCTACAAGCAGCGATTGAATTTTGCCAGAGGCTTGTTGAACGATCCTAGAATACTGTTCCTAGATGAGCCTACGTTGGGATTAGATGTTTTGACGTCGAAGAAACTGAGAACGTACATCGTGGACTGGGCTAAGAGGGAAAGGAAAGGCACAGTTCTGCTGACAACACATTACATGGCTGAGGCAGACGAGATGTGCGATCGAGTAGCTATCATTGACCACGGCAGAATCCTAGTCTGTGACAGCCCCTTTAGGCTCAAAGAAAACCTTAAAGAAAACGTGATAATGAGAGTTGAAGTTTCGTCTGTTCAAGCTGATTTTGGTTTCATGGAGAAAATGGCAGGAATCGTCGGATCCTCTCAAACAAGAAGCATCCAGACAAACACAACCACACTGAAGGTCATGGTGAAAGACGAAGACGTCTTCTCAAAGATCCTGGCGAAACTGGAACCGCAGAAACTGAAAATACTGGCAATCAACAAGGCAGAACCGACTCTGGAAGATGTTTACATCAGTCTTTGTGGGCGAGGCTTCGAAGATCAAGCAGAGGCAACAGCTCATGCGTGAAGAGTTGATGCTTAACCTGAGGGCAGTGTACGCTAGGCTCTGGGTCAGAATCAAAGGTGGTAACCGAGAACCTGAATGGCTCATCGCAGAGATGATCATTCCCATATTGACTCTGAGCGCTTACATCTACATGTACAAGATGGTTAACGCTCCACCTGAATACTCTGGTTTTGTGATCATTGGTGGAACGATGATCGCGTTCTGGTCTAATGTGCTGTGGAACATGTCGGCGCAATTCTATTGGGAAAAGGAAACCGGAACATTGGAAGCCTACTTTGTAGCGCCAGTTTCAAGAATGGCCATCCTTCTCGGGATGGCGTTGGGAGGAATCGTGAACACCACTCTCAGAGCCATGTCGATTCTCATTGTTGGAATTCTGATCTTCCATGTTCCATTGATGATCTATGAACCCTTAACGGCTCTTCTGATATTCTTTCTAACAATCGTAGCGTTATACGCATTAGGCATGCTGTTTGCCTCATTGTTCATGATGTACGGTAGAGAAGCATGGCACACAGCAAACCTTCTTCAAGAACCTGTGCAGTTTCTTTCAGGATCATATTTTCCGTTAAGCAGCGCTGCAGTTCCTAACGTGATCCAGCTTCTGTCTTCGTTGATTCCACTGACTTTTGGCTTGGACGGCATAAGGAGAGTCCTAATCCTTGGTGAAGGAATAAGAACCACGTGGCTCAATGTGATCGCACTTGTGGTTTTCATAGTGATTTTGCTGCCACTAGCCAAGTTTGCCTTGAACTACATGGAGAACCTAGGTAAGAAAGAAGGACGGCTGACACTGCGATGGCAGTGAACACTATTCTGAGGGCAGTCAAACAAGCCATTTGGCTCGGCTGGAAAGTGGAAACCAACTGGGCTGACCCTCTCGTGTTTGCCATATACTATCTCATTCGTCCACTTGCAGGTCTGCTCATGGTTGGATTCATTTTTCTTGTTGGTAGCGTTTCAGCAGGCGGAGCGCTTAACCCTCAGTATTTTGCTTACATGTTCATCGGAAATAGCTTCTTCATCTACGTGGTGCAGATCATGATGACAATGACCATGCTGATACATGAAGACAGGGCACACTATGAAGTGCTGAAGCACATTTACCTGAGCCCTGGTTCTCTAGCGTGGTACATTTTCGGCAGAACCTTGAACGGCGTGATGAACGCTTCAGTGTCACTGCTTCTAACGCTGGGTTTTGGAGTCGCCGTTTTCCAAGGTTTGCTGGGAGTTCAGATTCCCATTAACTGGCTTCAAATTGATGTTCCACTTCTGGCGTTGAGTTTGATACTTGGGATAGCTTGTTTCATAGCTATTGGGTTCATCCTTTGCGGAATAAACATAATGACGTCAAAAGTTCAGTTCGTGCTATCAGAATACGTATCGGGCATTCTTTACTTGTTCGGTGGAGTCATCTTCATGCCGCAAATCCTTCCGTCTTGGGGGCAAGCAATCTCAAACGCCCTGCCAGTCACGTACTTCCTCAGAATTGTGAGGCACTCCATCCTGGGGCAATCAGGTTTTGCGGTGCAGACGGATCTGTTGTATTTGGTCTTGACGATGTTCGCAACGATTATGATTGGGTTAGGTTTTTTCAAGGTCGCCATGTACAAGGCTCGAAGAGACGGCTTGATAGACAAGAAAGAAGAGTACTAGCCGCCACTCACAATGGGCAATAGCGCTACGTGATCGCCATTCTTGAGCTTGGTTTGAACACCATTTAGTTGATTGAGAAGGTATCCGTTTACCGTGACAATGTAGTTTGGCTTCAAATCTGAAGCTTTGGGTTCGTAGATGGCCTTCTTGAATGGTTCTCCATATTCTTTAGAAAGAAGAAGAAGCAGGTCAGCAATTGCAGCGTTGTTTGCTATTTCGACTTCTTCTTCTCTTCTGTTTTGAGTAATATTCTTTATGTGGCCAAGATATTCGACTTTGACTTTCAAGTTCGGCACCGAGTCTCTCAGTAATCCAGAGGTTCTTTGTCGTTATTATCAGTTACAGCTCGCCTTATTGATAATTCTTTTATGTTCCTCGGGCAATCTAATCGTTTAGGTGTCCACATCAATGTTTGACAAGAACAGGTTAGACGAGATCCGCAAACAGAAAGAAAGATGGGAAAAGGAAACAGTTGCCAGAAGCTTTGACAAGCTCCCTGAAAGGAGCGAGATAGCAACAAGCTCCAGCATCCAAGTCAAACGACTTTGCACTCCAGCAGATCTTGCAGAGTCGGACTATCTGAAAGACTTGGGGTTTCCAGGCGAGTACCCGTTTACCCGAGGCGTTTACCCGACCATGCACCGAGGACGCTTCTGGACCATGCGGCAGTACGCTGGCTTTGGAACGGCTGAACAAACGAATCGACGTTTCAAGTACTTGTTAGAGCATGGACAAACCGGCTTGAGTGTAGCTTTTGACTTTCCAACCCAAGTGGGCTATGACTGCGATCACCCATTGGCTTTAGGTGAGGTTGGCAAAGTAGGCGTCAGCGCGAGTACACTGCGTGATGTGGAAGTTTTGTTTGATGGGATTCCTTTGGACAAGGTTACGACTTCAATGACTATTAATGCCCCAGCCAATGTTTTGCTTGCCATGTATGCGGCTGTTGGACAAAAACAGGGAGCTAATCAGTCTCGGCTCGGAGGCACAGTTCAGAACGACGTTTTAAAAGAGTACGTGGCTAGGGGCATGTACATTTTTCCGCCGAAGCCTTCCATGCGCATGGTAACAGACATCTTTGAATATTGCAGCCAGAACATGCCGCAGTGGAACACGATCAGCATAAGCGGTTATCACATTCGCGAGGCTGGCTCCACAGCCGTTCAAGAAGTGGCATTTACGTTTGCCAATGCAATCGCTTACGTGCAGGCTGCCATTGACAGGGGTCTAGATCTAGACAGGTTTGCAGGCAGGTTGTCGTTCTTTTTTGCTGCACACAACAACTTCCTAGAGGAGATCGCCAAGTTCAGAGCCGCCCGACGGTTGTGGGCACGGATCATGCGAGAACGCTTCAAGACCAAGAATCCTAGCTCGTGGATGCTTCGTTTTCACACGCAAACGTCTGGAGTCTCACTTACGGCCCAACAACCCTATAATAACGTTGTCCGCGTCACTTTGCAGGCTTTGATGGCTGTCTTGGGTGGCACTCAGTCTTTGCACACGAACTCGTTTGATGAGGCGTATGCCTTGCCCAGTGAGGAAGCTGTCACCGTTGCGCTTCGAACTCAACAGATAATTGCCTACGAGAGCGGAGTGGTCGATAGTGTTGATCCGCTTGCAGGCTCCTATTACATTGAATACATGACGAATGAAATCGAGGAAAAATCAGAGAAGTACATAGAGCAGATTGATGGCATGGGCGGAGCTGTCGCGTCTATCGAGAAGGGGTTTATGCAACGAGAGATTACCGAGAGTGCTTATCGCTTTCAGAAGGAAGTTGAAGCAAAGAAACGCGTTGTCGTCGGCGTAAACGATTTCAAGAGTGAGGAGGAAGCCCCGATAAAGCTTCTCCAAATAGACCCATCAGTTGAAAAGAAGCTTGTCGAGCAATTGAAGGAGATCAAGAGGCAGAGAAACCAAGCCAGAGTCAATGAGGCTTTGAGCAGGCTGAGGAGAGGAGCTGAGCAGGAAAACGTGAATCTGATGCCCCTCATACTTGAAGCGGTACGAGAATACGCGACACTGGGCGAAATATGCGGCATTCTGCGCGACGTGTTTGGCGAGTACAAGCCGCCTTCAATCTTCTAACCTATTACAAATAGGACGTCGCCTTCATTCACAGGCGAACCCTCAGAAACGTTCACTTCCTTTATCACACCAGCTTTTGACGCGTTGATTTCGTTTTCCATTTTCATGGCTTCGATGATGCAGAGCACTTGATTAGCTTTGACTTGATCGCCTTTCTCGACTTTGACTGACACTATTTTGCCTGTCATCGGCGCTGTCACAGAACCCTCCGCGAATTGGTTTTTAGCGATTCTTCTCGTAGGCGTTATGAGCGCTGGTTCAGAGGCAGTCAATGCTGTTTTCTGGGGTGAGGTTTTGACTTCAGCTTTGAATGTGGCTTCTTCAACTTCTATCTGGAAGGTTTTTGCGAGATCAGTCTTGGGCACGTGCACTTGGTAAGTTTTGTCGGCAATTCTTATTGGAAAGCGTTCCTGCAGGTTAGTTTTGTCGGTTTGCAGTTCCACGCTTATGGATTTATCATTTACCTTGACAGTGAAGCTTCTCTCGTTGTTTCTTGTTATTTCGATTTTTTGAGGTTTTCCATCTATGAGGATTTCGTAAGTCTGCATGATTATGCACCATATTCGGCTAGACTCTGTCTGCCTGCCAGGACCCAGTTTGAAGTACTATCTTTCTTCTTAGCGAATGTGAGCGCTCTAACATTGCTTGAACTATTGGAACAAAGTGCTACAGCAACAGCGATGGCAGCAACCTGTTCAAGCTCGGCGACTCGCTCAGGCATGATTCCGCTTCGAGCATCTTCCCTTTTTGCTTTGCGCTTTTTGAAAAACTCCAAGGCTATCTGTGGGAAAAGGACATATGTTATTTCATCTTCTTCTGTTTCGATGTAAGGCTTTACGTCTTCAGGAATCTTGCCCAACGCTGGTTCAAGAAGGTCAGCCGGGCGTCCTGTCATAGGTTGCTCGTCTCCGATGATTTCCTTCTTTATTTTCGGGTCGATTTGGGCTGGGGGTTTCCCATATAGGCCTTTAGCATAGTCTTTGATTTCCTTGGGAATCATGCTGTAACGCTTGCCAGAAAGGACATTCATCACTGCTTGTATGCCGACGAGTTGGCTGGTTGGCGTTACGAGTGGTGGGTAACCAAGTTCTTTTCTCACTTTGGGGACTTCTTCCAAGACCTCGGCCAGCCGATTCTCAGCTTTTTGCTCACGGAGCTGGCTCAGTAGGTTGCTGAACATCCCGCCTGGGATTTGGTGCACAACTATCGATGCGTCAATGCGCTCGGCTTTTGGATCGATAAGCTTCAGTGGGTCGTAGTATTTTTCGCGTAGTTCTCTGAAGTAGCGGGTTATCTCGCTTAACAGTGCAAGGTTCAATCCCGTATCGTATAGTGTGCCTTTGAGTGCGGCGACGACTGACTCAACTGGCGGCTGGGATGTGCCCCATGCAAAAGGTGAAAAAGCGGTGTCCAGTATGTCCACGCCTGCCTCGCATGCGCGGTAATATGTCATCATGACCATGCCGCTGGTGCTGTGAGAGTGCAAGTGCACGGGGAGACCGACTTCCTTTTTTAGAGCGGTTACGAGTTCGTAGGCTGGTTCTGGTGCAAGCATGCCTGCCATGTCCTTTATGCAGATGCTGTCACAATTCAAGGCGGCTAATTCTTTTGCAAACTTGGCGAAGTGCTCAACAGTGTGAACTGGACTGATAGTGTAGCAGATGGTTCCTTGTGCGTGTTTGTCGCATTTCTTGACTGTTTTGATGGCGACTTCCATGTTGCGTATGTCGTTCAAAGCGTCGAATACTCGGAAAATGTCTATGCCGTTTACGGCTGCTCTTTCAACGAATTTGATGAGAACGTCGTCGGGATAGTTGCGGTAGCCCACTACGTTTTGGCCCCGCAGGAGCATCTGGAGGGGTGTGCGTTTGACGTGTTTCTTTAGTTGGCGAATGCGCTCCCAAGGATCTTCGGCCAGGTAGCGTATTGCCACGTCAAAGGTTGCTCCGCCCCAAGCTTCTAGGGAGAAGAAGCCGACTTGGTCCATTTTTTCGGCTATTTTGAGCATGGATTCGGTGCTCATCCGCGTGGCCATCAGTGATTGATGTGCGTCTCGGAATGTCGTGTCGGTAATCTTGACTGGTTTGTGGGACAGAGCCTATCACCTATCTGTAAATGAGCTAAATCAGAAATTGGAAAGTGATGACTGGCAATATTAATCTGTTTAGGTGCGGATTCTCTTGGAACATCATGACTTGCTAGAATAGGATCTTGCTGCTTATCTTGACTCTGTTGTTCTCGATGGGCACTCCCTCTTCCACCAGAAGCCTTTTTCTGGATTCGGCTCCCCTCTTTTCTCCTCCAAAGGTGCCATCGGACTTTACGACGCGGTGACAAGGGACGA
Organism: uncultured Candidatus Bathyarchaeia archaeon; assembly: GCA_964501075.1. Classification (GTDB taxonomy): domain Archaea; phylum Thermoproteota; class Bathyarchaeia; order Bathyarchaeales; family Bathycorpusculaceae; genus CAZCRE01. Next base: position 10,624 of record CAZCRE010000038.1, read on the forward strand.
CAGGCGCGAGCGGATTCTTGTGCAAGGCATTGCCAGCAGCCCGATAGGCATTTGGTTTGCCAATCTTTTCTGCTATTCGCTTGTACGTGCTGACTTTGCCCTTTGGGATCTTGAACGTGGCAACTAAGATGTCTTTTTCAAATTTCGTCTTATCGCTCAAACGGTTTATGACGTCTTTTTCTGTTCTGATCTCATCGATCTTCATTAGGCTCAACTCTCGAACATGTACTCGGAAGTTCATTCTTCTGTGTTTATTACCTTTTCTCACGTTTCAGTTCTATGCAAGCAGAGCACGGCTGAGACACGTGACTATGCATCAAGAGTCCAATGCGAGAGTCTTCCAAAAGCAATAAGAACCAAGAATTGGGATTAGTTCGACGGTGTTAGTGGTTGCCTGAAGGGCTGAATGTCAACCTCAGAATAATTGAGAAGGAAGATCTGCCAGTGTTGCTGGAATGGGACAACAACCCTGAGTTTATGGGCGAATATGAACCGTTCAAGCAGGAGACAAGAACGGAGTTGGAGAGGATTTACGATAATCTCCAAGATGCGCAGTGGTTTTTCGTAGAGAAGAAAGATGGAACAAGGATCGGCTACATAGCTCACTTTCTATCAGCTGGAGAGACAGAGCTTGGATACTTCATTGTACCAAGTGAAAGAAGCAAGGGCTATGTCACTGAAGCCATCAGGATAATGGTTGACTACTTGTTCCTCTCAAAAGAAATCGTGAGGATTCAAGCAAAGGCGGACCCGGAAAACATAGCATCATGGAAAGCTCTTGAAAAAGCTGGATTCAAAAAAGAAGGCGTCCTGAGAAAAACCTTCCACTGCAGAGGAAAATGGAGAGACGACTGCATGTACAGCATTCTCCGAGAGGAATGGAAAGAACCAAGAATACTGACAAAACATTCTTCGACGAGGTAAATCAAGGATTCTGTTTGTTATTAATGCGCGCGTCTTGATCCGTCTGGGCTTACAGTGGTAGGTTTGAGTGTTTTCTTGATGGTCTTTGTTCGCGTTTTGTCGCCAAGCTTTCCAAAGCGCTGATCAGTTTTGGTCTTGTGTGGGCTGGCTCTATGACTTCGTCTATGTAGCCTTTTTGTGCTGTTATGTAGGGTGACGCGAATTTTTGGCGATACTCGGCTACGAGTTCTTCGTGTTTCTTTTTTGGATCTTTGGCTTCTTGGATTTCCTTGCGGAATATGATGTTTATCGCTCCATGTGGTCCCATGACGGCGATTTCGGCCGTAGGCCAAGCGTAGTTAATGTCGGCACCGCTGTGCTTTGACCCCATAACGTCGTAGGCTCCACCGTAATCCTTGCGCAGTATGACTGTGACCTTTGGCACAGTTGCCTCGCAGTAAGCATAAAGCAGTTTTGAGCCGTGTTTGATTATGCCACCGTGTTCTTGGTCTACGCCTGGCAGAAATCCCGGTACATCCACAAATGTGATAATTGGAATGTTGAAGGCATCGCAGAAGCGTATGAATCTTCCTGCTTTCATTGAACTGTTTATGTCAAGTGCTCCTGCGTAGTGCTTAGGCTGGTTCGCTACTATGCCTATGACCTTGCCGTTTAGCCTTGCAAATCCGACCACTATGTTCTGTGCCCAGAGGGGCTGAACTTCGAGGAAATCCCCGTTATCAACTAGGCGAAGCATGATTTCCTTGACGTCGTAGGGTTTGTCAGGGTCGTCTGGGATTATCTTGGCTATGGTTTCGTCTGTTCGGTTAGGATCGTCCGTTGGTTCTATGGATGGTGGGTCTTCAAGGTAGTTGCTTGGCAAGTAGCTCAGAAGCTTCTTCATAATCTCGATGCACTGTCTTTCATCCTTTGCGATGAAGTGGGCTACGCCGCTGGTTTGGCTGTGGATCATGGCTCCGCCGAGTTCCTCGAAACTTACTTCCTGTCCTAGGACGGTTTTGACGACGTCTGGGCCTGTGATGAACATGTGGCTTGTCTTATCGACCATGATTATGAAGTCCGTCAATGCTGGCGAGTACACGGCTCCACCTGCGCATGGACCCATCACTGCAGATATCTGTGGCACAACGCCCGAGCTTATGACGTTCCGAAAGAAAATGTCTCCGTAGCCGCCGAGACTAGCAACGCCTTCCTGTATTCGTGCACCGCCACTGTCGTTTAAGCCTATTACTGGCGCACCTGTTTTCAAGGCTAGGTCCATTAGTTTGCAGACTTTTTT
>CAZCRE010000039.1:0-3589 GCA_964501075.1 uncultured Candidatus Bathyarchaeia archaeon
CCCACGAAGAGTGGGGCCAAAGCAATTAGCAGTATCTCTAGTGTTTCCATTTTTTTCTTCCTGCCGATAGACTGTATTATTGAAGGTTAATATTTAATTTTTATCCCCGCGCGCGCTTCAGTACAGTTCTGAGATTCTTGGCTTCCATGATTGTCTTTCATTTCTCAATAACATTGCAAGCAACGAAGCTTCTTCATTGATTAACGTCTCAATCTCTTGTCGTTCACCTATTCTTACTCTGGGCATTCTGATTTTACTTTGGAAGTACTGATCTAAAGCCTTGACAAAATCGCGTGCCTGAGAATCGTTCAGATATTCCCTCTTACCTTTTCAGTCAGTTGACAAGTCTTCAGCCTTCACGACGAAATTATCTGTAGGACACTGTGAAACTCGAAAATCCCAGTAATATCATATTTATCCCGAATTGCGCATAGATAGCATCCCAAGATTAGAACTAGATAGTTCAGGCTGGGGGATCATGTGAATGCAGGCGAAATGAAGATAGTCGAGCTTGTAAAGAACGATGCTTACCCTGAGAGGCTGATCTCTAGGTACTCGACGCCTAGTTACTATGACCTGTCTATTTGTCGTGACGTCAAATTCTGGAAAATCGAACTAGTTCTTAAGCCTCTGGAAGAGGTGCGTGAAAAGACCTTTGAAGACAGGCTGTTTGAAGACCATGTTGAAGAACCAAGAGTCTTTGCAGCATTGGTAAACAATAAACAGGTGGGCTGGATCGAACTGGGTTTTCACAAATGGAACAACAGAATGCGAGTTTGGGAGTTTCTCGTCGAAGAAGAGTTTCGCCGAAGAGGGATCGGAACCCTCTTAATGAAGCACGCAACCAAGATCGCGAAGGAAAAAGGAGCACGAATGCTAGTTCTAGAAACACAAACATGCAACGTTCCAGCAATAAGCTTCTACCTGAAATTCGGGTTCGAACTAATCGGTTTTGACGCCACCGCGTATTCCAACGAAGACCTTGAGAAGAAGGAAGTCAGGCTTGAACTTGGATTCAGGCTATAGCTGGAAAACACTTGCCCTCTTCCGAATACATGCAGTGCGCGGAAGGTTTCGATTCGACAAAAGAACACTACTGCAGCACATTGCTCCTATTTCTGATTTCGCTTCGCTTCCAGCTCTCGCTGCATCTTCTCGCACCTGTCAAGCCATAGAACCTGATACTCCTTCGATGGTATGACTCGCTCTTTGAGGTCGGCAATCGTGTTGATTCCTTCTTTCTTGCACCAATCTACACAGACCTCGTATTCATCCCAGTCAAGCTCATCCTCTTCCCAGTACACCTTGACTTCCGATATGCCCCGCAAGAATGACGCAAAAGCCCTAGTATGACCATCCACGAAGACCACTTGATCACCAATCTTCTTCACAGGTATGAACTCGATTGATCTGGGGTTCACGTCAAAAGTCTTCACTACTAAGGACAGTTTCTCCGAATTTATGAATAGTTGACTCGGCTGTATTTCATCCAGCTTCATCATGAACGACTTGGTCATTCTCGAGTCACACTTCTCACGAATAGAGCATCACTAATTGTCAATAGTAGGATTAATCTATTATGAATGTACTTCACGCGCTTGCTGATTTGTTCTCTCTCAGAGCACTTGTTTCGCATGGCCAGAGTAGGTTGTTTAGAAGAGTTCGAGCCATATTCCGTCTGGGTCTTCTATGTAGGCCCATCTGCCGCCATCTTGTTGCAGTTTCAGGATTGTTTTGTGTCCTGCTTTTCTTGCTTCTTCCAAGGCTTTGTCTAGGTCGTCGACTTTGAAGGCTAGATGGTCCAAACCTTCTCCTACATTGTATCTTGTGTTATAAGGACTGTCTTCTCGGTAGTAGTTGAGTTCCAAAACAGGGCCACCTTTCTCACATTGTAAGACAGCAGTCTCGCCTTTAGTCAGTTCCATCTTGCTCCGGTCTACCAAGTTCATGCCGAGTAGCTTCGTGTAGAAATCGATAGACCTCTGTAAATCTGTGACTCTTATTCCGACATAGGTGAGTTTGGACTTCATAGGCATCACTTAGTCTTACTGTATCGCCAATATATTACAATTGTTCAGTGCTTTTCGTGCGCCTTAGTACGTGATCATCCTCACAAGCTTGAAATACGATGGGCGAACAAGCAGCCTTGATGGAAATGGCTGGGGAATTATACGTGTCTAATAGGAATGATTGGCGTGCTTGGCTTAAGGAAAACCATGATGCCAAGAAAGAAGTCTGGTTGATCTACTACAAGAAGCATACTGGAAGACCCAGCATCCCGTATGAGGATTCAGTTGAGGAAGCACTGTGTTTTGGTTGGATAGATAGTGTCATCAGGAAAGTCGATGATGAAAGGTGTTCCCGAAAGTTTACGCCTCGCACAAGCAGAAGCAGATGGTCAGAAACAAACAAGCGAAGAGTTGAAAAGATGATTAGAGAAGGAAAGATGACGGAAGCAGGGTTGGCAAGGGTGGCAGAAGCCAAGAATAGTGGGCAGTGGTTCAAAACCCCCTCGTTTAGGAAAGAACGGGGAGTTCCGTCGTACCTGAAAGAGGCCTTAGCAACGAACAGAAAAGCATCAGACAACTTTGACAAGCTAGCCAACGGCTACAAGAGGCAATTCGTCGGCTGGATTGACAGCGCAAGGAGAGAAGAGACACGCAGAAAACGTATCGCCGAAGCCATGAAGCTTCTGGAACATAATCAGAAGCTAGGTATGAAATAGACTAAACCATTGGTGAAGAAACCTCTTCAAGAACCATTCATCATCTTGTGGCTTGCCGAAACGCACAAAATCCCGCGATTGCCTATTCAAGCCTAGCAAAGCAAACCACTCCGCCGAGTTGTGTGAGGCGCAGGCCTGCTGGTGATTCTGCGTCAACTATCCTTGTTTTGACGTTTCTGTTTGCGGCGATCTGCATCAGCCTGTGTATCCTGTTCTTTTCGCGGCTGTTTGAAAGGTACTTGTCGGTTAGCATGAGATGTTCAGGCTTGGGTTTGCCAAGCTTCAGTTGACCAAGGACTAGGTCTTCTATTTCCTCAAGCGAATACAGCACAGTTGTGTTTTGATTTGAAGCGTTGAGGTATTTTTCCAACATGTCAACAAGGTCTTCTGTCTCCTCTGATGTGGTTTCGCTGATCAGCCGGCGGAACGCTGGAGTCCTAGTCAGGGCAGTAACCTCGGACAGTATGCCTGCGGGTCCATTCGCCTCAGAGAATATTGCCTTGTTTGGGCCTTGAACGAGCCACGCGTGATGCCCGTGAATGTGATCGATAAATCTCTGGGCGTGATTGGTTCTCGCAGGCGATGCAAGAAGGATGCTTCTGACGCCTTCCTTCAGCGTGGGTCTCAACGCATCAACGATTGCTTCATGAAAGTTGTATACGGCTTTCTGGTCATTCCTGGTTCCGTCAAGCCAGATTGTCTTTTCAGGCTTAACGACGTTACTAAAAACCTTCCACAAGACAGCGCGACCATCTTCCAATCCTGCTAGGATTGCGACGGGATAGCCGCGTCTGTACCCTCTCTTTGGCTTCAACGACGTTCACCTTGTCTCCAAGACCAATACGCTGAATGTGACCATGGCCT
>CAZCRE010000039.1:3689-12068 GCA_964501075.1 uncultured Candidatus Bathyarchaeia archaeon
TTCAACGACGTTCACCTTGTCTCCAAGACCAATACGCTGAATGTGACCATGGCCTCCCGTAGAATATGGTTACTTGTCACAAATACCCTTTGGTCTGGGACAGGCAAACGCCGACTCATCTGCCAGTCTTCAGTCTCTATTATGCACCAAGCGCCGACTTCGAAAATCTTCACAGAGCCTTTTCTGGCCGCTCCTGAGATGCCAAGTCCCTATTGCCCGCAAATTTCGCAATCAATTTTCGAGCACTCATCCGCTACTTTCTGCAGCATCTCTTTGTTCACGAAGACTTCGCTTCTTTTTGACTGCTTTCGATTTTTCGTAGTCGACAGTTCAATTCAAAATCGTGAGAATTCGAATGCACGCGCTTTTGTAGTGTCACGGTTTCATTTTGGATGCTGGTTCGCCGCACGTGCCCCAGTTGCATTTTGGCACGTCGTGAATTATGATGTGCAACCGATCAGCAGGAACGCCGATGTCCTCGAAGGCTTTCGTGATACCTTTGATGAGCTTTGCCTTCTGCTCCTCAGTTCTTCCTTGCCACATCTCAACAATCACTACTGGCATGGCATCACCTCTAATTCATTCTTGAATGGTTAATAACAAAAACCTTTCGATCGCATACATTGTCAAGAACATCAGGGAATAGTAACAAGCTGTGATAATAAAGGACGGCCGCGAAATTGACAGAATCATAGGACTGTATCCAAAAGAGCACATTACAGAGAAGCTGAAGAAACACTTAAGCTAAGGACAAACGCGCGTTACTACCTGAAGATCAACATCGTTTTGGGCAGGCGTGAGAGTGTCATTCCTTTCCTTTTCTTGTAGCATCTTCCAAGCACTGACATTGCTGAGGGTTCAGGTTCCATTCTTCGCAATGCCAGAGTGTCTTCACTATCGGGTTCTTGTTCTCGAGAAATCGCTTCATACAGAACAACTCATCTGGATAGTCATAGACGTTGTGACAGTCGCAGTTACCACAGAATTTCTGTTCAGACTCAGTTTTCCCTTTCATACAGGTTTCTTCCTCCTGAAGCCAGCACCCAGTCTTTCAATGACCGAAGCAGCCATAATCGGAAAGACCACCATAGCATCGCCGATGACCATGACCGAGTCGGCCTTGTCCTTAACCTTGCCCCAACTAACAGTCTCCTCCAGTGTAGAGCCCGACAAGCCCCCAGTTTCAGGCCGATCCATAGTAATGACGACCGCGTAGTCCAAGCCCGATTTCGTAGCGAGAGCCGCAGACTGAATGGTGTTTCTCGGTGCTCCACCGCCGATGATAATCATCCCGTTTCTCGTGGAACGCCTGCAGATACCGATAATTTCAGGAACGTCCCTGAAGGCGTCCACAAGCAACGTGTCTTGAGAGGTTTTCCGTGAAGCGTGAAGGTAGTGTATGTAGCCGAATTCGGAGTCTCGAACCGCGGGTAGAAAGATTGGCACATCCGACTCGTAAGCTGAACGCAAAATCGAGTCGGGGTCATTAAGTCTCTTGCCCAGCTCGCGGGTGAACATGCTGGAAGACAAGCTTTTCCCTTTATTCTCCTCTGCTATTTCGTCGTATATGCCCACCAGCTTGTAGTCTAGTTTGATGAAATCCTCTTCAGGAACCAGAACATCGTAAATGCGGTACACGTGGTACTTGTACAAGACATGATCGTTCATGAGCCAGTGTCCCTTGTAATGATGCCCGCCCAACGCTTCTATCGAGTCGTGAACCATGTTCGCGCCTGTACTCACGACAACGTTGATGAGACCCTTGCGAATGAGACCCGCGACTAGCGATCGCATTCCTGCAGGAACGACGGCTCCAGCTAGACCCAAGAATATTGTGCATTCTTTGTCCCGCGCCATCTTCTCGTAGATGTCGCAAGCCGTGGAAAGGCGTCCTGCACCGAAGGAGCCAGAATTCTTGAATTGCTGAATCAGCTGGTCCACCGAAAGCGCATCATCTATTCTGATATGCTTCACAGGCTGCTCCAAAAGGTCTTTTCTTTCCGCCATGGCTCAAGCACAACTCAACTGTTTATCTAATTGAAGAAGAACCTTTATCTATCTTGCGAGAACAACAAAGAAAAATCAGCTAAACCACTTTCAGAACACTCTTGACAAGAAGCAGATTTGCCTAGGGTTCTCTCATGAAATCTATGAACTCTCTGAGTGTTCTTTTTTCCAGCGTGTAGTTGGATCTCTTTTCTGCTCCAATCGTAGAGTGCGAAGCAGAACCGTAGTCGTGGCCCGGATAGACTTCGACGTTGTCGTCAATTTTCATCAGTTTCTCGAAGAGGCTGTGGTACATATTTTCCGCGCTTCCGTCGGCCAAGTCTGTTCTGCCGCATTCTCCCACGAACAGTGTGTCGCCGGTAAGCAACTTGCCATTTGTCAGTAGGCAGATGCTGTCTGGAGTGTGCCCGGGTGTGTGAATTACTTTAATGCACAGGTTTCCTAACGTTATGGTTTCTCCGTCGACTACTGCCAAGTCCTTCTTGACAGTTGATGACTTGTAGGCAACTATTTTTCCACCGAGACGCGACTTAACCACTTCGTTGTCTGAAGTGTGGTCTCCGTGGCCATGTGTGTCGATGATGTATTCCACGGTTAAGTTGTTGTCTTTGCAGGTCTTGGTTATGGCGTCTGCGTTGTAGCTTGGGTCGATGACTGCGGTTTTTCTTGTGGTTTCGTCAGCTATGACGTAGGAGAAGTTGTCGCCGTGATGTTTGATCTGCTTGAAGAACATAGGTTTCAGCCAAGCCTGATGTTGTCGTTACTTGCGGATAAACTGCTCTGTCGGTAAGTGTTCCATCTTCATGCCCAATCCTGCTAGGAAGCTCAGGTCCTCGATGCAGCCGATGCTTGCATCTATGTTGCGATGTGTGGGGTGGAACCACATGTATTTGGGTACCAGATTGAACTGCAAAGGGGTTCTCACCGTGACGCCGTGTTTCTCTCCTAAGTCCTTGAGCAGTGAACCGTTCTGGCATTCAAGCCGTGTTGTTGTATAGCTCTTCAGCAGCTCTGATGCTCCAAATGCGCCAATGCCGTGCCAAAGGACTGCGTCTTCAGGTGAAGCCAAAGAGTACAGGAAGAACTGGGGCGATGAGGGTGTTTCCTTGTAATTGTAGTTGATGAGATTGTCTGCTTCAACTCTGAAGCTGTCGTCACCCTGTGCGACGCTGACGTCGTTCGGGTCGATCGCGTTTGGATACAGTTGTGTTGTCTTGTAGTCTACCTTGACGTTTTTCAGTTTTGCTCCGTCGAAGTATATTCTTCCTCTGGCTGCGCGTTTCGAGGCGTAACCCTTGGGCGAGTGTGGCACGGTAAGCAGGGTCGTAAGGTTTTTCATGCTTCTGCCCATGCACCTGTAGACGCGCTCGATCGACTGGTAGTCTCTGTGTGTTTCTCTTATGATGTAGTGTAGTGGGCCGTCTGCTGTTTCACTTTCCAAGATTGTCAGCGGCATCCGCATCGAAGGAATGCAGAGGTCAATGCCAAAGGATTGTGAAAGGCTTTCCAAATGCTCGTATTTGACAGCGTCCACCATGTCCATGTAACTGTTATTGCACTTTCCGAGGTGTCTCACGACTCGTTCGACTTCGCTTCTGCAGAAGAGCGAGCCCGCGTATTTCTGCACGAACTTCTCGTCTATCTGGAGTTTCTCGGTCTTCACTGCGGCACATGGATACGAGCTTTGACCACTCGATACTATGGATTCCTTCAGCGGATTCATCGAGTATCGATCTGCCTCGATATCATCTGTGTTCAGGAGGAAAGAAACGATCAATCCTTCAGAAGGATTCCTGAGAATAGCACATAGGTCGTCAATATCCTTCTGGGCGACTTCATGCAGACCGTTCCGATGGAAATAGTTTCCACAGACTTCAAGCAGACGAGCAGCTATTATGCCCTGAACTTCCTCCACGGTCAACTGCGGGTTCGAATACTCAACAGAGGCTCTCAGAAAGAAGTGACCATCGTCAAACGTGACGTCGTTTCTTTGTCCATTCTTGAAGCAGTAGAAGCGAACTTTTCTCTCTTTTTCTTCTTTAGATGTGGCCAGCCCTTTGACTAGGGTCTCAATGCATGGCCAAGAGCTTTTGAGGAAATCTTCCAAAATCATTCTCGCTAGGTCTGGACGTGACATTGGCATCATCCTCTTTCCAGAGATTCCGCCATAAATGTGCATTGGTCTGTGAGGCGTGATCCATGAAGCATTCTTGCGACTCGAAACCTTTCAACGAACTTTGACGCTTCTAGCATATTGAGGATTGCTGATTCCTTCTCTGGGACGAACATGGAAACTTCCAAACCTTTAAGCCTATTCAAAGCGGTTTCAAGAAGGTCTACGGCGATGCCACTGCTTTTTCTTGGGCAGGCGAGTGGTCCCAGTTCAGCCACCCCACGGTACACTTTTGCCACCACATAGCCTGAAACTTTTCCATCTTTTATGTACATGTAGCACAGGTTGTCTGGGTCAAGCATTATTGGTTCCAGAAGCTTTTTGCGCGAAGCGCCAAAGCAAACCTGATCATAGCTGACGATTTTCTTTACGTCGGTTTTTCGGGCAAGTCTTACATTTGGTTTTGGTGGAAAAGAAAGACCCATTCCCGTCAGAACCAGAAAATCTGAATCGCGTGTGAAGCCTAGTCTTGTGTAGAAAGGGATTCTCTCTACGTAAGCATACAAACCAATGGTCTGCACCTTTCTGCTTCTCAAGTAATCAATCGAGTGTTCAACGAGCAACGAACCAGCGCCCTTGTCTCTGTGGGTTTCGCTGACAACAAGGTTGCCGAACCAAGCTATCTTGTCGAAGATTAGGTTTGTCGCCAAGCCAATTCTTTCCGAATTATCAGACAGCACAAAGCAGCCTTCTGGCTCTAGCTCCATAGTGAACTCGAAGTCTTCTTTTGCAAGTTCCCAGTTTTCGTCGTTTGCTAGCTGAACTGCAAAAGGAATGTCTCCCACTTTCATGCGTTCTACGTGCATCATGTTGACATGCTCAGCTTTGTACAATGGCATAAACTTTACTAGTCCCCACGGTCTTGAAGTGTTGATTATACGAGGCAAAAGCGATCATGAAGCCACTGCTGAAAGTCCAGATAGTGCGAGACGTCAAGGTGTTAACTTATCCGTTCACAGATTATTTTAAGGGGTTTGAAAGGGTTAAGGCGGTCAGAGAGATCTTCGGCGAAAAGACTGAAGAGGTCTTGAGTAATCTCAAGGTTGAGTTTGCGGGAATGAGAGGATACATGGGCGTCAGCAACGAGGACGGTCATCTTCTGGTCAGCGCCCTCTACCTGAAAAATGGAGACGTCATCGACATCTATTTGGACATCATTCACGAACTGGTCCACGTAAAACAGAAGATCCTTGAAGGGAAAGAGCTCTTTGACGACAGGTTCAGTTACGTGGAGAGGCCGACTGAGATTGAGGCTTACCGCCATGCGGTCGAAGAGGCAAGAAGGCTGGGACTGAGCGAGGAGAGAATCTACAAGTATCTCCGAACTGAATGGATGAGTGACGAGGAAATGGAACGATTGGCGAAAGCCATGAAACTGAAATGTGATCGTCCCGATGAAGAGAAAAGGCCAGAAACCAGACAGACACGCGTTCATGGTCGCTGAAAGGCGCATCTATGTGAGCGCGAAACCACGATAGTTCAGCTTTCTTCAAGCAGTCCGTGGTTTTGAATGTAAAAGAGGTTTCTTTTATCTTCTTAAGACATAGATAACCCAAGGCGCAATCCTTGTTTCGTTGATCCATTTGAACGGTTCATTCTCTTTTGCCAATGGTTTGTAGGTTTTTACTAGTTCCAGTCCCGCCCTCTTGTAGGTTTCTTGATAACACTCATCCGTCCAAACGATATCTTCTACCGGTCTCTTATCCTCTATGTCCGTTTGGACTATTCTTACCACGTCTCCACTCTTCGCACGCTTGTTCTCTGGGAAATCCTCAGTGGAAAATGATGCCCATTCATGCACGTATATTTCCGGTGATGAAACTACGCTGATCATTCTCCCTTCATTTTTCAGTAAACTCCCAAGCTCTCTGAATATCCTGACCTTGTTGTCCATCGTAGGTATGTTATCAAACGTAAAAACAGACAGCACCAGATCGTGAGCATGATCTTGGAACTGACTAAAGTCATCATCTTTGGTAAGCCGATAATCTCCTTTGCTGTCCAGTTCCCTAGCTTTCTTTATCATATCCTCTGATATGTCGACGCCGACAACGCTAAACCCAAGTTTTTGCAGAAACCTTGTAGAACGCCCCGCACCGCACCCGAAATCTATCGCTTTTCTTCCTTTGACATGCTCAAATATGATTTCAGGCAGATCTCTATACGCTAAATAATATGTGCCAGGAAATTCGAGTCTGGAATAAGCTTCTGCGCGCTTAGCATCCTCATAAACATTGAAAAATCCCATAGCTACATCCCTTTTTTGCTATCTATTTGTTTTCTTATACTTAAACGTCATATCGCGCGCACCATGTAGAAACCTCAATCAGCCTCGCCTCTCTGATATAGTCATTGAAGGTTTCAGACGCTCTTTCAGCTTCTCTCCAAGGCCTCTCCATTATCATGAAGCCTATTTTGCCTTTCTTGTGCACTGAATAACACTAATATCAGATTGCAGACAAAAGCAAGTAGGTATACCATCCTGGGGGATTCGAGATTAGCAGTACATCAACATATGTTTACGTGCTGAGTTTGATTGATCATGGAAAGTTTGGAAAAATGTCTTCTGAGGAAGAAGCCGTTTTGAGCGAGCATTTCGAACGTTTGAAGAAAGCGCTTGCTGATGGCATGTTGATTCTTGCAGGTCCTTGCCTAGACGGAGAGTTCGGCATTGTCATATTCAGAGCACGATCAGATGAGGAAGCGAAGGAGTTCATGGAAAATGATCCTGCAGTGAAGCGTAGTATTATGACCGCAGAACTGCATCCGTTTCGCGTCTCACTAATCGAAAACCGACAATCTTGGGATATTACTTGATTTACTGTTATTTTATCTAGGGCGCGCTAAGAAAGAAGTGGCTTCACCGTCAATGACCAAGCATAGTTAGTATTATACGTGCGTTCGTAGTTGGTTTAGTTTTGATGGTGCGTAAGTATGCCTTCATGGACTTGCCCGAACACCAAATGCACGTATGATAAGCAGCTCCAGTCTGGACAGCATTGCCCATTATGCGGAGAACAGGCTAAAGAGTTCAAGTTTAGTGAACTCGGCGACTTATGGAAACTGAAGTGGGACTTCAAGAAATCGATCGAGAGAGCTAAGAAAAAAGAGATGATCTTGGGAAGCAGGAAGTTCTGTCCAAAATGCGGTTCCACGAACATCAATTTTCTCGTTTTTTACCGTCCCTCTATTTGGAAGTGCCTTGATTGTGGCTATGAAGGTGCCTTCATAGTAGAAGACAGCAGACTTGCGGAAAAAATACAAAAGCGCTACCAAAGCAACAAAGGAAGATGCATCTAGAATCTTCGCGCAATTCAGCTGTTGCTGTTCTCAGGATATCATCTTTCAATGCGATGGGTGCATTATGTTCCTTCTTACGTCTGCATGCAAGTAAACCTTAAGCAACAGCGGCGAATTATTCACTTTTCAGGGGCTGCGGAATTTGGAGTCTAGTATTAGAGACATTGAAGAGGGCCGAGAGCGATACCGTAGCCGACAAACTCGAAATACGAAACGCGAGAGATATGAGAATATGGAAAAGGAACTGGTAGCGCCTTGTGGAATGAATTGTGCTATTTGCAGTGGATACCTCGCTCTGAAGCATGATGTCAAAAGTGGAGGAATCAGGATGCCTTATTGTGAAGGTTGCAGGCCCAGAGACAAGAAATGCGCTTTTCTCAAAAAGAAATGTGAAACACTTCTGAACGGCAGAGTAAAATTCTGTTATGAGTGTAAAGGCTTTCCTTGCGAAAGGCTGAAGCATATTGACAAGAGGTATCAAACCTTCTTTCGCATGAGCCTAATTGATAATCTTAGGCTTATTGAAAAGAATGGATTACCAAAGTTCCTGGAGGCGCAGGAGAAAAAGTGGCAGTGCCCAAGATGTGGTGAAGCAATATGCTGCCATAATGGGATATGCTTCAACTGCGGTTTAGACAGGTTGAGGAACAAGAAGAAACTGTACAGATGGGAAGATTAGTCGAATTCTCTGATCCTTGATACTTAGCTCGCTTCGCCATATGGTTTCTGCATTGTAGTTTCTAAGAAAGAACAAGATGAGTAACTTCAATGTTTTCAATCTCTGCAAATCTTCAAGATAGTGCGAGAATCTCTTCAAGTCTCAGGTCCTGTAATGGATTCTTGTTGGCGCGGGGTGTGGGATTTGAACCCACGCGGCCGTTTCCAGCCACAGACTTAGC
>CAZCRE010000040.1:0-11700 GCA_964501075.1 uncultured Candidatus Bathyarchaeia archaeon
AATGAAAGAGAATTGCATAAGGCAGTATGCGCCGACTGCGGGAAGGAATGTGAAGTTCCCTTCAAACCTGACGGAAGCAGACCGGTATACTGTCGAGAATGCTATTCAAAAAGAAGACCTGCTAGGCCAAGATTCTAGTCTAAGCTAACAGCTTTAATTTAGAACCGTTTTTTTCCATTTTTTGGTTTTGCCATTTTAGTCTAGCCTTTGTTACATCTTTGTACATAACCTCCAAACCTGTAAATCAAGCCTGCATACGACACTTAATTCCTCGAGTTCCAATCTCCAACTAGAATGGGATTTCAGAAATTCTAGTTTTCTTCTTGTGTTAGGATTTAGGGATTTGGAAGACCTAGACGTTACTTGGATAGATGATTGTGTGACAGTGATAGTATCGAAAAAATCATTCGCTTAGAGAGGTTGCAGTGAATTAGATTGGAAGGAGATAGGCCTGTGCAAGAAGTGCACGCTAGTTCGAAATTGCAAATGCTTTCTGCAATCTGCCATTCTTGTAGCCTGTGGTTTTATTCTTGAAGTATTCGATCAATGTGCTCCTATCTTGGGTTTTCAATTCGCTGTCTTTGATGAATCGATAGATCTCTTCCCATGAGGCTCGAAGGAATGTTCTACTTGGGCTTTCGTTGATATGCTTTTTGAATGTTCCTGCGATGCCAATCTCTTTTTCAGACGGTACGAGGTTGATCAGAAAGAAATCGAGGCCCAGTTGGTGTGCTATCCAAGAACCGATCAGCCAAAATCTGAGTAGTTCGTACTTCTTGTTTTTCAATGCGATAGTCTTGAAGTCTGAGTTGAATACTTTCTGATACCATCTGTTTCCGCCTGTCTCATATTTTTCCTGAACCTTCGGATTTTTCGTCTTCAGGGCGGTGTCGTTAGCCGCAGAGAGTTTGGCTTCGATAAAAAACAGTGTTTTGTCACTCTTGACAATGAGATCTGGTTCAGAACCTTTCTTAGGTATGGTCTCGAACTCTTCTCTAGCTGTTTTGAGGTATAGCCACACGCCATCCAGCGATTGAGAATACGACCAATAGATGACCTCGGGATTTTCCACATGATGATTGACTAGATTTTCCAAGAATCTAGCTACGAGCTGATTTTTCTCCAAGAATCTGAAAACATTCCATACTAACGCATCTTCACTGTTATCTCGGGCAATTCTGCTTTCTCGCTTTGTACCTATTATTCTCGTCAGCAATTCATGGTCGGTTTTGTCTCTCCACAGAACGTTGTCAAACATATCTTCATACTCAAAAGTCGATGGAGAAACATAGATCCTGTGGTTTGGACACTTGAACTCTTCTAGTCGCTTGAAAGACTCCCTCTGCCTAAGAACCTTTTTCAGACAGCCTTTAACTGGGCACTCAACTCCAGTTTCTGTGACTTTGATCACACTCTTTAACTCATCCAAGCCGAACATGTAGCTTCCATCTGGACCACGCACACTCGGGTCACAGTCATGTTGTGTATGCATCAGATATATAACATAAAACCTGCCCTCCCAATTGCTCGGCCGCGAATGCGAAATGACTCAGAAAGAAATGTCGTGTCATATCTAGACAAGGAATTAGTCGAAAAAACTCAGTCTTAGCTTCAATTTGCGTAATGCCTTCTAAGACCACTTACAATAACTAAAATCAATTGTCAACGGCTAATTCATTGGACAACCGTGAAAAATGCGATTTTATTGGTAGCCCGGGAGAGATTCGAACTCTCGTCGGTGGGTCCAGAGCCCACTATGTTTGACCACTGCACCACCGGGCTTCTCCGCTGTTGATTAACACTGAAACTTCTTCATAATAACTTTAGCGTTGAGTCGGCGATGGCGGTTAGTCTATTTGACCAGCAGGATTGGGCACCTAGCATGATGAATTACGCCGTCGCTCACGCTTCCCAAAAGTATCTCTCTGATCTTGCTTAACCCTCTCGCACCTATGACGATTAAGTCAAAATTGCCTTCTTTCGCCACACGCACGATCTCTTGAACTGCGTGTCCTTCAACTAGCATCTTCTCAACCCGAATCTTTTCAGATTTGGCTCTATGTTCTCCGTCCTCAAGGATGCGTTTTCCTGCATTGCGTGTTATCTCGGCGACCTTTGAGATTTCAGCCGCCGTCAAAAATGGAATTGAGGAGGCTCCTAGGGTGGTCGGTTCAGGCAAGAGAATAGGCTGCACAGAAACAGAGTAGACGTGGATCAACGTCATCTTTGCCTCAAACTTTTTGGCTATTTGGATGGCTTTTTCCAGGGCTTTTGTTGAGTGTTCAGAACCATCTAGTGGAACAAGGATCTTCTCGAACAAGGTCACAAGCACCTCAGACAATCAGTAATCGTCTTTGGGGCATATAGCTTTTGAAGCGGTTTTGAGAAGGAAATCGGGGAAAACATGTGCTGGGTCTGCAGCTAATGAATCTTTGCCGCAAGCGTGTTGACCAGAGTCTGGCACTTTGTTTTCATCGCGCCTAGTCTTCTTCTCTGCTTGACTGCGACAATTGCTGCGGCCAAACAGACTATCAGCGTAATGACTGGAAGCAATTGTGGGGGGAACTCCGCGACTACCGATGTGCCTGTTATTATGATTGTGTGGCTTGAGTGCGAGTAGACTAGACAGATGAAGACGTAATCCGCGTTTTCGGTGACGGTCATGTTTTCTGGAGGCACCTGTGAGCCGTCGATGGTGATGATCCATTCATCTGGCGCCGCGTAGAGCAGATCCCGCGGAATCGTCACGTTGCAGAAACCCATTCCATCTGTTCCAGCTACGTTGAAGCTTATGCATTTTTCATGGGCGTCTAAACTGAAGTCGCTGATTGAAGAGTTCGTGACGATTGGAACAGAATATTCCACGCCCTCGCAGTTTATTTGCTCTTGGCAAGCCACCAGGAAGTCCAAGTCTTTGAGGCTGCTTGGCAGATGGTCCTGCCAACTCATGACAGTGCTATTCAGTGAAACACTTGCTGGTTCGGGAACGGTCGAAGGCGCGTGCAGTAGAACTGTGTGCGTGCCATTTGAGCCGCCGCGCACCGTAATTCCCAGTTTCTCGAATTCCATCAGTCCCTCGCCCGGAACACTTGTCATGTTGAAGAACCTGTAAAGCTTGAATTGCGTTGGGTCTATTTCGTCCTTGTCAGGATGGACCTTTAGTCCTTCAAAGGCCACAGTTTCCCAGTCATCTCCTTGTTTTATGTCTGCTTTGAGGTTGGTGATGTCCACTTCTGTTGCGTTGAACATCAGTATTTGCCAGTCTACACCGTACGGAGAGGTTTGATTCAGGTATTCGATGAAGCAGCTCTTTATGCGGTTAGTTTCTGCTTTGAAGTCGCCTTTTGATGCCCATTCAGTATTGAAGGTTATCAAGCCGTTGGCATAATTGCACGTCATGTTAGATGACTCAAGCTCGCAGTAGGTCATGTTTATGCACGATCCGATAAGGTCTCGTAATTGCGGCTGGACAGTGTCTGGAAGCATCGAGATCGCGTTGTTTTTGAGTTGAGTAACGTTAGCTGTGATTGAGGCATTCAAGCCCAGTTCCTGCCTGGCACTTGAATACTCGGCGCTTACGTGTGCGTTTTCAACGCAGTAGGCTGTGGTATTTGCGATCTTCAGCAATGCTTCAAGTTGAGTTCTGTCTTCCGGACGCACTGCCAGAGGCACTGACTGCACAACGGTGTCCCACAAAGTTTTCACGTCACTGTTCAGAGTCAGGTCAAGCGTTGCGAGCTTTGATCCGTGGAAATAGTTCAGCATCAAGGATGCGTGATCAACAGATGAGAGTGCTGCGTCTGTGACTGCGTAAACCATTGAATGATTCTCCTCAGATGCATAGTATCCGAATAGCACAGGAGTCAGAAGTGTCGCCAACAGCTTTGTGAAATTTCCGTCGATAGTAACATTGAAGTCTACTCTTGCCCCCTGCACCGGCCCAGCCATCGGGGTCATCACAGTATCTAGTCTAGTGCATTCTACCGCGCCCTCAGTTTCATTGTAGAGAGAGAGAGCACCGCGACCAGGATATGTGCTGTTCACTTGAAGGAGCATACTCTCCAAGGTCGTTTCGTTGAATGTTGTCCAAAAGTAATCCCCGTACAGCACGTTGACGTATCCGTTTAGCGTGACTTCTGTCTTGTTTCCACTGAAGTATGCGATGACGTCGCCAAGTGGAAATCCTGAAAAAGCATGGAACGTCACATTTCCAGATAGCATATTATTCCCATAATCTGCCAGTACTGTGATGTCTGTTATGTTGAATGGCAGTTGAGATGTAATGGATGAAGGCAACTCGGTCTCACCGTGCAGGTCCACATCGAGTTTCCCATTAGCGTAGTCAGCGAGCAAAGAGAAGTCACTTGAGTTGGTCGGGTAGGTTGTGCTTCCTGCTGGTGGCATTTGCATCGTAGCATTCAGCTGAGCGTTAAGCATGCCGTTAGAGTATTCAGATCTGAGCGTTGCTTCTGTAGAGTTAAATGGAAACTGATATCCGTACGAAGGAAACCCGGGCCGGATCCCTCCATAGTAATAATTCAGATAGTATTCAGGATGCGCGATTGTGCCGTTTGCTGAACCTGTCGTCAAATCCCCCTCAGTTGACAAGTTGATTGAGGCGTTAATCAGGGAGCTGAAATTCGGAGGATACATGCGCGTGTAATTGAGCAAACCCTCGATCTCGACCGTAGTGTCAGGATAAACGGTAAGCGTGCCCCTGATGTCAAGCACTGGCGAATTGAATTCCGTACAGTTGTACTCCCTCGAAAGGGCGGCTGTTTCTTTATAGCTCAACTGATAGCCTGTTGAGTCTTCAATCAGAGTCAAGCCCTGCAAGTGTGTGGGATTAATGTGGTTGCCAACAATCATTTGTCCCGCAAAGGTGAAGTTGACCAACTGAACGCCTGATCCAAGGTCTAGAGCTACGTTCTGATAGATCCAGACTCCTGGATAGCTGTCGTAAGTACCCATGAGGCTGGAGACCGTAACGGCATACACTCCTGATTCCGTCACATTGACCTCTACGCCTACTTCCAAGAAGTCAAACAAGCCGTCTCCGTCCTCATCAACTCCACGATCATAGACTTTTCCTGTCAGAAAGGCGTGAGACTCGAACTCGGCATAATGATAGTGTGTAGGTAAGGGTACCGACTGCATTCCGTCCAGAACAAATGATTCCCAATCGACCGTTACGGACAGACTCAGCCAATATATGTACGTGGGGTCCACGCGTGCACCATAGATTTTCGGCCCATAGACAGTGAAGTTTATCAAATGAAGCCCCACATCCAATTGCGAATTGAAGAACTGATTCTCGTATAGAGTGATGTTGCCGTCACCGATGCCTTGGAAATTTACAGAATACTGACCAGGCTCTGTAACATTGACTTCAACGCTGATCTTCAAGAAGTCAAACAAGCCGTCTCCGTCCTCATCAACTCCTTCATCATACGTTGTTCCTGTGAAAAATGCCACACGCTCGAATTCATTATAGCTGTATATTCTGCTAAGCGGACAATCGTAGATCTGTCCAAGATTGCGATAATATACGGAATCCCCTTCTTCTTCACGAACAGAAAGCCCTACAGTGGCCGTTGAGACGTAGCCGCGCGACGCATATATTCTGAGGCCATCCAGCGAGACGTTTATGACTTGGATTCCTGGGTAGAGGAATCCAGAGGAAGCGTTCGAGACGTATATCCATGTGGAATTGTAACAGACAGTCGAAACATAAACATCGTACGTTGCAGCGTCTGAAACATTCATTTCTACTCCAACTTCCAGGATATTAAAGAAACCGTCGCTGTCAGTGTCTATTCCCCTATCGTAGATGTTGCCCATAAGCGCAGCACCGGGGTCAAATTCCGTGCAGTTGTACACTCTAGACAGCGGAGCATATGGAAGATAACCGATCTGATTGAAATACTTGTCATAAAGCCAGATATTGCCGATCCCAGCAACGTCATACTTCCCTGCGGAGATTTCAGGTCCATAGAATGACAAATTAATCCACTGCATGCCCACATCGAGGTATTGCGTATTCTCGCGCCAAGCATAATGGGTTAAATTCTGCGAATCTATCATGTAGTTGGCCATGATTCGGTAATCGCCAGAAACGTGAACATTAACCTCTATGGTGACATCCAGATAGTCATACGATGTATCATTGTCAGCGTCTCTACCGCTGTCAAAAACATTTCCTGTTAATTCCGCATTGCCTGCTACTAGTCCAGCAGCGATAATGCCTCTATTGCTGATAACAAAGACTGATGGTATAAGTAAGCACACGACCAACAAAGTCGCTAAGCTCTTATCAATGTTCACTTCATTTCACCCTACGTTAAATCCTGCATAGTTGTTACTTGGCGAATGCTTATATAGCTTTCAGTCGAGACTAGCCGCAGGGGTTTACAACGCAACTGCTAACGTTCTGTTTGAGAAATCTGTTCAGAAGAAAAGTCAGAACTGCATTATGCATCATGGGTGTTGCTCTTGCAACGACATTCATTATCGCAGTAGGAGCCACGACAATGCGGTACACAGTGGTGATCAAAGAAATGAACGTGCTTTTCAACGAACAAGTCATGGTTGCCAGTAATGATTCCTGGATAATTCAGGCAATCCCAATAGGAGGTAGTATGCTCCCTCAAGACCGCACGCTTGAAATGGTACGAAGCATTACAGGAGTAGAGAAAGCCGTTCCAATCCTGTTTACTATACCCATGGGGGTTGGCGGAATCGTACAGCCAGTGCCTATCAATTTCAGTTTTGGCATACCTGTGACAGACTGGCAACTCATACTTGGACAGGCACCGCTGAAAGGAAGCAACGGACATTTTCCGACGAACGAATCAAGCAACGAAGTCATTGTAGGAGTTTCTCTTGCAGACCAGTACAACTGGGCAGTAGGCACAGAACTAGTCGTTAATGGCTATAAACTGAACATCACTGGTATCGTAGACCCGAAACTGGCAATACTAAGCCGCAGTGTCATCATGCCACTTGAATTGGCGCAGAAGGTTTACAACTATCCAAGAAGTGTCAACATAATCTCAGTAAAGCCTACGCAGGGATATTCGCAAGAGAAAGTTGCAGAAGCCATAAAGCAGAATGTGGCTTACGTCAATGCCCTTACAGACGAGCAGAGAAACGACACAATCCAGCCTGTTCTCGCTCAGGTCGAGACTTGGAACCGTGGTATACAAGCCGTGATTCTCTTCATGAGCCTAATCCTTGTGATGACCGTCACGATCATGAGTGTTTCCGAGAGACGAAGAGACTTCGCAACCTTAGATGCGATCGGAGCACCGTTGAACTACGTATTTCGCGTTGTCATCATAGAAACCCTACTGATCGGCGCGCTCGGTGGACTCTTTGGTATACTCTCTGGTTCCTTGTCAGCCCTTGTTCTGGCAAGCCTCTACACGAATATCCCATTGGCTCAATTCTTTCCAAGCATCCTCGACATCGTCCCACCCCTATACATGCTAATGACGTTTTCAGCCGTCGTTGGCGTTTGCTGTGTCGGCGGAATAATTCCGGCGCTAAGTGCGACAAGGATGCGCATAGCTGAAGTATTGAGGGCTGAATACTGATGAGGGTAAAGGCAGAGAACCTGACAAAAGTGTACTGCTTAGGTTCATCGCTGATAACTGCAGTTGACGATGTTAACCTTGAGTTAAATGAAGGAGCGTTAGTAGCAGTTGTTGGACGTTCAGGCTCAGGCAAGTCCACGCTTCTAAACCTAATCGGCCTGAATGATAATCCAACTTCAGGCAATATCTTTGTTGACGACGTGAATGTTTCAGATCTCTCAGGACGTGAACGTAGAAGAATGCGACTTCACCGCATGGGGTTCGTTTTCCAGACCTTCAACTTGTTACCAACGCTTAGTGCAGTGGAAAACGTGGAACTACCTATGGCCTTAGCGAACGCTCCTCGAAAGGAGCAACGAGAAAAGGCGGTGAGGCTTTTGGAGACGATCGGCCTAGGCGGCAGGCTTTCCCATAGACCCAAAGAACTGAGCATGGGAGAAATGCAACGTGTGGCCATAGCAAGGGCGCTTGCCAACGACCCTGAAGTAATCATTGCCGATGAGCCTACAGGAGAACTTGATTCCAAAACCGCTGAAGAGACGGTTTCTCTGCTTTCAGACATCAACAGAAAAGACAGGAAAACGGTTATCGTGGCGACACATGACGAAAAGATAGTCAAGCTGATGGACATAGTTTACACGATTCAAGATGGCAAGTTGAGGCTTGAAAGCTGACAAAACCAAACAGGCTCTACAGCAACGCCAAGCTCATGGATTTGATTCTTCCTTTCGGGTCAACGATGACTTCGAACTGTTCAGTCCATGGATGCCCCTCCATGTCTATGGGACAAGTGCCTCTCACTATCCAATTATCATCATTCTGATCTACAGTGGCAACATTTATTCTCTCAGAGTTCTTCTTTTTCTTAACAACACCAACAGCCACCTGCTCAGCGACTTCTCTCGAAATCTTGTCTGTCATAAGCTATCCACCAACAACAGCAAGATTTCTGGTCAAGAGAGCATTAAGGCTTATGAACGCAAAATCATTAAGAAGAATTCAGCAGTTTCAGACCTCGTGGGTGCATCACGAAGAAGAACTAGACAGACGTGCTGTAATCGTCAAACCTTGACAGCTTCAGAGGAGAAGGAACATCATGAGCGATAGAAAGAGAATAATCTTCCACTTGGACATGGACCATTTCTACACGGCTGTTGAGGAAAGAGAGCAGCCTGCGCTCAAAGGAAAACCAGTCATAGTGGGGGCTGACCCAAAAGAAGGAAAGGGAAGAGGAGTGGTTCACACCTGTAACTATGAAGCCAGAAGACCCGGAGTAAGGTCTGGAATGCCTATCAGCAGAGCTTGGAGACTTTGCCCTGAAGCCACTTATCTTCGACCCAACTTTGCTCTTTACATCAGAGTTTCAAACGAGATCATGAACATCGCTCGAAAGTATGGAGGCAAGTTCGAACAATGGGGGATAGATGAAGTCTTTCTGGACGTTACCTCAAAAGCGAGAGATTTTGCAGAAGCAGAGGTCTTGGCTGAACGGTTGAAAGAGGAGATTTATGAGAAAGAGAAGCTCACGTGTTCGATTGGCATCGGACCGAACAAGCTTGTCGCCAAAATAGCAAGCGACTATCAGAAGCCCGATGGCCTGACAACCGTTAAGGAGGAAGATGCAAAAGCCTTTCTGGCTCCGTTACCTGTACGCAAACTTCTGTGGGTTGGACGCAAAACCGAACAGAAACTCGTTGAAATGGGAATCAAAACAATCGGCGACTTGGCACACTATGATCCCTCTGTTCTCGCGGAAAACTTCGGTGTTGCGGGGCACCAGCTCTACTTGATGGCAAATGGAATAGACAGGAGTGAAGTGCAAGAGAGGGGTGAAACAAAGTCCATAAGCCGCGAGGTGACATTCGAAGAAGACGCGTCGGACCCGCAACTTGTCTTGACAACGCTGGATAAACTGTCAGAGGAAGTACATGGGGACACAGTTAGCCAGAATTTCTACTTCAAGACCGTCACGATCAAAGTGCGATACGAGAATTTCGAGACGCACACTCACAGCAAGACCCTGCCTCTAATATCAAGCCAGTTACGGGATTTGATGGAAACCGCGAGGGAATTAATGTGGCATTATCTGAAACCGGAAAGAAGAATACGTCTCATAGGGGTAAGAGTATCAAACCTTGAATCATCTCAGAAACAGAAGACGCTGTTCTGAAGTCTTCATCAGCCGCTATTTTCTGATTCGCCGTATTTCGAACACGACTGGGTTATCTGCGTCTGGACATGCATTGAATATGACTTTCTTGTCTTTGCTCCACGGGAACTCTACGCCGTAGCGCATCGCGTAGACCTTGGGAAGTAGAACCATTAAAGCACTGTAGCAGACGTTGCCCTTCACGGATTTACCGTCGAAAATGATCTTGTCACCGACTTTGTGGCCGGAAGCGCATTTGCCATTTTGGCTTCTTACTGTGACCTCAACAGTCGACATATGACTCACGATCAAAGATTAGGGTTTTGAAGGATAAGCCTTTGCATGCCCACGAAAAGCAGGCTATGGGTGCCACCCTTTCTTTATGCTTGGATACTTCTCTCTTATTTTGTCATCTGCTATCTTAGCTATCATCGCGTTAGATATCAAAACGTATTTTACCCCTGTCAATTCAGCCAGCTCTGCTGGCTTCTGATCTTGCGTGATCAGCAACATGTTGTTGCTCCTAGCATAGTCAGCGACGTCCTTGTCTTTCGCTCCCTTCAATCCCGCTTCTTGAGCGGTCAGCACCTCCCAGCCCAAAGTCTCAAAGTACTCCTTCAAGCCAGCGTACATTTCGTCAAGCAGCAGCTTCATCGGCAGTCTCCCTTGTATTGTCGTTTCCAAGCAACTATTTAGAGTCTTTGCAGCCATCTACGCTGATAATTAGACCCTTTTTCCCGCTCGGTCAACGAATAGTTTTTAATAAGGCAATTATCATGTCATTCCGCACTTGTGTTAAAGGGAAGAAGAGATGGCGATAAATACCGGCGTCAAAGTAGTGCTGACTGCATCAGCTACGGAAATGAGTGATTACTTCAACAATCCCTTCGTCGCTTTTGTGGCGGGATTCGCAAAAGGACCTGTGCCACTGTGGCTCTTGAGAAAGGCACTTTATCCCCCAGTTGAACGCAACCAAGATGGAAGAGCCAAGTACGCGCCTTACGGTTTAAGAAAGGTCGAGGCGCTCCTGTTGGAAAACGGGTTCACCGAGTCCGAGGTCGCAGTTGTCCACCCGTCTGACTTGGACAATTTCGTGGGTCCTGACACGAAAGTGCTTGGCATATCCTCGATGGATCCCACGGGAATGGGGTACGTGAGCAAAACCTATTCCTCACTAGTAGGTGGAGGCGAACCGATGAACGCCATCGAGTTCAAGGAACTAATGCGGCATCGAAGCCTTCAAAGACACAAACCCAAGGTCGTCGTCGGCGGCTTCGGTTCTTGGCAGCTTGAACGCAAGAAAGTGGCTGAAAGATACGGCGTTGACTGCGTCCTAATAGGCGGAGATCCAGAGACGATAGTGGAGACCTTCAGAAAAGCAGTCAGTGAGGCGCCGCTTCCGCGTGTGGTTCACGCTGATAACAATTCAAATCACGGCGATATGCCTCTGATCAGACATGCAGCCATCCACGGTGGTGTGGAAATCTCTAAAGGTTGCGGACGAAACTGCCAGTTCTGCACTCCCACAGTGCAGAAAAAAGTCGATATGCCCCTGAAAGAAATCATGAGAGAAGTTGAAACGACAACCCGAGAAGGCTGCTGCAACATCACATTGGTCACTGAGGATCTGTTTTTGTATGGGGCGAAAGACAAAAGCTTCATCCCAAACAGAGAAGCCGTTCTCAAACTCGTCAAGAGCATAGCGAATTATCCGGGAGTCAAGAGTATTCAGCCATCACACATGTCATTGGCTCCAGTCGTGCATAACCCAGATATGGTTAAGGAAGTGGCTGAAATCCTGATGGACCACCACTGGTACTTCCATGGGAAAAAGCCCATAGTGACTTCGGAAACCGGGATCGAAACGGGCAGCGTTAGACTAATGAAAAAGTACATGGCTGGGAAGATGCTGCCCTACAAGCCTGAACAGTGGAAGGAAGTTGTCAGCCAAGCCTT
>CAZCRE010000041.1:0-11693 GCA_964501075.1 uncultured Candidatus Bathyarchaeia archaeon
TGGATCCTTTGCTATCGATGACTTTCATTCCAATGAGCTTGTCTTTGGTTATGCTCTTTTCTTTTGACTGCTTGGCCATAATCTCATACTTCCGCATTAAGATAACTTGCAATCGTTAATAAGCTTTAATGATTTTGAGTAGAACTGCAAGATGCAAAACAAACGCGTTTGACCCATTAGTGAGTATCTTTTTGCATGGACAGAAAGTAATAATAACAAGTCAAACTGAATTATGGGACGAGATGAAAAAATGTCGACAGGAAGTAGCACACAATTGGACTTCAATCATTGGCTAATGAGATTCTTTGCGTTCGTCATCGACAGCATCATAACTTACATTCCAGCATACATTATATACTTTGTAATTGCAGGGATCATCTGGCCTGCCTCGTCCTATTATGGATATTATTGGGGCGGAGCGCCATGGTGGGCGATGTATTCCCTGTGGCCCCTCCTCGCTGGTGTGATCCAAGTGCTCTACTTTGCGATCTTGGACGTTTCTTGGGGTGCAACGGTAGGGAAGAGAATCTTGGGATTCCAAGTGCGGATGGTGAATGGCAGCAAAGTAACCTTTGACAAAGCATTTATCCGGAATATAAGCAAGATATATGGGCTTTTCCTCTTTTTAGACTGGCTAATCGCAGTGGTTTCACCCGGAACTGACCCGCGCCAGAAATACACTGATCGCATCGCAGGAACAACAGTTGTTTCGGTAAAACAAGGACTTGCATCTGGCCCAGTACCTCCACCACCTCCGGCGCCAAGCTAACAGCCTCAGGTTCCCTCTCAAGAGGAACCAAAACATCCTTTTTTGATTCTAGAAAAACACCAACAGCACAAATCAGCTTTCAACAGGATCCGGCTTGGATCTTCACGGAGTCAGTCTGAACTTGTCTCTTGGATAGAACGTAACGTCTTTTATGTTCTTGTGCCCAGTAAGCATCATTGTCAACCTTTCCAAACCTATCGCCCAGCCCGCGTGCGGCGGCATCCCATAATCAAAAGCATCCAAGTGATACTTGAAAGACTCAGGATTAAGACCCTTCTCCTCTAGTCTCTTCACAAGAAGATCCTTGAACGCAATTCTTGTTCCACCAGAAACCAGCTCCAGCCAACGCCACATCAGGTCAAAGCCTTCGCACACGTCAGGATTATCATCCCGTGGTTTGATGTAGAATGCCTTGGAATGAGTGGGCCAATCGGTTATGAAGTAGAGACCCGGGTGAACCTTGCCCAGAGTCCTGCAAGCCTGTGTCGATATGTCCTCGCCCCATGGTATGTCTATGCCCTCATGCTTCAAGTCTCGGAGAGCATTATCATAGGTCAAGCGTTTGAATGGTACTTCTGGGATCTTCAGCTTGTACTTCAACAGCTCTAGCTCTCTTGAGCACTTCCCGTTGACACCTTGGCAAACATGTTGCACGAGTTGCTCAAGCAGCTGCATCACGTCTTCTGCTGACGCAAATGCCTGTTCAATGTCTATTGACACGAACTCACTCAGGTGGCGACGTGTATGCGATTCCTCGGCCCTGAAGAATGGCCCGATCTCAAAGACTTTTTCAAGACTCATGACAAGCTGTTCCTTATACAATTGCGGACTCTGAGCGAGAAACGCCTTTCTGTCGAAGTAGCTGATCGAGAACAGCTCGGCTCCACCCTCAGTCGCGGAACCGATGATTCGCGGAGTGTGCACTTCTAGAAAGCCTCTTTCAAAAAGGAAATCGCGTATTGCTTCAACAGCCACATGCTGAATCTTGAAAGCTGCGATGTTTTCCTGTTGACACAGGTCTAGTGCTCTTGCATCCAATCTGACTTCTAGGTTTGCAGGTGTTCTTCCCGTAATATCGAGGGGAAGCTGTGGTGTAGCAGTGTTGAAGACTCGGATCTCCTTCGGAATTACTTCGATCCCTCTGGGCGTCATGTTAGTCTTCTTGACCGCCCCTTTCACGCCTATGCTGTATCTTTTCTGCAATGTCTCTGCCTTCGAGAGCACTTCGCTGGCCGCCTTTTTCTTCAAGATTGTAATCTGAATGGTACCTTCTCGGTCCTGCAATATCACGAACCGCAAAGCCCCAAGATCGCGAACTTCCTGAACCCAGCCAAAAAGAGTGATCTCCTCGCCATCCATTTCGGGTTTTACATCAGCAGAATAATGGGTTCTGCGCCAATCGCCCAACGAGTCTAGCTCCATACTGGCCACCGCCCAATCTAATCTGCAAACTCCACGCGCAAAGTAATGTTGCGAACCTTAAGGGCAATCTCCTTTAAAGCCTTTAAATCAAAAGGCAACTGCGATGAGCGTCTTCTTCTCAAAATCGCCCTGGTCTCAGTGCTTCCATCAGGCAGCCAAATCGTGTTGATCGTCATTATGCTCAACGGAGCGAACAAATCCTCCAGGAACTTTCGCTCATCACCACCGTGCTCTAACACACGAATGTTTCCACCAGTTTCCTCCCCCAAGGCTCTAATGATCTTGCCACCAAATCCCAGAAGTCTGGAAACATCTCCAGGCCCAACAATCAAGGCCAAAGTCTTTCCCGCATCCACAGCCTTGTGAAAACAAACATTCTGAAGAGAAGGGTACTTTTCCTCCAATGACAGCAATAAACGAGCTATTTTCAGGTCTAGCTCACTTATTTCTCCAGACTTAAGCCTAGCTGAACACTTCTGGCACAGTATGCCACTCTTTAGACAGAAACTGCAAAGTGCCGTTTTCACTTGTGGAAACGCCCTCTACGAGAAATAAAGGAGGGGCAGCGGAGCTCTGAAATTCCATAGGTAGATTCTACTCTAACGTTGTAGCGTTATTTCGACTGTACTGACGTTTGAAGGCGAGCCACCCTCTGTTCTGGCCGGCATTTGCTGTGTTCCAATGCCAATGCACTTGACTTTTACGTCTGGTAGGAACCTGCGTCTAACGACTTCAACGACATCAACTGCTAGACTTATGGATCTTCCTCGTGCCTTAACGTTTACTTCCTTTGCTCCGCCGTGAAAGAGGGTTATGCATGCCAGTACATAGTTCATTACCGGCTTGTTTCCGATTAACACTGCATTGCTTTCTGACATGTTGTTCCGCCTCACTCTATTTTCCATTTTTTTCTGTAGGCTTCATAAGCAATTTTCTCGGTAAATAAATATGTTACGGTTAGGGTTTTTGTCCAATATCATCCTGCAAGAAAATGCCGAGAGAATCAAGAAATGTGTTGCCAAATATTTAAATAACGCATACTATCGCAAAGCTAATCCTTGACAAATAGCAAACAGTGGGATTAATGATGGAAACCCTGACAAGACGCTCCATGCAACTCCTAAAAATGCTTTACGACAGGGGCAAACCTATGACCAATTACAGCTTGCGAATAAGACAGGATGAGTTGGCAAGACAACTGGGAGTGAGCAGACAGGCATTGAACTCCCACTTGAGAAAGCTCAGAGACCTGAACTACATAAGAACTGGCAGGGGATTCATCGATGTCACTGAGAAAGGACTAAGCGGGCTCGGCGTTTCTTCATCTCCAGCATTCGTGTTCCTCAAAATATCACCTCTAAAAAGAATCAACGTTTATGACAGAATCATGAAACTCGATGTTCAAAGAGCTTTCAGAATAGCAGGCGACGTTGACGCGCTCTTAATAGTTGAACGAGAAAAACTCGATAGAATTTTGAAAGAGTTATATTCCATTGAAGGAATACAAGACACAAAATCATACGTAACCATAGAAGCAATAAAGTGAACCACAATGAAGCTTTTTGAGTACGAAGCAAAAACCATGCTCGCCAAATACGGTATCCCAACGCCTCAAGGAGGATTAGCAACGAGCACAACCCAAGCAAGTGAAGTCGCCGCCAAACTTAAGCCACCATTCGCGGTCAAAGCCCAAGTCTTGGTCGCAGGAAGAGGAAAGGCAGGCGGCATACTCTTTGCCAACAGCGTTGAAGAAGCTGAAAAGGCCGCTTCGAAGCTCCTAAACATGCAGATAAAGGGAATACCTGTCAGAAGCATATGGGTTGAAGAGAAAATACAGATCAAGAGAGAACTTTACTTTGGAATAACAACCGACAGATCTAAACAGAGTTACGTCGCGGTCGCCTCTGCAGTTGGCGGAATGGAGATAGAAGAGATAGCCAAGAAAACTCCAGATAAAGTCATAAAAGTTCCAGTAAACCCTGAACTTGGTCTTCGCCCATTCCAAACCCGAGAGATCGCAAGAAAAATAGGTTATGCCGGCAACCAGATTTCTGAACTGGCAAGAATCTTGGAGAATCTATACAAAGTCGGTATGGACAATGACGCGGAACTCATCGAAATGAACCCATTGGTAGAAACCAACGACGGAGAATTCATGGCTGTAGATGCACGGATAATAATAGATGATAACGCTTTGTTTCGGCACCAAGAGCTCAAGAAGAGACTCCTAGAAGGAGAGAGTGAACTCACTCCGCAGGAATTAGAGGCAATGAAAAACGACTTGGCCTACGTCAAATTAGACGGAAACGTAGGTGTCATAGGCAACGGAGCAGGCCTGGTCATGGCGACGTTAGACACGATTCAATACTACGGTGGAAAACCAGCCAACTTCTTGGACGTCGGCGGTGGAGCACCCTCAGAAAAGATAGCTTTGTCACTCAAAATAGTACTTTCAGACCCTAAGGTCAAAGCCCTCTTCATCAACATCCTAGGCGGAATAACACGCTGCGACGAAGTTGCCAAGGGAATCCTCGAAGCAAAAGAAAAAGTCGGAGTAACCAAACCGATGGTAATCAGGCTGGTAGGCACAAACGAGGAAGAAGGAAAGAAGATACTCACAGAAGCTGGGATACATGTGCTTGAAAGCATGGACGAGGCAGCCCAACGAGTCGTTGAGATTACAAACGGCAAAGGAGGCACCTAGGTTTGGGAATAATAATAAACAAGAATACCCGTGCAATTGTACAAGGAATAACAGGGACCCAAGGAAGCTTCCACGCCAGATTGATGCTGGAATACGGCACAAAAATCGTTGCAGGCACATCCCCAGGAAAAGGCGGAACTCAGACAAATGGCATCCCAATATATGAATCAGTTGAGGAAGCAAAAGAAAAACATTCACCAAACGCGTCAATAATCTTCGTGCCTGCGCCATTTGCAGTTGACGCAGCTTTGGAAGCGATTGAAAATGGCATAAGAACAATCGTGATAATAACCGAGCATATTCCAATCAAAGACGCAATCGGCTTGATGGCATATGCAAAACAAACCCAGACAACGATAATCGGACCAAACACTCCTGGAATAATAACGCCGGGAGAATGCAAGCTTGGCATAATGCCAGCTCACATATTCAAGCAAGGCGGCGTCGGCATGGTTTCAAGAAGCGGGACTCTTACGTACGAAATCGCCGCAAGCCTGACCAGAAAGAAGCTTGGACAATCGACGTGTCTTGGTCTTGGCGGGGACCCGATCACGGGTCTGAACTTCATAGACGCACTGGAAATGTTTGAAGCTGACCCACTTACCAAGGCCGTGGTGTTGATAGGAGAAATCGGCGGCAACCTTGAGGAACTGGCTGCAAGATACGTTGCAGACAAGAAATATCCAAAACCAGTTGCCGCTTTCATAGCAGGTAGATCAGCTCCACCTGGCAAGCGCATGGGTCACGCTGGGGCCATCGTGATGGGCAACGCTGGGACTGCGGAAAACAAGATGACCGCTCTCAGCGAAGCTGGCGTAAAGGTGGCTGAGAAACCTGGCGACGTGGCGGAGTTATTGGCAAATCTTGTTTCAACGTGAAAGAAATCAGGACGTAGATTTCATCGTTGGCAAAAGGTATATTTGACACGGGAAGCATCTTGGGTTTTTGACCGTGGAAGATAGAGGCTGAGCAAATGCCAATAATGGATCCGTTCAAGAAGGCTCTTGCACAGGAACATAGGCTGCACATGAAGATCTGCCGACATTGCGGTGCAAGGAACGCCTCATCAGCAGTGAAGTGCAGGAAATGTCGAAGCAAGAACCTGCGCTGGAAGAAGAGAGTAATCGTAAAGTGATTTCTCATTTTTGTTGTCAGAGCGTCTTAGAAAGAGTTTCAATTTCGAAAACAGTGTTTGCGCAACCATTTTTTATTAGAGGAACAGCTTGGCAGGCGACCCCCATATTTTCCAGCAATTCGCCACTCAGCTTTGCCTCTTCTCCGCATGCAACTCCAAGGGCGCCCTCGTATCCCTTGCTTCTCAATATTTTAGGAATACAGGAACCACCTGGCACAACGTAGACATCATAGCCTTTTTTCTTGGCAATAGACGTTGCTCTATTGATCAAACAGTCTTCAGAACAAGCGGCGCAGATATAGGATGGAACAGTTGGGTCGAAGGTCGACCTGCAGTGGCTATCCATGTATTTCCTTGAACAGTGTGGCAGGAAAAGCGCTTTTTTCTTGACTCGATTGAATCTCTCTTTTTGCGTGATATTCTTCGCGTTCAAATCTATGAAATCCTGAAGAAGGGTCACCGCATCTGACACGCTAAGACCTGTAGCCTCTTGAATCTTGAACTTCCTTATCATGGCTTGCGCGGTCTTGCCAATTTTCTTGTGAATGCCCTTTTGATAGCTAACCCTAGCCATCTCTTCGAAGAAGAAGCGCGAAAGCTTTGATAGGTCAAACGTGAACCTGTAGGGCATAGCTGCATGTAAGCGAGGACAAACCTTTAAAATTACCTGTCATTAATAGTCAATTCAAATACAGAATTTGCGACGGAGGAACAGCAATGAACTTTGGAAAACATGACAAGAAAGACGAAAAACCCGTTGATGTTGTAACTAGAGTAAGCGAACTTGAACAGATCTGCGAAGGAGACAAGGAAACCTATGAAGCCCTGCTCCAAACAATGTTTTTGGATCCAAGAAAGATTGATGCGCCCATCAAAGACGCTGCCGACAATGCCAAGAAGTTCGAGAAGGAAAAAAATCCGGCGAGAGCCAGAATTTGGTACGATATCGCAGGCGGCCTAGCCATCTATCAGGGAAACGCGAAAAAAGTGACAGAATACTTTGGTGAAAGCCAGAGGATTTCAAAAATGCAATATCCAATCTTGAAGAACACTGAAAAAGCTGTAACCAAAGCACAAGAGTACTACAAGAAGTACTTGAAAGACTAGAACTCTGACAGATTCTTTGAGCATTGTCAAAAGTCGAAAATGGCTCTTCCTATTATTCTTCCGGTTCTTTCCCGTAACCCAAAAGCTCCCTCAGTGATTTGGCTTCTTCTCGAAGCATGACTACCTCACTCTCTAGGGCAGTGGCTCTTGATTCGGCGACTTTTCTCAACTTGTCGATCTCTGTCATCAAACAGGCCCGTTCGGTTTCCAGAGTAATTATTTTTTCATGAAGATTCTTCAGCGTCTGCATCAGCTCTCCCTTTATGCCCCTAATTCTTTCAACCATGTTTTTAATATTTGCTGTCTCTTCAGTTCTGACACCAGTTTCTGCAGCCGCTCTGAACCTAGCTCTGCAGCTTGAACACTCGAATATTCCAGTAAGTTTTGGTTCTTCGCCTTCTTGCATTGGCTTTCGAGAAGGAATAGGCCACGTCTTGACCGCGGTAGTTACTTCAGCCCCACATCTTGGGCATTTAACCAAATTCTCCCCTCAATCAATAATTATTGCAGCATCTAAAATGTGTTTTGCCTAAACGCAGATTGGAGAACTGATACAATCATTAGTGT
Organism: uncultured Candidatus Bathyarchaeia archaeon; assembly: GCA_964501075.1. Lineage (GTDB taxonomy): Archaea > Thermoproteota > Bathyarchaeia > Bathyarchaeales > Bathycorpusculaceae > CAZCRE01. The sequence goes on from CAZCRE010000041.1 coordinate 7,705, forward strand.
CTATGATAAAAAAAAGAACAGGAGATGTCAAATTGACATCTGGAACTTTAGGCGTTCTACAAGTTCTTTGTAGCGATTCCGAATGGTGACTTCAGTAACTTGCGCTATCTCAGCGATTTCCCGTTGAGTTTTTCTTTCACCAGTCAGCACTGAAGCAATGTAGCTTGCGGCAGCTGCAATTCCGGTTGGACCACGACCTGAAGTCAGTTTAAGTTCCTTGGCTACTGCTAGGATTTTGTGGGCGATCTCCTCGACCTTTCCCTGCATGGTAAGCTGATTCGAGAATTTCGTTATGTATTGGCTTGGCTTAACCGGTGGGATAGAATAGTTAAGTTCTTTGATCAGAAAACGATAGCTACGGCCGACTTCTTTCTTGTTTACGCTTGATGATTGGGCTATTTCTTCAAGCGTCCTAGCCAATCCACATTGCCTACAAGCCAAATATATCGCTGCTGCGGTTACGCCTTGAATTGATCTCCCACGTATCAGTCGTTCTTTGACTGCTTTTCGGTAGATGACTGAAGCAGTTTCAAGGATGTTCTTTGGAAGATTCAAGTTGTTGGCGAGTTTTGTGATTTCGGACAAAGCGAACGCAAGGTTTCTTTCCGTTGCATCTGAAACTCTTATGCGCCGTTGCCATTTTCTAAGTCTGTAAACCTGTGCTTTCTGCCCAGGCGATAGGCTTTTGCCGTATATGTCGCGGTCATGCCAATCAATCATCGTTGATAATCCTTTGTCATGGATAGTATACGTTAAGGGAGCACCGACTCTTGTTCTCTTTGACCTTTGCTCATCGTCGAAAGCTCTCCACTCTGGTCCCCTATCCGCTATTTTGGACGCGACAACCATACCGCAATCCATGCAAACTATCTCGGCCATCTCTGGGTCTCGTATGAGCCTTGTTCCACCACATTCAGGACAATGCTGGCTCCTGCCAGTCTGGGAATCCTGCGTATCCAACGCAGCGTCCAGATCTTCGTGACCTTCCCCATTACTCATTTTTCCTTTTCTCCTTTCTCCTCTTTGAGGGGATCACGTATAGTTTGTGATTCACTAATTTCTCAGGTTTCTGAGTTGTGGATCTCACTACTGCGTAGGGCGAGCTAACTGGGCCAAAAATGTCGAAAACTTTACCGACCACCTTTAGGCTCTCATCGACAACGGTATCCCCAATTCTTGGGGGTTCTTCGATTTTCAGTATGATGTTTTGACTTGGACTTACATGAAGGACTAAGCCTAATCTTTGCACGCTTCTAATTTCCCCTCGAAAAGTAGGACGTTTGAACAAAACACTTTATTTAAACCTTTCCCAACAGTGTATACAGCTTACACTCAAATGTGTTAATTCCCTTCATCAATTCTTGAGGGAATTTCTGCAAATGAAAAAGACTGGAGAGAAACCCATGACTCAGCTGACTATTGGATAAGTGGATGTTGCAAGCTGCAAGGAACAAGTGAAAAATGTCTTGCTTCTGCCTGCTAAAGAAGCGTAGCAATCACTAGCCTATCATTCATCTGCAGTATCTGGAGGAAGCCCGTCACAACCGCATAATCAAAAACCTCTTCACATCCCACAACCCAATCGCTGAGGGCGTCAGCTTCACTTGGTTCACTCAAATCATAAGGGTCGAAACATTCATAAACAAGAACGGTGGATTAGACTGTGCATTTGAAAGGGTGAGGCTTATGTCCAAACCGTTTTATGTGAAATACGAAGTGCCAAAAGAGATCGCAGATGCGGCCTATGAAGCCCTGCAAATAGCTGCGAAAACAGGCGCAGTTAGAAAAGGAACAAACGAAACAACGAAAGCTATAGAAAGAGCACAAGCGAAGCTAGTAATCATAGCTGAAGACGTGGATCCCCCAGAAGTTGTAGCCCATCTGCCATTGCTATGCGAAGAAAGGAAAATCCCATACATTTTCGTTCCCACTAGAGAACAGATAGGCAAGGCCTTGGGCATTGACGTTCCAGCAGCCGCAGCTTCCATCACAAAAGAAGGAGACGCAACAGGGTTGCTGAAAGAAATAATCACAAGAATCGAGCAGGTTAAACGAGGACCTCAGTGATGAGCAAAGAGGAAAAAACAGCCAAACCAACCACAGCTGAACAGGAACTTACACCAGCCGAAGTAATACAAGTCATTGCACGCACTGGCGTGACTGGCGAAATCTCACAAGCGAGGATCCGAATTCTGGAAGGAAAAGACAAAGGCAGAATCATTACACGCAACGTTAAGGGACCAGTACGCACACAAGACATCTTGATGCTCAGGGATACTGAAAGAGAAGCAAAGAAAATCAAAAGATAAAAACAAGAACGGAATCTCGGAGGGAAGATCTTTGCCCAAACCCAAAAAATGTTCATTTTGCGGCAGCGAATTTCCAGCTGGAACAGGCATGATGTACGTCAAGAACGATGGGTCAATTCTGTGGTTCTGCTCAAGCAAGTGCCGAAAAAGCTCGAAATTCGGGAGAGATGCGCGCAAGCTCAAATGGACAAAATACTTCGGCAAAGAAGAAAAAGGCAGAGCATAGACTCGTCGCCGAACAGATCTTTAGATTGTCTGGTCTCCAATGTTCATTCTTCTGAAATCGCTCTACATTTTTGAATAGGCAGCACAAAGCATTCCGTAGTAGGTAGGCACTTGGTAGGACAAAAAACGACCGACCATCTGAGTATGCATTAGGATTCCGTGCAGAATTGCCAGTTGCCATAAACTATCAGGCTTTGCATCTTCCACAAACTTGGTTGAGAGTCTCATAAGAGGACTCAGATCATTCTTCTCCACAGTCTCTTTGACTATCTGGTCAAATTCCACTGATGCGTGGCTATAGCCATATGGCCCATCCGCCCTGTGAGCGTGACCTTGATCAGCACTGGCAACGAAAGCTATTCTTTTCCCCGAAGATGCGGCTACATCACTGATTATCTTGCCAAAATCTACGAGTTTTTTGAGCGGAATCTCCCTAGAAGGCGTTACAAGTACAACCTTAGGATCTTCCTTGTCTTGTCGGCTGAAAAACCACAAGGGTATCAAGGTTCCCCAATCCATGGGCATGCAGGAGGCAGGGCCGTTGCTTGTACCATAGTTGGCCCCCACGACTGGAAGCTTTGATTCTCTGGCTTTTCCAAGAATGTTTCTAGCAAATTCCCTGTCACAAGAGCATCGAAGTTCAACCAACCTGCCATTAGCCTTAAGGGATCCTTCAGTGAACTCCGCTGTAACTACCCCTATCTTTGCTTCTAAGCGCAGATTGTGTGGCGTTGCTAAAACAATTGAATCCAAGTTCAGCCTCTTCATCTGAGATGCCATTTCCAACATGCTCCTCCGGGTTTCAGCAAAGGCATCGTACATGTTGTCTGAAAGTTCAGGAATGACTTCTACTCCATGTGGAGAAATGCAAGCAAACAGTATAGCCATTTATGCCGCCCACCATTAGCATGTCTACGAACTTCAGAGTAATAAGCTCATATTTCGAAGCTTAAACGGTCAGTAGTACGTTATTTCTGACCCTTCGACCATCATCCCAAACGGAATAGCACCGGCAATTGCTGACTTGGGGGGAATTGCCAGGAAATCTATGGTGGCAGATTTTGTTGCTAGAGGAACAATAGACACTGATGTCACGGCCGTTGCTTGCCATCGTGTAGAACATCGTCATGGCTACTGTCATATTCAAGCCCGCTGCTATGAGCATTGTTGTTTCCTTGAGTGGTGTCGTTGTTAGACGAGTAGGCAACCTCGACCCAATAACTTACGCTGCGTGGGGGATGGTGTTTGCTATGTTGTTTTCACAGACAATCCTGACATAGATACCGCCGGAGAAGCTCTGAGCTTTGAGGTTGTATCTATAATTCATGTACTGGAATTCCTAATAGTAATTGTGCTTCTTCTAGCTTGCATTCTCACGACAGCAACAGAAATCATTCTCAAACGAGAGGGTGCTTAGCTGGAAGTTGCTGCAAACAACCTGGCTTGCAAAGCTGG
>CAZCRE010000042.1:0-11571 GCA_964501075.1 uncultured Candidatus Bathyarchaeia archaeon
GTTAACACGTCTTTCACGGTGCCCGAAGCAACCGCGGGGAACTACACTGTAATGGCACTGGATCAGATTGCAGGGCAGAACGCCACTGCGAACTTCACGATTACAACTTCATATTCTCTGAAAGCTGAGGTGCCAACTGCGCCGAAGCAGCTCCAAGAAGGGGATAGCGTCTCGATTGATGCGAATATGACGGGGAGCGTCGCCTACACGAGCTATGCCTTCAACATTACTGTAACCGCCCCAAATAGTGTTTCCTACACGAACCTGACAACCATATTCACTTCGAGCGTTGGCAGCGGCAACACCATGCTCACTTACCCTAAAGATTTTTCGACTGGCGCGAACACCAACTTCACAGGCATATACAGCGTATACTTTAACGGAACGCTTGCAACCGAAGCCTTCTTCATAGGACTGACGAACTCTTCGCAGTATCACCGTCACGAAGCCGTCGACTTAAAGGCCGTTTACTCCTCAAATGAAAGCGTCACTGTTGTCATACAGGGAACGATCATCTATTACTCTACAACCAGCCAAGCAGACAGCAACGGCCTCGTCCACTACGTGAACTCTACCATCCTCTCAGAAGCACCAATAGGAACCTACACAGTTACCATAACCTCAATATCGAACCCAACCAAGAAGACGGCGGTACCAGACACTCAGAGCTTCACGGTCCCAGGCTACAGCGTGAATATCACCCTGCGGAACCTCGCAGGAGCACCTGTGCCCTCCATAATCCTCAAAATCACGGAAAATGGTGAGTCAATCTCGGAAAACATTGGCAACGAAAACGGAACAGTGTTCCTAGAGCTTGAAGACGGAACCTACCTCTGCAACGCTACATACAGCGACGTGCTAGTAGGGCAACAGGCGTTGACGATCACGGGAGAATTGGCATTCAATCTTAGCTGCAACCTCACAAGCCTCAACGTCATCGTTATGGATGAATACGCAACCAAATTGCCGGAAGTCAATATCTACATGATTCCGGGGAATCAGACCTTAACAACGGACATCAATGGAACAGCAGAGATGGGATTGATGTTACCAAACGTTACGTACACCCTGAACGTCTCACGGTATGACATGCTCTTCAAAACCAACCTGACAATACCGTCATTACCCTCAACGGCTTGGTACAACCTAACAATTATCTGCCCAACAATGACTCTGCACATTAACGTGACAGATGCAAGAGGACGACCAGTCAATGATGCTGCCGTAGAGGCTCAAGAACTGCTAGGCGGCCGCTACTACTTAGGGACAACTGCTAATGGAGCAGTCTCTCTCAATTGCCCCTTCGGCAAATACACTGTAATGGTTCTCATAAAGGGAGTAACCGTGAATGAGACAACTGTGAGCCTGAATGAAACATCCGTCAACCTGCCCATCGTTTGCAGTTTTTATGGCTTTGATGTCTCAGTACGAGCTGTGGACTATTTTGGCCAGCCGATGCCAAACGTGAACGTAACGTTGCAGCGGTCTGAGTGGCGTGATTCCCGATTAGCTGGAGGTGATGGTTTAGCCACATTTGGCAACACTTTCGGTGGAGACTTGAACGTGACCATTCGTTTGGCAGGTCAATCTGAACCATCTGTTGTCAGCTCGGTCTCAGTTGACAATTCAACGCAAATCGAGATCAAGATTGATAGATACGTTTTGTTAGCAGGCATGATGGTTGAAGCGAGTCAATTGCTTGCTGTAGCCATAGTTTTAATCGTCGCCGTCTTGTTCCTTTCCGTGGAAGTCTTCAGAAGAAGATGGCGCAGACCCAAGGAGAATGAAGTCTAGAGCTACGATTAGGAGTCTAAGGGAAAAAGGTTTATATCAAGTTTTGAAGAGATAATCCCCGTAGTGCATGTGGCAGTAAAGTTTTGTTCGCATGAAACATTCAGAGGTCGTGCGTAAATTGGATGAAGTCAAATCGTGTTCTCCAACCTGTCAATCCTTCAAATGCGCAAAGAACTCCAACATCTACCGCCGAGACGGCGTATGGTGCAGCTGGACTGAAGAGATGTGCGACATTGCAGACTGCAGCTACGCCATCTGCGTAAAACGCCGACTCCTTCCCAAAGGTATCTGCGGAGAAACCATAAAAAGAAAAACCGTCGACAAACAACCTGAAGAAGTCATCGGTCCAACAGTGAAGCTTCGTGGAAGAACATTCCGCAAGGTCGGGGAGAAAGAGATTTTCTGACAGCAGAAGCTCAGAGAGAAGACTCTAGCGATGTAATGAGTCCACTTTTTCTTTCTTTATCTATTTGGCTGGAATGCGTTTAACTACTGGAGGTTTTACCTTCTTCAAAATTCTGTAGCCGCAGATTATGCACTTTGTCTCTCCGCCACGCATTTCCAATTCCTCAACGGGCACTTTTGCCCCACATCTTATACACTCATAAGTGATACCAGCAGATGATTTCTCCAATCCAGTTTCCTCTCCTTACAGAGGGAATGTATTTTGCTTTTAAACGTTTCCAGTGATCTCGCATGTGGTCTGTAGATGATAATCCTTGAAGAAACCCCTAAGAGTGTTCCTTTCACAAATGCCGTCACCTGAAGAGTCATCATATGCCCATAACTCATGATATTATAGGCAACATCACGATCGTGCGTTTAGTGGGAAGATGTGAGAAGAATCGCAAAGAGATTGCGGACACTATAATGGGGATCCATAGAAACGTCAAAACAGTATTGGCTCAAGTTGGGCCTGTCAATGGTGAATTCAGAACTTGCGAATTGGAGAGAATCGGTGGGGAAGATCAATCTGTCACGATCCATGTTGAGTCCAGATGTAGGTTCTTTGTTGATGTTAAGAAGCGTTATTTTTCACCGAGGCTCTCGTACGAGCGGATGCGTGTCGCAAAGCAAGTTGCATGCGGGGAGACTGTGGTGAACATGTTTGCCGGGGTGGGCTGTTTCTCTTTGATCATGGCAAACACTCCAACCCTTTGAGAGTGTATTCTATTGACGTCAATCCTGCAGCTGTTCATTTTATGCGAGAAAACATTAGGATCAACGAGGCTTATGGCGTGGTTGTTCCTATGCTTGGTGATGCCAAGAAGGTTGTTGAAGAAAGACTGCACGGCATCGCAGATATGGTTCTTATGCCGTTGCCTGAAAAAGCCTTCGAATATCTACCACATGTTTTACTGGCTATCAAGAAAACAGGAGGACTCGTGTACTATTATGATTTTGAGCATGCGAAGAAAGGTGAAAATTCTGTTGAAAAAGTCAGGACAAAAGTGACCAAAAGACTTGAAAGCTTGGGCGTAGCGTTTGACTTCTCTTTTGGTCGCGTCGTTAGGCCAACTGGACCGAACTGGTATCAAGTTGTCCTAGACATATCCATTAAACATTAATTTGGCAAATTTAATAAATGCTTCTTGAGTACTTTCTATCTTGGAGACGTTGAAATGAAAAAACAGTTGATGGACATATTGGCCTGTCCGATCGATAAGCATCACCCTCTTGACTTGTACATCTTTGAGGAGAAAGAGGAGATTGTTGAAGGTATGATTGTGTGTTCGAAGTGCCTCAGATGGTACCCAATTCGAGACGAAATACCTGAAATGCTGCCGGACGAACTGCGGAAGAAGAATGAAGACTTGCCATTCTTAGAAAAATGGAAGAAACGAATTCCAAAGGAGATTTTGACAGAAGGCAAGCCTTTTGCACTGAAAACCGATGGAGACGGGACGATGAAGAAGCGGTAGAATCAATTCTTTAATGTCCTTACTTTGCCCGTGGCTGAAGATTTCAATGCTGCTTCAGCTAATTTGAGGGCTTCCAATCCGTCTTCTCCAGTGACAAGTGGTTTCTCTTTTTCCGTAATGCATTTTGCAAAATGCTGGAGTTCCAGCTTGAGAGGTTCCTGCACAGTGTATCGTGGTTGAACGGTTTCTCTTGCGTTCTCGATAGTCAATTCTTGCGTGATATAGTCTAGTTTCATTATGGCTTCGCTTCCAGTGATCATGAACACTCGTGTCTTGTACGGTGTTAACCAGTTAGACTCGATGAACGCGCTCTTCCCACCCTTGAAAGCAAGCATTATCTGAGCGTAGTCTTCAAACTTTCTGTGGGCTATGCTGCCAGTTTTTGCATATACCGCCACTGGGTCCTCATCAAAAACGTACCTCATTACATCCAAATCATGTATCGCAGTATCTTTGACTACTCCCACATCACCTATTCTTTCTGGCCATTGCCCAACCCGTTTTGCACTAGCGCAGACTGGTTCGCCGAGGGTCTTGTCTTCGAGAGCATTTCTGATGTGCTGCAATCCTGGAATGAATCGCATAAGGAAACCGACTGTGAGATGCAATCCCTCTTTTTCGGCAGTCTTGAGCAGATTTTCTGCCTGCTTTACACTTTCAGCCATGGGTTTTTCGACTAAGACATTTTTCCCAGCTTTCAATGCTTTCAATGCCTCTCTAGCGAGACTCGTTGACCAAGTGCAGATGCTTACTGCTTCGATGTTCTCGTTCCTCACCATTTTTCCAGTATTAGTGTAAGGCGTCACGCCAAATTGCTTGGCCACGCTTCTTGCTCTTTCTGCGTCTATGTCGCATATTGCCAGAAGCTCTGTTTCTGCCAGTTCTTTGAAAACTCTGGCGTGGTTTCTTCCCCAGAAGCCGGTTCCGATGACTGCTACGCCCAGTTTTCTCATTTTGTTCAGACTCCTTTTCCCAGCCCACGGTATATGAAGCCTTCCTTTTCAACTTTGCCCGAGTCAAAGACCCCTTCAAGATCAACTATTGCGGCTGGCATTTTCAGCATTGCCTTAGTCTTCTGTAGGTTCAACCGTTTGAATTGATCGTGTCCTGTCAGAATCAACAAGCAATCCGCGCCCTCTATGGCTTCAGTCAGGTTCTTTTTGTATTGAACTTGTGTTTCCGTCGTTTCGACATCCGTGAAAAAGGGGTCATAGATGCTGGTTTTGGCTCCTCTGTCTTCTAACGTGTTAACAAGATCCACTAGTGTTTCTCTTTCAGTGCTTCTTGCGTTTTGAGTCTGTGAAATGCCCAGTATGGATATTCTTGCGCGTCTCATTGTCTTTCCACAGCTCTTTAAAGCGTCCGCAACTAGATTGACGGCTTGTTTGACTACCAGCTTGCTATTTTCCTTAGCTGCCTGAACTATCCAGAGTTTCACATTCAAGTTCTCAGCATCTTCCAATAACAGATACGGTTCTCCGTATGCAGTTCCATCTGCCAACGTTGGCGTCGAAAGCTTGCTGGAGGCGTTTGTGTTCAGCTTCTGCACTTCAAAGTAGTCTATGCCTGCTCTTTCACAGAAATGGGCTAACTCGTTTGCAAGTGCCGTGTTGACATCATATTGAGTCGCTTGGAAAAGGGTCATTGCTTCGGCAGCCTTTACGTTGTTTGTTTTCTTCAAGCCTTTCTCTGAGATGATTTCCAAAACAGTGGAGGCGGAGTTCAAACTACCAAGGTCTAACGCTGCGACGATTCTTTCGTTGTCTTTCAAAGCTTCCAGCGTTTGCTCTTGTAGGATTTGACTAGGACTGTAGGCTAGGCCGAAATCAATTCCCGCTTTGAGTCCAGAGGCGTTTTCTAGAATTTCTTTAAGTGTATTTTCTACTGTACCAAGTCCTACTGTGCTCACGATGAGGATCAAGGTTCCTTGACGAAGATGAGCGCCTACTGATTTGCAGGTTTTCTCCAAATTTGAAAGGTCAGTCTTCTTCTTTTTCCCAATTTCCACAGGGGTCGTTATAGCGATCACGTCGCTTTGGGAAACTGCTGTTTTGATGTCGCTTGTGACGGTTAGGTATCGTGTTTTTACATAGGCTTTCAGTTTTGCTTCTGTCTCATGTCTGCAATTGGGAGCTTTTCCTTTCTGTAAGAGATTCACTATGTTTTGGTCGGGGTCGACGCATATTACTTTGAACCCGACCATGGCGAATAGGCAGGCGTGTATGATGCCAATGGGTTTGCATCCAACTACACTGACTGTATATTTTTCCCGTTTATCACCACTGTCGATTTCCTCAGGTTTTATGTGAAACATAGGTGACGATGACATAGAACTTCTGCATCCTGCTGATGTTTTTGGGTTCTCTTCAACTCTTTAATGCGCCAATTATCTTTTCAAGTTTTGAATGGTATTCTTTAACCAGTTTTGATGCTTTTCCTTTTGTTTTGGCTTCTGAATAAAGTCGGTAAATCGGTTCTGTACCACTTGGTCTTATCAGTATGGAGCTCTTGTCGTCAAACCATATTTTGACACCGTCAATCGTGCTCACGTTTTGGCTCTTGGTTTGCTGAATCAGGTTTCTCAAGACTTTTTCTTTAAGCGAGTCTGAACACTCTACCTTGTCCTTTTCTATGAAGTATCTCGGCAATTCTGCAAGCAGTTTTGAGAGTTTCTCTTCTGTCTCAGCCATTATTTCTAGGACTATAGCTGTTGCCATTGCTCCATCTCTGACGGCGTTGTGTGGAGCATAGAAAATTCCCCCGTTCTCTTCACCTCCAAGTTTCGAATGCACTTTTTTCATAGTTTGAGAAACCGTAACGCTTCCTACCTTAGTCCACACGATCTCACCGCCATACGCGTCTGCTATGTCCTTAACCAGAGTTGATGAACTAACTGGCGTGACGATCTTGTCACCCTTGTTCTTCTTCAAAAAATGCTTCGCTACTAATGCGAAGGTCTTGTCTCCCCAGTGGATTTCTCCCTTTTCGTCTATGAAGACTGAGCGATCAGCATCTCCATCAAATGCCACACCCAAATCCGCCCCGATAATCTTAACCGTTGAAGCTACGTCACCTAGATTTTCTGGACGCGGTTCAGGTAATCTGCCAGGGAACGTTCCGTCAATGTTCGCGTTTATGGTTGTAACTCTGCAACCAAGTTCTCTAAGGAGGATTGGAGTTGCTAGACCTCCAACACTGTTTGCCGCGTCGACGACGACATGATAGGTCTTCTTTTTTATTCTGGGTACGTTAACATGTGATTTTATTGCCTCTATGTATTCGCTGATTGTTCCTTGTAGGTCTTGGATGGTTCCGAGGTTGTTCCATTGTGCATATCGAAGTTTTTCTTCGAAGTAGATCTTCTCAATTTCTATTTCCTGTTCGTGAGAAATTTCTATTCCATCTTTCCAAATGACTTTGATTCCGTTGTATTCGGGTGGGTTATGGGACGCTGTTATTATTAATGCGCCAGCCGCTTTGTGTTTTTTCACGGCGTATTGTAGTGCTGGGGTAGGCGCCATTCCTACAAAGAGCACGTTGCAGCCGGTTGCTGTCAACCCTGCGATCACGGCTTTTGCCAGCATAGGCCCACTGGTTCTGGCGTCATATCCCACTATGAGAGTTCCTTGTTTGAAGAAAGTTCCTGCAGCGCTTCCGATTTTGATGGTTATTTCCGGGGTTAATTCTCTATTGACGACTCCACGAATTCCGTTGGTTCCAAACAAGTGTTTTTCGCTTAACATACTGCTTGCTCCATCTATTGACATTCGCCTGTTTGTGTTAATACGCTTCTGGAGATTTCCTTCGCGGGACAGACCATAATCCTTTCTGCAAGTGTGACCTTGTCTTTTATTCTTACGCAATCCCCCAATATGCATCCTCTGCCTATTTTCGCTTCTTTTCCGATTGTCACGTTTTCACCAATTATGGCTCCGTTTATCGAAGACGAATCCGATATCACTGTCTCTGGAAGAACTATCGAATCTCGTATGCGGACATTGCAGCCCACTGCGACGTTTCGCCCCAAAACAGCGTTCGGTCCAACAACGGAGTCTCTTCCTATTGAAACTCCCTTGTCAATGGCGACAGGGCTCTTGATTTCTACGCCTTTTCCGGCTTTGGGTTCACGTTGATGTTTCAGAGAGTTGAGCAAGGTCTTGTTTATCTGCAGATAGTCTTCCGGCTTGCCTATGTCAAACCATAGACCGTCGAAAACGTATCCGTAGAGTTTTCCCTCTTTTGCGAGTCTCGTAAAAACCTCATATTCAATTGACACTGTTTTGCCTTCTGGAATATAATCAAAGATTTCTGGGCTTAGCATGTAAACGCCTGCGTTGATCAGGTTGCTTGGCGCTTCTTTTTTCAGTGGTTTCTCGACAAACCTTGTTATATGATTGTCCTCGGCTAGTTCCGCTACTCCGTATCTGCTGGGGTCTTCGACGCGCGTGAGGGTGATTGTTGCAACGGCTTTTTCTTCTCCATGCCTTTTCGAGAGTTCCAAGTAGTCTACGTCAGCGAATATGTCGCCATTCAGAGCGAGAAAAGGAGAGTCGTGGCCGAGTAGCCTTTCAGCCTTTCTTATGGGGCCACCGCTTCCGAGTGGTCTTCTAAAGGGATCCCTTGAGTATCTTATTCTTAATCCGCTTCTTGGGATTCTGTGCTGTTTTATTGCAACTTCAGTTTGGTGGTTGACAGCTAATATCGCTTCCTCAATCTTGTTTTTCACGAGTCTTTCAAATGTCCATTGAAGTAGAGGCTTGTTAAGTATTGGAAAAAGAATTTTTGGTCTCGTGCAACTCAGTGGTCTTAATCTGGTGGCAAGACCGCCTGCGAGAATCAAAGCTTTCAAACGTTTTCCACCATTTGCCAGACCGCAAACTTATATTCGGTCGGGTTTTATAAAAACGATTGCGAAAGGTGTAGTCTTTGAAATTTCTGCTTAATGAGATGAGCTGGCCTGAAGCCCAGGAATACTTTGCAAAGAGCAACATAGTTATCCTTCCTGTCGGATCTAACGAACAGCACGGACCTGCGAATCCGCTTGGAACAGATCATCTGATTGCTAAGGCTTTGGCGGAAGAAACAGCCAAACGCACTGATGTCGTTTGCTTGCCTGTGGTGCCTTTTGGAGTGAGCCCTCATCACAGACAATTTTGGGGAACGATTTCTATATCGCCTAAGGTCTTCAAGAAATACGTGAAAGAGATCTGTCTGTCACTCAACTATTTTGGAATTGAGAAAATAGTTATCGTGAATGGACATGGCGGTAACTTGGCAGCATTGGCTGACATGGCGAGGGAATTGCGCGAAGACGGAATTTTCGTGTCCGTCTTTCAGTGGTGGCCTGCCGTCAGTCGTCTTCTACCGGAGCTCTTTGAGCCTGAGGAACGAAGACACGCAGGAGCAGAAGAGACGTCCGTCAATTTGGCCTTGCATCCAAGACTTGTGAATGTGCACAAGGTCGTTGATGAAGAACCTCGCAAACATCCCGTATTGCAGGAAGGTTTCACTTTGCCGCTGGACACTGTGGATGAAACAATCAGCGGAGTTTTCGGCAAGCAAACTTCGGCTTCTGCTGAAAAGGGAAAGAAGGTTCTCGACGCGGTTCTGAATGAGCTGATCAAGCACGTAAATCTACTGAAGAAGGCCAATATGAAAGACCTGACGCCAAAGCCAAAAGTCTAGGTTTCCATAAACGTTATGAGTACAGATATTTTTGAATCTCCCATTCTGTCACTTTGGTCTTGTCACCTAATGCGCCGGATTCATACTCCTGCCACTCCCCCATTTTCAAGTTCACATATTTTTCAGCCAGTTCTCTACCCAACGCTCTTACGCAGATTTCATCATTTTTCCACTCTTCTAGAGCTTCTTTCAGTGATCCTGGCAAAACTCTCATGCTGAGCTGTCTTCGTTCAGGTTCGGTTAGGTGATAGATGTTGACGTCCACTGGGTCGCCTGGGTCGATCTTTTTTCTGATGCCTTCCAGCCCTGCCTCGAATATGGCAGCGTAGCTGAGGTAAGGGTTGCACAGTGGATCAGGGCATCTGAACTCTATTCGGGCCTCCTTTGCATTCTCTGGAGCGAAAGCAGGAATGCGCACTAAGGCTGAGCGGTTTCTCTTGCTCCATGCGATGTACACTGGGGCCTCGTAGCCTGGAACGAGTCTCTTGTAACTGTTGACTGTGGGCGCCGTGATGGCGCATATGGCTCTGGAGTGTTCCAGTATGCCGCCGATGAAGTATCGGCATCTCTGGGAGACGTATCCGTAGCCATTTGGATCATGGAACGTGTTCTTTTTAGTCACGGGGTCGAAAAGCCCTAGGTGAACATGCATTCCGCTGCCGGCTTTGCCGAACCATGGTTTCGGCATGAAGGTTGCAGTCCAACCATGCTTTTTGTCCGCGACGGCTTTGGCTGCAAACTTGTAGCGCATTACGTTGTCGGCAGTGGCCAGAGGGTTTGAGTACTTGAAAGTGATCTCATTCTGGGCTGAGCCCACCTCATGGTGTTGTCGTTCAACCATAATTCCCATGGTTGCTAAAGTGCTGGACAGATCCATTCGATAGGCTTCAGTCAGGTCTCTTCCCGGAGCATTGTCGAAGTAGCGTTGTTTGTCTATGAGGTGGTTTTCCACTGGATTGATTTCTCCATTTTCATTTCGCTGAACAAGGTAGAACTCAACCTCTGCGGCCGCTGTCGGTTCGTATCCTTCTGCGGAGATTTTCTCCATATTCTTGCGGAGAACGTGTCTGGGGTCGTTCTCGAACTGTTTTCCATCGGGCCGCTTTATGTCGCAGATGAAGCTTGCAACACCTTTCTCGTAGAAGTAGTATGGAAAGACGGTGAACGTGGTTGGATCAGGCTTCATTATCATGTCACTGTCTTCTATATGGACACCTCCTATCATGGAGGAGCCGTCGAAAGTTACGCCTCCCTCTAACGCATTCTCGGCTTCTTCTGCCGCAATTGTCCGGCCTTTCAGGTAGCCTAGCATGTCTGTGAAATGCAGAAGTACGTAGTCCGCGTTTTTCATTAGTCTGAGACATGCATCGGAACTATGATTTGTATGAGGCTTGACATATACCATTACTATCATCTGCACAAATTTACAGTATAGACAGAATATCATGTAAATATAAAAAGCTTATTGCACGCGTGGAAGGCAAATGTTAAATATTCGAGTCCACAATCAGACAAATGTTTAGTAGTGTGATTGAACATGCAGCTAGATGAAACAGATGTCAAGATCCTGAAAGCATTAACCGAAGACGCGCGGCTTTCATCAAGACAGATAGCCAAACAATGCGACGTTTCCGTAGGCACCGCACTATCAAGAATAAGAAAGATGGAAGAAGAAGGCATAATAAAAGGTTACACCGCCTTGCTGGACCAGGAAAAACTGGGCTACGAGCTCACGGTGGTGACGGAAATGACGGTTTCTAAAGGAAGACTGTTGGAAGTTGAGAACGAGATCGCACGGATGCCTAACGTTTGCTGCGTCTACGACCTAACAGGCTTGGCGGACGCCGCCATAATTGCGAAATTCAAGAACCGCGAAGAACTCAGCAGATTCACAAAAAGACTTCTATCATTGCCCTATGTTGAACGAACAAACACTCACGTTGTATTGACCGCCATAAAAGAGGATTTCCGCATAGTCTAGAAGAGCCTCATTCACGCTCGCTTTTTCTTTTTCTTACCAGAGAGGATAGATAAGATTTAATTTAGACCAAGAATTAGGAGATAGAGCGACTAGATAAACATGGGCGGGGGTTGCCAAGCTTGGCCAAAGGCGTAGGCCTGAGGCGCCTATCCTGCAGAGGTTCGTGGGTTCAAATCCCACCCCCCGCAC
>CAZCRE010000043.1:0-11219 GCA_964501075.1 uncultured Candidatus Bathyarchaeia archaeon
TTTTCTCACTTGCAGCCGAATCCATGCCCGAATCGTCAACGATCCGGCGAACCCTGCAAAGCACGTCACCTAACCCTTTTCCATGCGTCCTGAAACTATCAACAACGCTTGCGTACTCTTCATACTTGTCTCGCGAAGACTTGTTCATCTAGATCCCAAAAAAACCAAGACGCATCGTCTTAAATAAGCCTAATGGATTTCAAATCTATAGCGAAATACCATGTACAACGTTAGCCAAAAGATTAAGGCACCTAGTCCAAACATGTGATGGTGTATCAGTGGGGAATTGAACCCAGAAACTTCGGAAAAGAAGCTTCACCCATGTTGGCTGGTCATTCACCCCAGTTTCCTTTGGTTTTTCAGCCATTCTGCAAGCTGTTTGAAGGACATGGGTTGCACAACATCGTCACCCTTCAAGTTTATGAGAAAAGAGTCGACATCCATAATACCTGTCCATTCAGCTTCGAGTTCCTGCATGAATCTAGAATAATCTGAGAAGTTCCTGTGAACTGAAACTGATATTCTATCATAACCTAACCCGTTACCGGAAGCACCGAACAGGATGTTTGGATGATCTCTAGCATAGTTCTTTGCTTTTTGAATATCTATTTCCGGATGTTTCTGGTAGTTCCGTCTCCCGAGGACTACGGCAAGTATTTCGAATCCCAGCTTGGCAAGATTGGGCGATGCACTATATTCTATCATTCCCTCCCTCTCAAGTCTCACCCTCACTCTTGAGACAGTGGGCTGAGAAACGCCGATCGCCTTGGCAAGCTCTCTGTCACTCCTTCTGCTATCCTTTATCAGCTCCGAAATCAGCCTAAGCTCAACATCCTTCAAATGTGATCCCTTCTCCTTAGGTTCGCTCCGTAATGTCCTTCGCATGAGCTGACTTATCTTGCACGTAGTGTAATAAGATTTCTTGTTCTGCATTCAAAGCAAATAATGAAGGTTCCCGGCTAGAGTTATCCCTAGACTCGCACAAGGAAATAGGTAATCATGAGTGAAGCGTATTCCGAGCAACTGTGGTTCAACGAAGTAATGAGTCACATCCACACTACAGTTGGAGAGATCTTATCTTCAGCTGGCAAAATCGAATCCAAACTATGGCTTTTGAATGACTTCCTGATATGTCGGTTCTCTGATCCTGCATTTTTTCATAAAGAGAGTTCAAGCGGGCCCGACGGGAATTGAACCCGCGACCACCGGATCTCTCTGCTGTGATCTTCAGCTTAAAAGTCCGGTGCTCTGTCCTGACTGAGCTACGGGCCCTTATCGGAGTTTTGTTTAAGAATCATGGATGTGTCTTTTTAGTATTTCGATGCACCACCCCTCTTCTGAAACGCTAGGTCAATAAAAATGGTTTTGAAGCAGCAGTTTCCGTTGATCATGCTGCTCAGACCGTGTTGTTTCGATTGTTTTTGGTCAATTCTGAATGGCTAGCGGTTTTTCTTGATGATCAGTTTTTAAACTTTGATACTCAAAACCGCAAAGACAAATGAGGTCATAGTAGTCAGCGATATACCAGCATGTTGACAAGAGTTATCTCCAGCCTTCACCGGATATGCCTAATCGGTGCAAGGATTGATCTCTTGGAAACATTCTTTTAAGAAACTAGAGGAAGAGTACGAGACTGCCAAGAAGAAAAAACAGGCTCTCGATAATCTGATGAGTGTCGGGAAAATCTCACAATCCACATATGACCTGTTTAACGTTGAAATAGCTGAAGCCATCACGGACATTGAAAGAGAGCAAAAAACACTGTTCGAAAAAATGAACGGCAAAATGATAGAGCTCAAAGAACAAATCCGAACATTGGAAATTCTTCTTGCCAACTCCGAGATTCAACATGTCACTGGCGAAGTCAACGAGGAAACCTATCAACGTGAAATCAACGTGATATCAATGGGACTCGAAACATCCCGACAAGAACTGGGCAACATCAGACAAGCAGTGAAGGCAGTTTCAAGCGGAAAGGTCATCGAGGAATTGGAGACTGAACCTCAAACCTTGGACAGCAGCGAAAGCAAGGAGCCATGCTCAACCGAAAACACTCAGAATGAATCAGAAGACATCGACGTCCCAAAACCAAAAGAGATGACGCTTGAAAGCAAAGAAAAGCAACAAGCATAACAACAAACACATTCACAATCTTTTTTCTATCTATATAGCCTTCAACTTCGTCACAAGACCCTTTTATTAGAAACAGCCCTAGATTGACCTTGGAGAACTCAGGGTGCTTGAGAAGACTATCGTAACATTTCACGAAAAATACAAACAATACGACCTTGGTGAGGGACACCCTTTCAGAGGAGACCGTTTTGAAGCAGCAATGAAGTTCTTCAACGATCAGTCACTGTTCAACCACCCCAACGTCGTTCTTGTCCCACCACAACCTGCCTCAAATGAAGACTTGTTAAGAGTTCATGACGAAAGCTACATCCAAGCCATCTTTAGGTGCGCAAAGGAAAACAAGCCTTGGGACATTGAAACACCTGTTTCCCCAGCGATTTTAGAAGCCGCAATGCTCATCGTTGGCGGCGCAGTCGAATGCGGCAAACAAGTCCTCAATGGAAGCGCAATCAACGCCATTTCTGTGGGCGGTGGTTACCATCACGCTGGCAGAAACTACGGCGGAGGATTCTGCATATTCAACGACGTCGCCATCCTGACCGAGTACTTGAGAGCAAAATATCACCTTAAACGGTTCCTAATCTTAGATTATGACGTGCATTTTGGAAACGGAACAAGCGACATCTACTACCAAGATCCCATCGTCCTCTACATTTCACTCCATCAAGACCCACGCACAATCTACCCCGGAACCGGATTCACTTGGCAGATCGGCGAAGGAAAAGGAGAAGGCTACAACGTCAACGTGCCGCTACCTCCAGGAACCAGCGACAGCACATACCTCTACGCTTTGAACGAGGTTTTCGTACCCTTAGCCGAGGAGTTCAAGCCAGAGATAATCATAGCAAACGGCGGAAGCGACCCACACTTCGCAGACACGCTCGGAGACCTGAGTCTAACCGTCAACGGTTTCTTCAATTTATCCAAGCTCATTCGAGAAACAGCAAACAGAATTTGCGATGGCCGACTTGTCCTGATACCTGGAAGCGGATACAACCCGCATGTCTTGCCACAATGCTGGTATGCCCTAGCGGCCGGAGTAGTCAGCTTGAAGGAAATCAATGTCAAAGATCCGTATTCTCCGCCGAAGGAACCATCGCAATGCCGCAAAACAGTGGAGCATACGATTGATGAACTGAAGAGGCTGCTGCGAAAGCACTGGGCTTGCTTCGGCGGCTTTGGATTGAATGATGTACCATAACATGAAATCTATACCATCGACTCTGATAACCAGAGTAGCAATGACCCTTGATCAGGTTTTGTCAGACATATTGGAGAACTGCGGTCAAGCTTTCAATGGTGTCGACGTTTGCTGGGGTTTCTTTGGTTCGGTTAATAAGCAAAGGTTTCAGACCGGCTTTCTTGGCGCCTTCAAAATCATACTTAACCGAGTCACCAACAAACAAGGTTTCCTTCAAATTCACCCCGAGCTTATTGACAGCATAAAGGAACACTTCCTTGTCTGGTTTTGCCTTAGCGCACGCATCAACCCCGACGACAACGTCAAAATAATCAGCCAACGCGAGCTTTCCCAGAATTTGTTGGTAGTCTTTCTGGAGTCCGTTTGTCACTATTCCCAGTCTTATTCCCTTAGCCCTCAAATGGACGAGCGTGTCAACAACATCAGGATAAACCTCTAGATGAGCGTAATTCCACCACATCTCATCAATCTTCTTTGCCAGAAATTCCTTGTTTTCGTCGATACCAAGTCTTTCCAAAAGCTTCATGTTCCACTTAACCCAAAAAGCTGAACCCATCTCAGCCATTTCTCTAACGTCAAATTCTCTCTCATTTTCCGAGTGAGCCTTGGTAGCGTCTCCACAAGAGACTTTGATGCCATAAAATTCCAAGATCCTTCTATGGACCTCAGGCGGATCTTCAGTTTTCACCAGCGTCCCTCCGAGATCGAAAAGTACTGCCTTGAACTTGCTTTCAGTCAAGCTGCTGCACCGAAAGCGTCTTAAAACAAAGCCGGAAATAAAAACCTTATAGTCTATATCATAGACCGATTGATATTCAACGATAGGTGAGAATTCTGTCACAATCCGTCAAAGATACTGCAGAAAAGATCAAGAGACTTGAAATTCAAGGCGCTAGAAACGTTGCCATAGCTGCGATAAAGGCAATCGAAGCATCTGCTATACGAACCAAAACCCAAAGCAAAACCCAGTTTCTAAATGAACTCTCAGAAGCCAAGAACAGCCTATTCGCCTCAAGAGAAACAGAGCCTCTCATGAGAAACGCCATCCGATGGATAGTAAGCCAAGTTGAAAGCAACACTGAGAAAAAAACCGCGAAGCTGGCGAGAATAGTCTCAGGGGCCTCGGCCAAGTTTCTTGAAAATCTTGAAGACTCAAACGAAAAAATCGCTGAAATAGGTGCTCGACGAATAAGAGGCAACTCGGTGATCCTGACACACTGCCACTCTTCAACAGTTACTCACGTACTGAGAAAGGCAAAGCAACAAGGAAAGCGCTTCGAAGTAGTCTGCACCGAAACTAGACCAGTCCTCCAAGGCAGAATAACCGCCAAAGAGATGCTGAAACTTGGGATAAAGACGACGATGATCGTGGATTCAGCGGTCCGATATTTCATGAACGACGTTGATATCGTGATTGTGGGCGCGGATGCCATAACTTCAGAAGGAAACGTCATAAACAAAATCGGCACAAGCGCAGTCGCTTTGGCTGCCCACGAGGCCAGAACACCCTTCTACGTCGTATCTGAACTCCTGAAATTTGACCCAGCAACCACATGCGGCGACTACGAAGGGATAGAAGAGAGAAACCCAGATGAAGTCTGGAAAGATGCCCCGGATAACTTAATCATAAGAAACCCAGCTTTCGACGTGACAAGGCGTGATTACATCCATGGCATAATATGCGAAGAAGGAATAGTCTCGCCACACACGGTAATGGAGATTGTGAACAGAAAGTACCCTTGGATTCTCTAATAAGCGAATCCTTTAGCGGTCTATTTCCAAGTTTGAAGCGCCGCCTCCAACTCCTTATGAGTCTTAGCATACTCATTGAGTGAAACACCTTTCAGAGTTGCATCCACGGCCTGACGCATAGCTCTAGCCCCAGCAACCGTACCATCACTGTGGCCGTGAATCCCACCCCCAGCTTGAATGACGAAGTCTTTTCCAAAGAAATCGATCAGGGACGGAACCAGCCTCGGATACAGACCTCCAGAAGCAACGGGCAAAACCACCTTCAACCCACCCATCTTCATCTTCAGCGCCTCCACGTTCTCAGAAACTTCCCTCTTGGTTTCTGCCATCTTTCCCACGACAGCGCCAACGTGAAGCTGATCAACACCTATTATTCTAGCTATCTTGG
This sequence comes from uncultured Candidatus Bathyarchaeia archaeon, assembly GCA_964501075.1. GTDB lineage: Archaea > Thermoproteota > Bathyarchaeia > Bathyarchaeales > Bathycorpusculaceae > CAZCRE01. The sequence goes on from CAZCRE010000043.1 coordinate 5,475, forward strand.
TTATTACACGCATTGAAATCCCATGCTTGGGGTTTCTCGTGAAAGCGGCATGCCCAGCCCTGTGAGCATGAATGACGAGGTCAAGATTCCGATCGCGAAGCGACTGCAAAGCGGCAAAGCCGCATGTCAAAATATCCACCATGACATATTCTCCACCTTGCTTAAGCACCAATTCTGCCCGTCGAATCATCTCGCTCGTTTCCGCCGTGATGTTAATCATGTAAACTTTCTTCTCACCTGTTTCATTCTCAGCTTGGTCTCGCCTCTCCAAGGTTTTAGTTACACGCTCTTCAAACGGGTTGAACCTTTGACTGCTCAGGTTTTCGTCATCCTTCACGATGTCACATCCGCCAACCCAAGCCTCGTATGCCACGCGTGCATGATCGGTTGTTTTCAACCCGAGCTTCGGCTTGATTATGGTGCCAACCAGCGGGCGATCGTAAACCTTCAAGAGTTTTCGTATTCCCTCAATTCCATATTTCGGACCTCTGAAACTATTCACAACTTCTTTGGGAAACTCAACATCATTGAGCCTCAAATTCCGTAGCGTCCTCAACCCGAAAACGTTTCCCGCGATGCTGCTAAGCATGTTGGGCATGTTCCCAAACTCAAAAAGCTCCATCGGATAGGCTATCTTCATAGTATTCCCATTAATACTGAAGACGTGTGCAGCAAGCTTCCTAACGTAAGCCTTCTCGGTCGTCAATTCAGTCCATGTTCCCACCGAGCTTTCAGCGGCAACCCCGCCAGCAGCTTCCTTCAGGCTAATGCCTTTAGGCTCAACATAAAACGTACAAACAACGTCAGTCTCTTTAGGCGCGTAATCCAGATCCACAAAATCCACGTCCTTCAAACCGTTTTCAACCCTAGGATTCTGTTTACCCATTTGGCCTTAAAACCTTTAACTGATGACATACATAGTTGACTGGTCGTGGATTTGGATGCAACTCAAAGCTAGACTTCTTGATGTTCAAGCCGGCGGAAGAAACATCGCCATACTGGACAACGAAACCGCAGGCTTCTTGGGAGTGCACTCTTCCGACAGAGTCAACATAACCTCCCGGAACAGAAATGTGGTCGCCATAGTTAACGTAGCCAACGATTTTCCGCTGAACTACATCGGTTTGTACGAGGAGATTCAGAAGAAATTGTGCGTAGAAGATGGAGAGAGCATTGATGTTCAATCTGCTGAGGCTCCTGAATCGCTTCGCTACGTACAGGCAAAGATACGCGGTGAAAGGCTTCGCGAAAACGAAATAGACACGATAGTTAGAGACGTGGTTGAAAGACACCTCAGTGATGTGGAGCTTGCCGCTCTGGTCGTTGCCCTCAGCATTCACGGAGTAAGCATGGACGAGATTGAAGCGTTATCCAAGGCAATGGTGAAAACAGGCAGCACTCTGGATCTCAAGAAGAAGCCAATCCTTGACAAGCACAGCGTCGGGGGAGTACCTGGAGACAAAACCACGATTATGGTTGTGCCAATCGTCGCTGCCGCCGGGTTTACCATACCTAAATCGTCTTCTAGGGCAATCACTTCTGCGGCTGGAACAGCTGACCGCGTGGAGGTTCTTTGCCCGGTCAACTTGACTATAGAAGAAATCAAGGAAGTAGTCAAGAAAACCAACGGGTGCATGGTGTGGGGAGGCGCCCTAGAGCTTGCCCCAGCAGACGACATTTTCATACAAGTCGAATACCCGCTGGCAATAGACCCGCTGCTTCTTCCATCGATCATGAGCAAAAAGAAAGCCATAGGCGCCACGCACTTGGTCGTGGACATCCCAACCGGGAGAGGGGCAAAGATAAAGACAATAGGCGAGGCTCAAGCACTCGCGAATGACTTCATAGACCTGGGCAAGCGTCTGGCAATGACCGTTCAGTGCGCCGTCACATTCGGCGAGCAACCAATCGGAAATGCGATAGGTCCTGCTCTCGAAGCAAGAGAAGCTTTGTCAACCATAATGGGAAATGGGCCAGCCGACCTTAAGGAAAAAGCCACAGGCTTGGCAGGCTTGCTTTTTGAGATGCTCGGCATCAAAAGCGGAAAACAGAAAGCAGAGGAACTCGTCAAATCAGGAAAAGCCGAGGCAAAGTTGAGAGAGATAATCGAGGCACAAGGTGGAGACCCGAAAGTCAAACCTGAAGACATCGCAGTTGGACCCAAGAAAACAGAAGTAACCGCGGACCAAGAGGGCGAAGTGCTATGGGTTAACAATGAAGACATTGCAAGGGTTGCCAGAGAGGCCGGCGCACCCAAAGAGAAGACTGCAGGCGTCCTACTTAAAGCGAAACTTGGTGAACGCGTCAAGAAACTAGATGCCCTGTTCGAGATATACGCAGAGAGAAACACAAAACTGGAGGCCGCCTTTAAACTAGCTAACAGGCTCAAACCCGTGGGCTTAAGCAGAAAACCAGAAGAAAGAATGCTAATTGAACGCATCCCAACACCAACTGAGCGCAAGAAGACATTCATCCTAGAGAGATAAACCACAACCATTTTGCTCAACATTCTAAGCACATCTAGAAGCCCAAACTCCACTGATGCGCAGGCCACTGTTGAAATGCAACGATCCAAAAACGTAGTTCCAGAAAGCTCTTCGTTCAGTTTAAATATCAGAATTGTGATTAAACGTAGCGAGAGCGAAAAACACCATGGGTTCCAAATCTCCAAAAGGCGAATTCGCCGCCAGAAAACTGATTAAGAGAAGGGGAAAGCTCAGATGGAGCAGCAGGTACTACAACCGCAGAATCCTGAGACTGGACGTGAAAGCAGACCCGCTTCAAGGAGCCCCCATGGGAAGAGGAATAGTTCTAGAAAAAGTAGGAGTCGAAAGCAAACAGCCTAACAGCGCCATCAGAAAATGCGTAAGAACACAACTCATCAAAAACGGCAGAAGCATCACAGCATTCCTGCCCGGAGACGGAGCCCTGAACGTCGTGGATGAACACGACGAAGTACTAGTTGAGGGCATAGGCGGCTCACGCGGCAGAAGCATGGGAGACATTCCAGGAGTAAGATGGAAAGTCGTCACGGTCAACGGGGTATCATTAAACGAACTAGTGTACGGAAGAAAACAGAAACCAGCACGGTGAGCATTTTGAGCGTTAAGGCGGAAGGAAAGCAGGAAAAAGACATAAAACTTTTCGAAAAATGGAGTTTCAAAGACATCAGGGTTCAAGATGTGGGCCTTCAACGTTACGTATCTCTAAAACCTGTTGTTGTAACACACAGCATGGGAAGACATGAACATAAACGCTTTCGCAAGGCAAACGTCAACATCGTTGAGAGACTCGTAAACAACCTCATGAGGCCTGGAAAAAACGCTGGCAAAAAAACAAAAGCTGTTAACATAGTGAAAAACGCTTTTGAAATAGTTAACTTGCGAACTGGCAAGAACCCTATTGAAGTATTAGTCAAGGCAGTGGAAAATTGTGCTCCATGCGAAGACACGACGAGAATCAGCTACGGAGGCATAGTCTACCACTTGTCAGTTGATGTAGCTCCACAAAGAAGAATCGACTTGGCCATTAGACACATTAGCGAAGGGGCACGCCAGGCATCTGAGAACAACCCCCGCTCGATAGAAGAATGCCTAGCTGACGAACTGGTTCTGGCTGGCACCCACGACATGAAAAGCTACGCCGTTGCAAAACGCCATGAAATAGAAAGAGTGGCCCAAGCTTCAAGATAGCAACACGTCTCGCAGTTATTTCAGATGGATCTCGACAATATCGCCATCTACTAGGACGAAGGTAAGACCGACCTTCTGCGGGCTAAACGTTAGGCGCTTTGACCAGACTTTCGCAAAATTGAATCTTTCTCTGAAATCGCTGTGAATGTCCCTTGCTAAATCATAAATCGTCGCCCCTTTCTTCAAGATGAAAGGCTTCTTTGAGTGTTCTCTGTGACTCGGTTCCTTCGTATAAACTCGGATGATGTCCAATGTCCTGAAGATGGTTTCACCGAGGCTTTCCAAACCAAGTTTTCTCTGGCAAGAAGTAGCTATGACGGGCAACCTGTTTCTGATACGGGCCTTCAAACGTTCCAAATTCAGTTCTGAACCTTGAATGTCAATCTTGTTTGCCAAGACTATGGCTGGCTTGTACGTGGTGCTTTCGAAGATCGCATCTTCAATCTCTTCCAAAGTGGATTCGCCAGAAATCTTCACGACGGCGTCATTCACGCGGTAACTCTTCAAAAGCTCTTCCACATCTCGCATGTCACAGTCAACGAGCTTGCCAACCAGTATTATTCGTAGACCAGCACCCATGAATTTTCTCTCAAAGTCAACGCGCCCTCTCGGCTTGTTGACCAGTATCCGGGCCTTTTCCAGTTCGTTCAAGATCAATGAAAACTGTTCCACAGGATCTTGTGACAAATCAACCATCACGATAAGGCCGTCAGCGTTGCGCGCCGTCGCCAGAGTCTTAAGTCCCCATGCTCGACCATCAGCAGAACCTTCCATCACAGCCGGAGTTTCGATCATCTGAAATTGTATGTCTTCGTAGACTACTATGCCAGGGACAGGCTCCTTTGTCGTGTAAGGATTTGACGAGATCTCTGTCCTTGCGTTTGTAACCGCTGTCAATAGACTGCTTTTCCCAACACCTGTCATTCCCAAAAGGGCAATCTGAGCGGCGCCTTCTTTTTCGATGAAGAATTTCGGTCCGCTTCTTCCAACTTTCTTCCGCTTCTTCTCTTCCATTTCTCTGTGCATTACAGCCATTCGCTTTTTTATTTGACCACGAAGCTTCAAAGTGCCTTTGTGCTTCGGAACTAGACTCAAGAACTCTTCCATGCGAACAAGTTTGTCTTTTGGGTTTTTGGTCGCTTCGACCTCAGCCCATTTTTTCCTAGCGTCCGGCGGCAAATTGGTTGGCATTGCTCTGTTTCGTCCACTTAGTCAGTTTGAGACTCAATTCTAATATGCTTTCACCTTGATAAATTCACATTGTGCTGTCAGATCATAAACTCAAAACACCAGAATAATCACGGAAGCTCCTGCATGATTCCCTCCTTATTTGTGAATTCTGTTGATGCTTTCGCAACCGACGCGCGCTCTTGAGTACTATAAACCTAAGGACCCAATTTACGTTCAGCAATTGCTTGGACATAGGAAACCAAGAACACTATGAAACACATTGGCACGACAATGGCACAGTTCCTGGACTTCGCAAAATACGCTAGCGCGTCTATATATAAGCGTCCGCTGCACTATAAGAAGGGGTTTTAATGCCGAAGACTAAAGCCATAATAAAAATTCAAAACGTTGTCGCTTCTGCCACCTTAAACCAGAGAGTTGACTTAAACGCTATCGTGAAGAGTTTTCCAGGAGTTGAGTATCGTCCGGAACAGTTTCCCGGATTGGTGTTTAGGATAAAGAGACCGAAGACCGCCACGCTGATTTTCAATTCTGGCAAAATGGTTTGCACGGGAGCGAAATCGGAAAATGAAGCACGCAGCGCTGTCATGAAGGTTGTCAGGGAGTTGAAAAAGGGCGGAATAATCATCATCAACAAGCCGGAGTTAAAGATTCAGAACATTGTTGCCTCCGCAAGCCTAGGCGGAAGGATAGACTTGGAACAGGCAGTGAGCACCCTCGTAAAAACCATGTATGAACCAGAGCAGTTTCCAGGACTGATCTACAGGATGGACGAGCCCAAAGTGGTCATACTGATATTCGCCAGCGGGAACCTTGTTTGCACAGGAGCAAAGAAAGAACAGGACGTTTATGACGCAGTGAA
>CAZCRE010000044.1:0-10281 GCA_964501075.1 uncultured Candidatus Bathyarchaeia archaeon
TCCCCCTGTTTGCGCATGATAACCCTTTCAGAAGGCCGTTTAGTAACCCAAACAAATATTGTCTCTATGTCGCAAAGGGTCAGGTGGTTGCTGACCTTGGTTGTGGCCCAGGTTATCATACACTCGCTCTGGCTGAGTTCGTTGGCACTGAAGGAAGGGTCTACGCAGTTGATTCGGATGGTAAGGCTATCCGAGCGTTGGAGAAAAAGGCGGTTTTTGGGGCGGCATCTCTGCTTAGGCGTGAAATGGTCCTTACCCATAATTCGCGTTAAGATACTCAAAAACCTCCAAAAAAACCAAAGCCATGTTTTTAAGCAACTAAAGCCTAGCATGAGGCATGACATTCGATTTTGACTTCAGCCCAAGCTGGTACGTGCTCTTCTTCGCATTCCTCATCGGTTGGCTGGTTTTGGGGATCATGAGAAGAAAGCTCACAGAAAAGAAAGAAGCGAAAGAGCAGTTCATCCTAGGCCTTCTCGGGTCATGTGCCCTACTGTCAATGGAGATCTTTGCCACATCAATGAACCTGTGGAATTATGTCCCAAGAAACTGGCCTACAATACTGTGGCCCACCTACTTCGTAGCCGCACTTTTCGGTTACCAGTTACTCAGGCTCGTGGAAAGGTTCTTCTCCTCCTCACGCTAGTGAGAAAAAGAGGGTTTTGCGGGAGACATCTCCAAATCTCACGGAACTTGCGTATTTTGATATATGTCGAAACGGGAATACTGTATTAAATATTAAGATATCATAATATAGTTCGGGCAGTCTTTTTGGTGGGAGAGGTCTTTGGCGAAGAAAGGACTGGCAGTATGGGTCTCTAGCTCCTTGACATTCATAGCCCTAGCACATTTAATAGATGCAATATCTGCGACAGTTTTTGCCAACCCAATCAGGCTCCTTCTTCTCTACCCTTTCCCAGTTGAGAAGCTAGAAGCCATAACGCCAACAACATACTTCTGGATAAGCGCCGTCACTTCCTTAATTCTTTGGGGAATCACATGCGCAATAACCTTTGAAAACCCTGTAGAGACTTTCCTAAATAAGGTGCTTTCAGACGCCAAGACCCAGAGCACGGTTGAGAATCAGCTACTTGAGAGCAAGAGCGAGGTATTGGATGCGATATTTGAAACAATAGAGTCATGCCACAACACAATTGCAGAAGTCAAAGATTCGATTTTTAACATAAGAACGGAGTCAAAGGAAATTCACCCGTTAAAGGAAAGCATGGAGAGAACACTAACGGAGTTAGCCACACTGAAAAGGGAAATGAGAAGAATCGACGAAAAGATGACGTTTCCAGGCCTCTGTGCAGCTTGCGGAAAACCATTGATGCCGGAGTTCAACGTGTGCCCATATTGCGGCGAGAGCGTGAAACTGCAACACGCCCCTATTATCAAATTAAGGGATTACAAGTGAAACCTCTAGTTTTCACACGTCATTGAGCTTTTCCTTCAGAACCTTGCTCACTCGTGCAGCGTCAACCTTGCCTCGCAAATCCTTCATGAGAATGCCCATGATAATGCCAAAGCCAGCCTCGCCCCGCTCCTTCATCAAGTTCCTGTTTTCGGAAAGAACCTTACTCACTAGTGCTTCAAGTTCATCTCCAGAGACTGCTTTCAAGCCAAGAGCAGTTATTGCGTCCTGCACTGTTTTGCCCCCGTTTTTTGACAGACAAATAACCACATCTGAGATTGACTCCTTCATCAGACTTCCTGAGCCTACGTGCTTGAAAATCTCTTTGATCTGGCTCTCGGAAATTCTGTCGACTCGGACGCCATCACGTTTCAGAGCTTTCAAGGTTTCCGTCAAAAACACAGCTATGATAGTCGGTGACACACCACTCTCCTTTGTGACAGTTTCAAAGAGCCCTGCGTGCTGTGATTCAAGGATCTGCTTGGCCAGTTTCTGGTTTAGTCCATACCCACTTACTAGCCGACTCATTTTTTGCTCTGGTAGCTCAGGCAACTTTGAACGAATTGTTTGTATGTGATCCTGAGTTATCTGGATTTGCGGGATGTCCGTTTCGGGGTACATTCTTGCAGCGCCTGGCTTGGGCCTCATGTAGCGTGTTGTTCCATCTGGGTTTGCTGCGCGTGTCTCTTCTGGAACACCTTTGATGGCTTCCTTGGCTCTCTCCACGACTGCCTTGAGCGCATCTTGGGCGTTTTCCAAGGCATCTGCGACAAAGACGACTGCATCATCTTCTTCTGCTTTAATGAATGCCCTCAAATCGTGGACTTCCTCTTGTGTCACTCCGTAGGCTGGCATTTCGTCAGTGTGGAATATTCCGCCAACTCTTCCCCAGAACCGCGCTCTATCAGCCATTTCGGTTCCAAGACGAAAACTCGGCAACAGCTCTCTTTTCAGGAAGCCTCTAAACTTCGGAAGCCTAACAGCTAATACCTGCTGCTTATTGTCTAAGGCTCTCCGAATCACTTTTGACTTTGTCAGCTTGAAGACGTCAGTAACTTCGTTGAATTCCGCTCTTATTTCATCTTCTTTGATTCCATTTCCGCGCAGCTCCTCACTGATTTTGAGAAGGTTGAGTTGACGCTGAACCTCGAATTCCACGGCCAAAGGTACGAGTTCAAGCTCTTGCACGCCCTTTATTTCTATCAGTGCACCATTTGTGATTGATACATTGATGTCTTGGCGGATCGTGCCCAACCCCCGTTTTACCTTCCCCGTTGCTCTAAGAATGCTTCCAACAGCTAGAGCAACTTCCCCTGCTTCGTTTGGCGAATATATGACGGGTGCTGTGGTGACTTCTATCAAAGGTATGCCTAATCGGTCAATGTGATAACGTATTATGTTGCCCTCTTCATCGCCCGTTTTTCTGGCGGCGTCTTCCTCAAGACTCAAATGCTGAATCGGAATAACCTTTTCTCCCACCTGTATCTTGCCATCCAAAGCTATCGCGCATGTTCTCTGAAAACCTGTGGTGTTCGAGCCGTCAATGACTGTCTTGCGCATAACATGAATTTCATCCACTGGCTTGGCATTCATCATGAGAGCCACTGTTAGGACCGTGTTGACTGCTTCCACGTTCAACGGGTGTGGAGGTTCTTCATCCATTTCAACAAGACACGATGTTTCAGTACTTGCCTCATACTTGATCTTCACTCCTTTCTGAAACTCAAAGAAAGCGGCAGGATCTATTTGACCAAGTTCGCTCTGCGTCGGTCTGAGTCTGCGCAGAAACTTGATCGCTGGTTCCTCTTTGGAAAGTTCTGGCCTGCAATTACAGAATAGCTTCGATGAGGTGTCAAGCTGTTGATGAACTTCCAAGCCAATTTTCAATCCAATCTTCTCATAGTTCACTTCCAACTCGTACACAACCTTCAATCTTTTTCCATTCTACTAGGGAGTATTCGAGGCGAAAATTCACCCGAAATGTCTGTTTTCAGAAGCTCCTTCGCCTTCTCCACGTTTTGGGTCTGTCCAAAAACCCACATTAGTTTGACCAGAGCGGTCTCTGCGAGCATGTCATCTAGCGGAACTACGCCCATTGTGAGGAGGTCGCGGCCCGTGTTGTAGACATTCATGTTCACACGTCCCCATATACACTGAGAAGCCATTGCCACTATGACATTGTTAGCTATTGCTTTTTGAATGGATTCGTATAGGTATTCACTCACGTGTCCCAGACCAGTCCCCTCGAGAATCAAACCCTTGAATCCTTTCTCAACATACCAGTCTATTACTGTTGGACTCATGCCTGGATGGAACTTCAGCAATCCCACTTCTCCGCTGAATTCAGGCTTTACGTCAAGCTTCCTCATTGAGTTGCGTTTCTTGTATTCTTCAGTTAGCAAGGTTACTTCTTGGTTCTGGACTCTGGCCAAAGGTTGGACGTTCACGGATTGGAAGGTATCTCTTCTGGTTGTGTGGCACTTTCTGACCTTTGTACCTCTATGGAGCGCTATGACATCGTCTGAAAAGTTTTCATGGAAAGCGAGGACTACTTCCGCCAAAGGAGCTTTTGCCGCTGCTGTAACTGCTGCTATGAGATTTGTAGCTGCATCTGAGCTTGGTCTGTCTGCTGATCGTTGTGAACCGACGAGCACGACTGGAACAGGAAGGTTCTGCAATGCAAAGCTCAGGGCTGCAGCAGTGTAACCCATCGTGTCTGTTCCATGAGCTATGACCACACCATCAGCGCCTTGAGTAATCTTCTGCGCGACGACTTCCGCGATCTCTGTCCAATGTTTGGGTGTTATGTTCTCGCTCATTAGACTGTACAATATCTGCGTATCTATGCGTGCTATGTTCGAAAGCTCAGGGACGACGCTGTACAGGTCGTTTGCTGTCAGGGCAGCTCTCACGGCCCCTGTCCGGTAGTCCACGCGGCTAGCTATGGTTCCTCCAGTGCTTATTATCGCTACTTTAGGCAAGTTTGGATTCTGTGTTGGAGTGGCAGGCGAAGTGAAAGTGGGTTCTGCACCTTTTCCTGTTCTTTCTATCTTCGTGTTTGGGGTTATCCGTACGCCTATGTTGTAACCACTCTTCAACTTCACCACCACATGTTTGTCGTCTGCGTACTCAGAGCGCGGAATCAAGATCCCATTGTAAACCTCACCGTTTCGTGTTATGCATATCTGATCTCCAATTTCAGCGCCAGCTCTCCGAATAGCTTCCAACGCTGGACCCTTATAGCCTGAACTCTGTCTCTTCATTTTCTAATTCGCCAGAATTTTAGAAACATAAACGCCATCATATTTGTAGCCAAGCCGTATATAGTACTCTTTTGTGCCTAGAGCACTTATAACTAGAATCTTCTTTAAATCATAGTCTTCCTTCGTTATTCGCTCTGCTTCACTCATCAAAGACCCACCGAGACCCTTATGCTGCCATGCCCCGTCAATGTGCTCGCCCACTGGAACTAGTGGACCATATACATGAAGTTCACGAACTATCGTGCAGGGCACAGTTTTTACTTCTGACCTGTGTGCACTTTTTGAAGGAACCCTCAGTCTCACGTATCCTATTAGGACATCGTTTTCTGGGTCTTCTGCCGAAATGAAGATGTCTTCGCCTTCTGATGCTTCGTAGTCAGTTCTCAGGATCTTGACATTGTCCATGTTTGGTTTTACCTTATCAATCGCCACCCTGTGGCCCACTTCTCGACAACGTATACACCTGCATCTCAATCCCTCTTTCTTCAGTTTCTCTTGGACCATTTGCCGCAAGTTGCTTCTTTTCACTCCAGCAACTATCAATGGTGCAGGAATATCACGTTGAACCCGCATCACTCGCATCCAAGGCGGAATCATCTTCTTCATTTCTGCGATAAGATTTGCTGCCTCTTCACTCGTGTAAGGTCGATATTTGCCCTCTTCGTACCATTCATAAACTTTCGTGCCTTTCACGACCAAGCAGGGATAGATTTTGATCATGTCGGGTTTGAAGTTCGCGTTCGAGCAGACTTCCTTGAAGGCGGCTAGATCCTTTTTGAAATTCGAGCCGGGCATGCCTGGCATCAGATGGTACACGACTTTTAGTCCTGCGTCTTTCATTATGCGAGTTGCATCGATCACGTCTTGCCGCGTGTGTGTTCGCCCAACTTGACGGTATATGGTGTCAGATGGGTTTTGAACACCGATTTCTACGCGAGTCACTCCGAGGCTTAGCATGTGGTCAACGTGGGTTTCTTTTGCCCAATCTGGACGTGTTTCGACTGTTATGCCAACGTTGCGAATTCTGCTGTTCTCTGCTTTCTTCTTGGCTTCTTCGATGTCTTTCGTTTCTTGGCCTGTTATTGCTTCAAGACAATGTTGAACGAACCAGTATTGATAGTCGACTGGTGTGGCCGGAAAAGTTCCGCCCATTATTATAAGTTCAATCTTGTCAACTTTGTGTCCTATAGCCTCAAGCTGCTCCATCCGACTTCTAACTTGCCTATAAGGGTCAAACTCGTTCTGTAATCCACGCATGGCTGCTGGTTCAAACCCTGTGTAGCTTTGTGGAACTCCAAACTGTGGTCCTCCTGGGCAGTAAGCACAAGGGTTAGGTTGTGGGCACGGGTGCGGCTTCGTCATTACGGCTATGACAGTGACCCCTGAGATGGTTCTGGTCTTTTTCCTTTGCAAAAGAGGGAGAAGTCTGCGTTTCTCGTTGGCTTTGAGTTGACTTATTATCTCTGAATTAGAGGGTATCCTGTTGAGTTGATACTTTTCTGCAATCTCCATCTTAAGCCGATTCAGATCCCTGCCTGATGGTAAGGGCATTTGAAGCAGAGTCTGAATAATTTCTCTGAAGGCTTCATTCGAGTTCAAATGTTGTTCGACCACGATGAAGCATGTTTACGCAGAGAGAAATAAATCAGTTTTCAACAGATGCTTTTATTCGCATATGGCCATGTAGTAGCACGTTCAAACGTCGTGAGAAAGCCTTGCATTACCCCTCACAGTTTCAGCGGTACATTAAACCGCTAGGCATGCTGAGCCGCAACGCCAAGCTTTACATAGTGTCAACTGTTCTGCAGGGCCTTGGTTCAGGAATATGGGGAGTAATATTCTACTTGTATCTCAAACTCCCCGAAGTGGGTTTTCAGCCAAACTTCATAGGCAATCTATTTACTGTCAGCGGGTTGGCAACGGGTTTAGTGGCTCTGCCTGCAGGTTTGATCATCGAACGCTTAGGCACGAAAAGAGCATTAATCATAGGTTTGACGTCAAACATCGCCAATCTCGTCCAGATAGTGATGTTACAGCCATCTGCGCTTCTGCTTGCAAGCCTTGTCTCTGGTCTGATCGGCACGATTAGCTGGGTTGCGTCCGCACCCTTCATAATGGAAAACAGCACCTCGGAAGAGCGCACATATGTTTTCAGCGTTAACTGGGCCATAATGATTGTGATGAGTGTCGTCGGCAGCTATGTCGGAGGCTTCATGCCTGACCTTTTCAACACGTTTCTGGGCTTGAATACAGGAACAAATGCTTCGGCAACAGGATATCGCGCAGCCTTGATGATTTCAATGGTTCTAGTCCTCATCGCGGTGATACCTATACTGCTAATCAGAGAGAACAAGAAGCATGGAGCTCAGAAGATGAGTGAGCTCTTAGCGCTTCGAAACATCAAGAGCCATCGAACAATATTAAAGCTCTTGATACCTGTTGGAATAATAGGATTCGGCGCAGGATTCATTGTACCCCTTTTCAACCTGTTTTTCAGTCTGAAATTCAATGCCAGTACTGAAGAAATAGGCATTTTGACTGCTTTCGGAAATGCAACGTTGGTTGCGGGCACTCTTTTGGCGCCAGCCCTCTCCAGAAAGCTAGGCAAAGTGAGATCCATAGCATTGTGCGAGTTCCTCTCAATGCCCTTCATCATGCTCATGACGATAGTACCGAATTTTGCACTCGCTGGCGCAGCCTATGTTAGCAGGAATACTCTGATGAACATGGCGGGCCCCATAAGTAGTACGTTCCAGATGGAGAAGGTAACTGAAACCGAAAGAGCAACAACCAATGGTTTGATTGTGATGGCTGACAACATTCCGAGGTCCATAACGGCTTCAGTCTCGGGCGAGATGATGACACTAAGCGATTTTTACACGCCTTTCCTCGCCACGACCATTGCCTATTTCATTGCCAGCTCACTGTTCTTCATTTTCTTCAGAAAAGCTGAACAAGCCGCCGCCACTTCTACCGTTGCTTCTTGACAAAGACTATTTTTCCGCCCACGATCGTCATATCTACTGCGATCTGCTTGATCTTGCTGGCTGAGATTGAGAGAAGATCATCTGACAGCATTGTAAAGTCAGCAAGCTTGCCAACCTCTATTGTTCCCCTCTTGTCTTCATCAAAAGAAGCGTAAGCAGCGTTCAAAGTGTAGGTTTTCAAGGCTTCTTCTGCAGTCAAGCGTTCTTCCACTTGGTTTCTTCTCGTAGCTGCTGCCCAGATGCCGAGCACAGGGCTTATTGGTTCTACAGGGCAATCTGAACCTGAACAAACAATCAAGCCGTCTCGCGTAAGCGTTTTGAACGGGTAAACCCATCGCACTCGAACCTCACCAACGCGGTCAACAGCCCAAAAATCTGAGAAAACAAAATGAGGCTGAACAGAGGCTATCAATTCCAAATGCTTCATTCTCTTGACGAGCTTCGTGTTTAGAACTGAACAGTGCTCGATTCTGTGTCTATGATTTCTTCGCGGATACGCTTTCAAGGCTTTCTCGTAAGCGTTTAGAACTAATTCTACTGCACGATCGCCTATGGCGTGGATGGCCAGCTGCAGGTCAGCCTTGTGCGCTTTCAGAACAAGCCGATTCAATTCCTTTTGAGTGTATAGCCTCATGCCAGTAGTCTCAGGTTTGTCAGAATAAGGAGCCTCTAGAGCCGCTGTGTGTCCGCCGAGTGAGCCGTCGGCTAGAATTTTCACAAATCCTATTTTGACCAAGTCGTCTCCGAAACCCGTCCGCAGTCCTAGCCCAGCCAACTCCTTCAGTAACTCGATGGAAACACCAAGATAGACTCTTAAGGGTAAATTTCCTTTGGAATGAAGGCTCTGTATGGCGCGGATTTCATTTGCAGAGCTCACCATCCAATGCACGCAAGTGAGACCAGCTTCCACTGCTTTCGCGCATGCTAATGCACATGCTTCTTCAAGCTTTCTTTGGCTATGCTTGGGAAGAATCTTCCAAATCAGGTCCAAAGCATTCTCGCGCAGTATTCCATTGGGTTCACCTGACTTCTCGTCCAAATCAACCCTTCCGCCTTCAACGACAGTTGCTTTTGTTATTCCAGCCAGCCTTAGAGCTTCGGTGTTGACGACACCCACGTGCCCGCAGACACGGGTTAGGAACACTGGCTTATCCTCTACCGCAGCATCCAGGTCCCAACGGGTTGGATAGCGTTTTTCAGAGAAACGGCTTTGATCCCATCGCCCGCCCACAAGCCACTTTTTTTCGGGATTCTTCTTCGCATATTCCGCCAATCTTCGCTGGACATCTCTTATTGAGCTTGCATCTCTGAGTTCTAGATTCTGCAAGGAATATCCGAAGCCTGTCATGTGAACGTGGCAGTCGACGAATCCTGGAACGATTGTTCTGTTTTTTGCGTCTACCAGTTTTGTTTTCTTGCCTGTGTATTCTCGGATTTCCTTGTTTGAGCCAACTGCTACTATCTTTTCTTCTCGGATGGCAATGGCTTCTGCAACAGGCCGTTTTGCATCTAGGGTTATCACATGCGCATTCAGAATGGCGAGTGAAGCTTCTAGCATATTCTCTAGTTAGGATTCAATTAAATAAAAAGGTTGAAGCCGGTTTAGACCCAGTTTTGCCCAGCTTTTCTTTGAAGCATTACTCTTTTCTCGTAGTTGCGCTTGTTTCTGAACCTTGGGCTCGGACTCTTCCTCGTAATAGCCTGTATTTTGGGGGTTTGTCCTCGAACCTTTCCAGCTTTTGACAGTGAACCGTGGGTAGGCGTATATAAGCACCGTTTTTACTGAGAAGCATACAGTAACTCTTAAACCTTTTCTCAGCATAGTCATCACGTCGCGGGGGTCGCCAAGCATGGTCAAAGGCGTAGGCTTCAGGAGCCTATCCCGCAGGGGTTCGTGGGTTCAAATCCCACCCCCCGCACCATCATCGCAAATGGGGGGCAAATCATGGAAAATGTTAAGTTGAAGCCAATTTAGCGTACACGAAGCGCTGTCAAGCTCTCCCATCAGCGAATATTCACGCGTTGATCTTCTTCACAAGCCAAGCCAACTTGCGACCGAAGTTTTGGATTGTGCGAACTCCTTCCTCGTCATTGAGAGCTTCGCCCTTTGAACGACCAAAGGCCACGTTCCAATAGGATGAACCGGGAACAATCATCTCAGAGATCATGAAGAAAAACATGAGTTGAGCAAAAGTGAAATTGTGCCCTGCCCGACGGGCCACAACTATGGGTCCCCCAACCTTGTCTTTCAATGGTTTGCCTTGCCTACCATAGAATCTGCTTATGAAACTTGTTATTTGAGGGGTGGCTGCACCATAGTAAACTGGAGTAGCAAGTATGATGCCATCGGCTTCCTTCATTTTCGTGAATATGCTCTCGAAATCATCTTTGAAGTGGCATTCGCCGGTCTCTATGCAGCTTCGACAGCCGTCACAAGGTTCTATCTTCTTCCCTGCTAGTCTGATAAGCTCTGTTTGAATACCCTCTTTCTGCACTTCCTCTAGTGCTATACGGGTAAGATCCTCAGTGTTTCCTCCATGTCTTGGACTGCCAACTATTCCTATAATCTTCATTTTTGCGTCACCTTTGTCTTTGCAAAGACAATTCCAAGGATAAA
>CAZCRE010000045.1:0-9978 GCA_964501075.1 uncultured Candidatus Bathyarchaeia archaeon
CCCGCATTTGAGGAGTCCCGGGATCTTGTTGATAGATAGACCAAGTTAAGTACGTGACAATGAACATCGCAAACGCTCCTGTGGCTAAAGCAATCCATGCGAGGTCCATTTTTCACCGCTCCGCCTCCTCCATCCAGACTTTTCTCTTTAGGTTATTGATGTGAATCCTAGTCAAAGGACAATGCCAAACATATAAACCATTTCTCGCTATTCTTGCACGCGATGGCGGACAGCAAATCACAAATCATCTTGAACCTGCGCCCGCGGATTTGAACCCCGCACATAGTGGCGACGTCTCCCGCATCTTCTACTTTTTTCTCTCGCTGAACTCGCGTGCGCTACTTCAGTGGAGACATCACCCGCAACTTCCCTCTTTTTCTGTGTCACAATGCCGACTTTTCGATGCGTGCGCTTTTTTCTATCTTCTAGTAGCAGTTCAGCATTTTCTTTTGCACGTCAAATCTACCGATTGCTAAGCATTGCACAAATGCTTAGGCTACAGTTAGATTAGGAACAAAATCTGGTCTAATTCTGAAAAACGGTTTAATAACCTACCGTACTTGAAGAGACACTGCAACAAGGAAAGGAGGTTAGTAGTTGGAATTGCCTGAAAAACCAAAAGTGTCGCGCCTAACCACGGCTTTGATCGCAACAGCTATCATCTGTCTGTTGGTAGGAGGAATGTTCGGCTACGCGATAAACAGCTTGACCATTTCAAACCAAATGAGCGACCTCCAAAATCGTCTTTCAGATCTTGAGAACAATGTTTCAGATCTGCAGCCAGGGCAGGGCACGCCTTGCGAGAATGACACTTATTTTCTGGGAGAAAATGTATCGTTGGCTCAATTGTATGATCAAGTCAAAAGCTCAGTCGTTCTAGTTCGGGGAACAACTACAACGACATACTACTATCCTTGGGGACAGCCCTACTACGGATACACGGAAGTGCAAGGATCGGGATTTGTTTCTAATTCAACAGGCCAGTTTGTGATTGTCACTAACTATCACGTTGTAGATGGAGCAGCCAACATCACAGTAACGTTCGCAGACGGAGACGCCTATTCATCTGAAGTAGTCGGTTCAGATCCTTACGCGGATCTCGCTGTGCTTACGTCGAACGCGCCACAGGACGAGTACAAGCCTCTCTCAATAGCAAACTCCTCAGCGTTGAGTGTCGGTGACCCAGTGCTCGCCATTGGCACTCCCTATGGACTGGCTGGAACGGTAACCTCGGGTATAGTCAGCGCACGTGGCAGAACAATCACCGAAAGCGCAACAAACGGATATGTCATAGCGGATTGCATTCAAACGACAACGCCCATAAACCCAGGCAACTCGGGAGGCCCACTCCTCAATTACGAAGGCGAGGTTGTTGGCATAACCACTGCCATTGTCAGCGATTCTCAGGGAATCGGTTTCGCAATTCCCTCAAACACGATTTTGCGGGAAATAGAATCTTTAATCACAAATGGTTCATACAATCAGCATCCTTGGTTGGGCGCGTCAGGAACGGACATGACCTTTGGCATTGCGCAGGCCATGAACACAAGTACGACTTATGGGTGGCTGATCACGCAAGTCACAAGTGGAGGCCCAGCTGACAAGGCCGGTCTCCAAGAGGGAACCAAACAAGCCCAAATCGCTGGGCAGCTTGTTACAATAGGAGGCGACATCGTTACGGCCATTGACGACGCAAAAATAACGAATATAGATGATCTCTCAACTTACTTGGAAGAGCACACGTCGCCAGGGCAAACAATCAGTGCAGAAATAGTAAGAAACAATGAAACCTTGACACTATTACTCAAACTAGAGGCACGTCCTTAACAGCTTCATGCACGCCTGGTGATCGCAATAAACCGAAAATATGGTCACAGCGTATACTGCCGCCATTGTCAAAGCTGGATTCTGGAGGAAGCAGTAACATTTAACAAGTCAGGTTCTGAGATATGCCCTCAATGTCACCGTCGAGTGCGGATTAGAAGACACCTTCACGACCTTCCCAAATTCACGTGCCCAACCTTAACAAAGTGGCAGAGAATTATTGGCAAAAGCCGCCCATTAGCGCGGGTCCGAGCATAGTCTAAATGACGTGCGCATCAGCGGCGGAAGTTCCATCATTGGGGTATCCACTCCCATTCCAGAGAGTAATGTTTTTCACTAGTTCACCATGAACACATAAAAGTTGCGTAATAGTTAATTGCGTGCGCCAAAGACATCCTCCACGTCATGAAATCGCTCGGACACAAAAACATCACCCTGGTTTACACGCAGCTAGTAGTTTTCGAGGACGACGACTACATATGCAGGGCGGCAGCGAACGTCAAAGAAGCAACCGAACTCATGGAGGCAGGATACGAATATGTCTGCGACATGGAAAACGTCAGACTGTTCAGAAAACGCAAGTGAACAACGCTTGATGTGCTCAGACCGGGGGTTCGCCCAGAGGCCGCAGGTTTATGCTGAAAAGCCGGGGATGGGAGTTGAATCCTAGGCTGATGGAGACGTCTCCTGCAAATCCCTCTTTTTCAGCGTTCATTTCTCCAGCACAGGTAGTAGCAAATTCACTCGTTGTATCCTCATGTGTTTAAATTCAATTCTCGCAAATAATCTGTTTGGGACGTGCGTTTGAGTAGTGTGGAGGTGTGAGTTTGCCGGATTTTCTTGAGGAGTTTGCCTCATCAATTGGTAACAAGAAGGAAGCCTTGAAAGAAAGGATCTTAAGGGGCAAACCAAATCCGTTGCAGGACACATTTAGAAAGCATTTTGAGCCCTTGTGGAAGCCTCTAGAGAATGTCGGGAAGTTTGCTTCAAAGCTCAGCGATCTGGGAGTGACGGCTGTAGATTCGAGTGTGTACATGAATCCGTTGTCGACGGGTGGCATCTTCTACATAATTAGGTCTCTTGCCGTCTGTAAGGAAAGAGAGCAAAAGAGGTTGGACACCAACGTCTTCTTCACAAAATCTGGTCTTCTTGAAGCGCACTACTACATAGGTACAAAAATGGAGATGCTTGAATTCCAGACGGCAATTGATGCCTTGAAGAACGGTTTTAAATGCAACGCAATTCTGATAGATGGCTCTCTTTACGGAAGAGCTATGCACGTTCCTGTTGAGACAAAGATTGAGGAAGACCGAACAGCTGTACTTGAATACTTCAAGACGTATGCAGAGCTGCTTGAGCTTTGCAGAAAGAACGGTATCCTCATAGCTGGGGTCAGCAAGGAAAGCAGGGCTACATTCTATCGTGATTTTTTGCTCAAGCTGATTTTCGGCGAAGAACTTGAAAGAGTCGATATCGAAGCTGGAGACAAACAGAGATTGAACGCGGTCTTTCAGGAAACATTGGATAATAAAAAAACCGCTTTGAACAAACGCGAGAAGCTCAAGGGAAAACACGGATCAAAGCTCGAAACTATCGAGCTGATTTTGGCGGAGCTCGCGTCTTCTCGGCCAGACTACCAGTTGGTGATGAACTTCGCCGGAGGAATAGGTTACACTCAACCGTTAGTGCTTGGGCCATCAGCAGGGGCAGCAAGCAGAATGCGTCCTTTCAGTTCGGATCCAAGAAAGTATGTCAAGAGCAGCTTTCCAATCACTGTAAATGAGAAAGGCGAGGAATTCGTCGATTGGGCCAGCGAGATAATTTCGGGCATTCCGAGTTTCCCAAGTTTCATTTCTTTCTATCTTCTGTTGGACGTTAGAGATTCGCCTATGAGGATCGATGTGCCCTGTTGGGATCATCCTCTGTCAAAGACAGGATGGCCCAGACCAGTCGATGCGGACCTTGAAGGGTTGCTGAGGATTATGGTAAGCGGCTATTGTGGCTTGGACGCGTACAATCTTTGGCTTAAGAATGTTGATGAAAGGGTTAAATTGAAAAGGAGAATAGTAGATGAGCTGTATTTCCCGTACATGGAAAAACTGTTTGACAGCAAGATAATTCGTGGAAGGGGGTATAGACGTGTCAGGTTCCCTTAAAGAAGTCGGCGTAATAATCGGTGAAGCAAGCTCCAACGAGTTTCTTTTCTCTTCAAAGCCTGATGACATGCCATCGCGATGGGAGTATTTGATGACTTACTCTGAAGAAGAGCTGGATGGAAAGCCTAAGCGGGTTGAAGTGGTCGCGCAAATTGAAAGAATCATCTCGGCTAGTCAGGCTTTGACGAAGGAGTTGGATTTTGGTATTATCAAGAAGATTGTTGAGTCAGGTTTGGCGGATAGTAAGGTTTGGGGGAAGGCAAGGGTTCTTGGGTTCTTGACTGAAGGTGGTGAGCTGCAGTTGCCGAAGAAGGCTGTGATGCCTGGCAAGCCCGTGTACATCGCACCAACGGAGTTGCTTGAGAAATTCTATTCTTTCCCTCAGGAAGAAGCAATTCGAGTGGGGAGTCTGATTACTCGTAGCGAGGTTCCTGTGGCGTTGTCGATCAAGGGCTTCAGAAGGCACTTGGCTCTCATTGCGCAGACGGGTTCTGGGAAAACGTATCTTGCAGGCATAATTGCTGATGAGCTGCTTGCGAAGGGCGGCACAATAGTTATGCTGGATCCGCATGCGGACTACGTGTTTCTGGGAAGAGACGTTGCGGGAAAGAGGCACGAACTTTCCGATATGATAACAGTGTTCAGGAACCCAGCAAGCACAGGAAGGTATTCTGCTGGAGAGGTTGGAAAGGTTGAACCTTACGAGATTTGTTTCTCAGACCTTGACCTTGATGAGATACAGTTGATCTCCGGGATAGGCGAGCACTTTGCCAACATTGTGAGCGGTGTGGAAAAAGCAATTGAGTATTTAAAGGCTGAAAAAACTGTTTTTCAGCCCGAGGATTTGCTGGAGAAGCTGGGGGAGGCTGACAGCTGGAAAGACAAAGGCGCTAGTGCAAGCGTAATCGGCGGTGCTAAGTCAGCTCAGAAATACATAAAGAGAATAGTTAGAATGAAGGTCTTCACTGCCGCTTCCACAAGCATAGACAAGATGCTGAGGCCTAAGCACCTTTCTGTCGTGGATCTCTCAGGTTTGAGCGATGGAGTTTCAGATTACATTACCTACAGAATCTTGTCTGACATATATGACAAGGCCTCGGGTGGTGAGTTTGAGTATCCTGTTTTCGTTTTCGTGGAAGAAGCTCACCGCTTCATTCCTGCTGAGGGCCGCACTGATTCAGGCCTGATCATAAAGAGGATTGCTGCTGAGGGTCGGAAGTTTGGTGTTTTTCTTGTTATGATTACGCAGCGGCCTTCCAAGATACACCCTGATGCTTTGAGCCAGTGCAACAGCCAGATAATCATGAGGATAACTAATCCTGATGACCAGCAGGCGATTGCCAGAAGCTCTGAGCGTCTTGGGCAGACTTTGCTTAACGACTTGCCTGGGCTTAGCACGGGCGAAGCTGTAATTGTGGGTGAGATGACTAGGGCTCCCGTGATGGTGAGGGTGAAGAAGCGCAGGACACGGGAAGGCGGAAGTGACATTGACATCATTGGCAAGATGAAGGCTGCTGTTGAGAAGGCTAAGGAAGAGACTAATGAGAACCAAAGCAGGAGTCTCAGAGATGAATTGAAAGGGTTCCTAGGCACGGGCAAAGAGGAGAAGCAGTAGTATGGTTAGGCTTGCCCATTTGGCTGACACGCATCTTGGGTATAAGCAGTATAACTTGGAGGAGCGGGAGAAGGACATCTACGATGCGCTAGAAGAGATTGGCGACAGGATTCTTGAGGAACATGCGGACATCGTGGTTCACAGTGGGGACTTGTTTGATTCGCCTAGGCCTACGCCGCAGGCTTATTTTGCCTTCAAGAAGTTTCTGAAGAAGCTGGACGGGAAGGTGAAGTTCTTTGCTGTGCTGGGAGACCATGATAAGCCTAAGAGTCGAGGTGTGGCGCCGCATGTGCTTTTTGATGATCGGGTGCAGGTTCTCGGCGTCAACGCGAACGCGGAGCATCAGTCGGTGAGTGTTGGCGGTCAGGACGTGTTGGTTGCGGGTTTGTCTAGTTTGAGCCGTGCTTATCGTGTGGTGCTTGTGGAGGAGTTGAAGAAGCTTGGTGCTCTTCAGCTGGGCGGCAAGGTTGGGGTTCTTGTTTTGCATGAGAGTATTGACAAGTTTTTCCCGTTCGGGTCCGAGCTCAGTTTAGACGAGGTTCCGAGGAACTTCAGTTATGTGGCGATGGGGCATCTTCATGCGCGGATAAAGGCTTCGTTTGGTGGGGGTGAGCTGGCTTATCCTGGTTCTTCGGAGATTATCAGGAAAGACGAGATTTCCGGTTGGAGGAAGCTTGGGAAAGGCTTTTACATTGTGGACCTTGAGGGCGGCGATGTTGAGGTGAGGGATGTTAATCTCAAGTGTATTAGGCCGCAGATTGAGGCGAAGCTGAGCTATGCGCACTTGGAGAAGGAGCTTGGAGACGTGGTGAGGCTGACTGAGGGCATGGCGAAGCTGCCGATCGTGCATGTGCGCGTCGAGGGCAAAGACATCGATAGGCAAGGTGTTCACCAGGCTTTGACCGGTGCCTTGGCTGACAGGACTCTGGCGTTTAGGCAGGAGGTTGTTGAGGAGGCGGAGTTGAGGCTTCCGGAGTTGAAGCCTGGCTCTTTCTATGTGGATCAGGTTATCAGGGACTACTTCAAGGATGAGAACGTGGCAGAGCTTGCGATGGAGATGCTGAAGCATCTGAGGTACGGGGACACGGATGAAGCCAAGAAGGTTGCTGATGAATACTTTCAGAAAGTGGAGAAAGCATGATTCTTAACAGGGTTAGGCTTGAGGATTTCATTTCGCATAAGAATACGGTGATTGATTTAGGCTATGGTATTAACGTGGTTGTGGGGCCTAATGGCGCGGGCAAGACTTCGATTTTGGATGCGATAAGCTTCGCGTTGTTTAATGATTATGGTAATCGTGGGAAGAAGGAGAACCTCATCAACTCTAGAGCAAACCGGTGCAAGGTTGGTGTGGCCTTCACCGAAGGCGGCATTGGTTATGAAGTTGAGTGGTTGATGGAGCGGAAAGGATCGGCTCACGGCAGCCTGTTTCGGGTCGAAGGCGGCAAGAGGAGTCTATTGGCTAGGGATGGGGAGCGCTCTGTTGTTCCTGAGATCCAGAAGGTTTTGGGCATTGACAAGAACATGTTTTTGCAGTCAGTTTACGTGCGGCAGGGCGAGATTGAGAAGCTTGTCACGGCTAGGCCTGGAGAGAGGAAGGAGCTTATTTCGAGGTTGCTCGGGGTTGAGGATCTTGAGAAGGCTTGGGAAGGCATAAAGACCGTTATTCAAGTGTACCGTGAGAAGCAGATCGAGCTGGAAACCGCCTTAGACCGGAAAGCAACCCTAGAAAAAGAAACGAGTGAACATGAAGCCAAATCGGCGGAGCTGGAAGAGTCTTTGATTACAAAGAGGAAGCATATTGCTGGAGTCGAGACTGACCTGAGAAACTTGCAGATTGTCTTGGACCAGTTGAAGGTGAAAAAGAAGGAATTCGACAAGTGTGACAAAGAGAGAGGAATCGTCGAGGAGAAGATCGCGGGTCTTGAGGGTAGGCTGGAGAAAGATGAAGAAGGGTTGGCTCAGGCTGTTGCGGCTGAGGTAACGGTGAGGAAGCTTGAAGATGATGTTAACAAGCTGCCGTTTTTGGATGAGTATGTGCGTGGTCTGGCAGAGAAAGAAAAGCAGGAACTGAGGCGGCGCGCACTCCAAGAAAAGCTGGGCGAAATAGGACAATTGAAGAAAACGCTGGAGGAAAACGCGGATAACCAT
This sequence comes from uncultured Candidatus Bathyarchaeia archaeon, assembly GCA_964501075.1. Classification (GTDB taxonomy): domain Archaea; phylum Thermoproteota; class Bathyarchaeia; order Bathyarchaeales; family Bathycorpusculaceae; genus CAZCRE01. Next base: position 7,747 of record CAZCRE010000045.1, read on the forward strand.
GAGCTTTACGTCGGAAAGGGCAAGGTCATAACCGGGAAAACCAGCGAACGAAGAAAGCATGAGGGCGCAGACGTTGCTTTGAAGAGAGCAAAGAAGCAAGTTGACGAGTGTGAGAAGGAAGAGAAGAAGAAAAGCGCGAACTTGATGAAGGAACTGGAAAAATGCTCGAAGGCTCTTGGCGAGGCGGTGGATGTTGACAGTGTTGGGGCGGTTCTTGAGAAGAAGAGGAAGGAGTTCCAAGACGCGGCAGACAAGCTTGATGGAACGATTAATGCGGACACGGGAACCGTTAGTGTGCTGAGCCAGCGCATAGGGGAACTGGACGAGAACTTGTCCAAGTTTTCAAGCGAGGCTGAAGTGAAAGCTTGTCCAACATGTGAGACGGAATTGCCGCCTGAGCGTTTGACGCAGTTGATAGGCAAATTCTCTTCGGAGAAGGGCGAGGCGGAGGCCAAGCTTGCTAAGCTGCGGGATGATTTGAAGGAAGCAAGTACTGAGAGAAAGCACGTTGAAAAGGAAGAGAAGAAGATAGGCGCTATTGAGCCGGAGAGAGTCAGGAATCTTGCCGCTGAGCTGGTTGAGGCAACGGGTAATGTGGTGCGCCAGAAGGCTGAGGTTGAAGAGCTTGAGAAGCAGGCTGAAGCCCTGAAGAAATTGGATGAAGAGTTGGAGCGGCTTGAAGGCGAAAGGCGCGGGCTTGAGGAAGCTTCTAAGGAGTTTGAGTCTGCAAAGCGGCGGTTGGATAAGTTGCCGTCTCAGGCTGAAGTCGAAGGTGAAATGGAGCCCATTACGGCTGCCCTAGCAGATGTTTCCAAACTAATGCAAGAGGTCCTGGAGAGGCTGGAGTATGAGCCGAAGGAGCCTCAAGAGGAACTGAAGGAGCTGCGGAAGAAGAAGGGGGAGTATGATCGGAATGTGCCGTTGGCGGAGAGGAAGGTAGAGTACGAGTCAGGCGTGGCGGAGACAATCAGCGAACTGTCTGGCTGCAGGGGAAGGTTTTCTGAGCTAGTTCGTGATATTGGGGAGCTTGGCTATGATGAGGGGGAACATGGAAAGACGCAGGAGCAGTTTGACACCACGAGCAGGGCTAGGAATGATTTTGAGAAGGATATTGCTCTCACGGAGCAAGCTAAGACAAATGCTGAAGAAGGAGCCCGAAAGTGCAGAGAGGAGTTGAGAGGTCTTGAGGCCTTGGCTGTGGAGAAGAAGCTGGTGGATGGTTTCATCGGGGTTTTGAACGCGGTTAGGGATGCTTACGGTAAGGATGGGGTTCAGAAGGTGATTAGGGCTAGGGCGAGGCCGCTGCTTGAGAAGTCGACGAGGGATTTGTTTGAGCGGTTTAATCTTGCTTATTCTGACATTAGGATTGATGATGACTATGGTATTAGTGTGATTGGGCCTGGTGGGGAGCAGGATATTGATCAGATTAGCGGGGGGGAGCGTGTGGCGTTGGCGATAGCGCTGAGGTTGGCGATTGCGCAGGTTTTGTCTGGGAAGGTTGAGACTATAATTATGGATGAGCCCACGACGCATTTGGACGAGGAGAGGAGGAAGGAGCTGGTTAATATTTTGAACTCGTTTTTCAGAGAAGGTGGGAGGATCATACCGCAAATGCTCATAATCACTCATCACCGAGAAATAGAGGAAGTGGCAGATGTCGTCTACTCAGTGAGCAAGAAAGAAGGCTACTCAACCGCAGAATCGGAGAAACACTCCAGCTAGGAGTCCTGAGGAGGAAAGAATGTAAATCCTTGTCTGCATGAGCAGGTGGCGATGTCTCCCGCGACACCCACATTTTCTATTTTTGGCGTTTCAGCGTGTGCTGGAATTCAAAGTGAGCGCTTGAGCGTTTTCATGTGTGCTCTTACTTCTTCGATTCTGTCGGTGGTCACGGTCTCTATGACTTTTTCTAGTTCCAGGACAAAGTTGCGGGCTTTTTCGACATCTCTCCTAATGCAGGCTTGGTTGAGCTCTTTTTCCACATAGTATTGAATGTCTATTCTGGCTTGTTTCGAGTTTGCGATGTCGGTGGCTAAGTCCTTCTTCAGTATTCCCTTTTCCGTGAGCAGGCTTGCAACGGCGATGCTGCAATCATGGATTTCTGATTTGATGCCCATCTTCATGACAGGGTGTAGAGTGCGAAGTATCTTGCGTAGTATGCTGTTGTTGTGATCCATTCGGTTTCTCCGATCTCTGAAGCAGCGTTCATTGTGTTCAAGGCACTTATCGCTT
>CAZCRE010000046.1:0-9912 GCA_964501075.1 uncultured Candidatus Bathyarchaeia archaeon
CGTTCACGTCCCCCAGAATTGTTATCAAGACCCAGCCGTCGACAAACGTGTTGTCAGCAGTGTATGTCTCGCCCTCCACTGGAGAGGCGTATGCGCTTATCGAATAGCTGCCATACGCGAGGCCAGTTGTATTCCATGCAAAGCAGGCAGTCGCAGAGTCCCATCCAGATACGTTTAGGGCATTCTGCGTTCCTATGATGGTTCCGTTAGCATACAATGTAACGTCGAAAGTCGCGTTGACCCCGCTTAGATCTGCAACTGTGGCATTAACCTGCAAGCCAAAGCCTTGGCATACAACAGTTTTTGAGGGCAGAATGTTCATCAGGGCAACATTCGGGTCCGCTCCAATAGTATAGACTTGCGTCTCGTTTTCCATGATCGTACCAGTGAAATTCGCTATGATTGAAGTTGCTCCCGTTACGCCCTGCCATGACGTTTCCAGCTCATAAGTGCCATTGTCTGTCCCTGTTACTTGAAGACTGTAAGTTCCAGAAGGATCAAAGACACACAGAGTCTGGTTTGAAATCCAAAAGGCATTAGATATCTGAAAGTCAACCATTCCTGAAGTCCTATTATACCCTAGATAGTTTCCATGATCATCAAAAAGATCAACGTAAACTGGGCAGTTGGCTGAGAAAACAAGAACGGCCTCCGGCTTGCCCAGAATAGGAAACGAATTCTCTTGAGACGTTGAACCGGAGAGATCAGGTGCAAAGAAAACCCCTTCGTCTGTTGAGCTACTGTTGTGCGTGAACTGTCCTGTAACGTCCCAGCCTAATCCTGTCGACGTTTCCTTCGTTCCTCCTTCTCCATGTGGCACGATTCCTGAGATCGAGGCATCCTGCAGAGGCGAACTACCTATGGCGGTTCTGCAGGCGACTTGGCCGTTCCCACTGACAAAGTCCACGTTCATAGAGCCACCTAACGAGCCACCGACGATTACGAGGCAGCTGTCGCCCGCGCCGCTCAAGATGTATATGTCACCGACAGGGGAAAAATCGTCGAAAACATTGTATGCGAAACTACCTCCTGAGTTTGTAAGCGTGATGCCATACCGGTGGACTGTTGAGCCAAAGTATAAGGTGTCATGGACCCCTTGCAAGATAATTGGTCCTCCATGGTACAAATGGTTTCCACTGCTTGTGTCATAGATTTCAGCCACACAGAGCATCGTACCGAATGTGTATTTTGAGATTTCTATGACACTCTGGCAATACAGTAGGACGTTACTCGTAACTCCATGATCATTAGTGGAGAATTGGACATAGAAGTTCTGTTGAAGTGAGAACAACCCTGTGGGGTTCTGTATCGGGTCGGTATTGATGCTGGTTACCCCCGTTACCTTGTTCCACACACCTGTAACAATAACTACTTGGACATTTGCCGTGTTTGAAGTTGCGGTCTCGCCTGCAGAGTCTTCAACCTTCAATTGAACCGTATAGGAACCTGTGGCTGTAGGATTGAAATCCCAAGTGCTGCTAGTGGCTCCTGAGACTGCTTCGCCGTTCAAGTACCATTGAAGCGTGTATGGGTATGATCCGCCCGATAGAGACATTGAGAAGGTTTGGGGCTGATCTAGAAATATGGTCTTTGAAGTAGGTGAAATTGAGAGACTCATTGGATTGTTCACGTTGACTGATGCTGCCGCGGAATTAGAGAATACACCTATCGAATCCGTGACTCGAACGGAAACCGAGTGAAGACCAGAGCTCGAGGGTGTGTACGTCCAAGTCGAGCTTGTTGCGCCCGACACGAGAATAGTGTCAAGGTACCAAGTGTAGGTGTATGGTGGGCTGCCTCCAGTGAGGCTTGCCGTGAAGAGTTGGGATTGGCCAACGTCCATCATAACTGCTGTCGGACTTATGGAAACAGCCGGAGAAACTTCGAATTTAATCGGCTCTGTCCAAGGTCCGTTTATGAGTAGCCCTCCCGAAGATGGCACGGCAGTGTAGCCACTGGGCCCCGTGATTGAGAAAGGATAGTTGCCGCTGGGAACGTTGAATGCAATCGAGTTTGAAGTGGAAGACTGAGGCTGCCCATTTAGGGTGACAGACCATTGAGCGCCCAGAGTTAGACCTGACTCAGTGAAGACAACGCTGTACGTTGGCTGCGCCCCTACAGTTATCGTGACAGATGATGATGCCGTATTGTGAGCTGAGTCAGTGACGGTGAGAGTGGCTAGATAGCTGCCCTCACTAGTGTATGTGTGAGGCGGGTTCTGCTGGTTGCTGGATGAGCCGTCGCCGAAGGTCCAAGAATACGAGTAGGGCGATGATCCGCCAGAGGCAGAGCCCGTGAACTGCACGGATAGAGGGGCGTTGCCGGTCGTCGGGTTGGCAGAAGCGGAGGCTGACAGGGGAGGAGTAGAAGCCTGATAATAGGCTACGTAGTATCCGTCAGCGGGAGAAACTGCTATCGTCGTGGTTGTCTGACCCGTGTTCCAATCTAAGAATGGGTGACCATTTGAATCACTACTTGGAACGCCAAAAGTGTGATAACCTGTTAACCCGCTGAAAATGTAGCTTGTATCGTGACCGGACGGTGACCCATCCATTGTGATGGGCACGCTAACGCCTCCGCCTACCGTTTTGTCATAAGCATGGATCTCGACGGAATAGGAGGTTTGACCAAGGCAGTAAAGGTATCCATCACATGAGCCAACATAAACCATTCCATTGGCGACCGCGGGGGAAGAATAAACTGGGCCTTTCGTAGTGTAACTCCAGATGAGCCCTCCCGAAGCACTGAAACAGTAAACTTTGTAGCTACTCGCCTCTGAAACGTATACGTAGCCGCCAGCTATTGCGGGAGAAGCGTAAACTGCACCTGTCATGTAGCGCCATAGCCGGGTTCCTGAAGAAGCAGCCAAACAATAGGTATAACCGTCTTCTGAACCCACGTAAACGTTACCGTAGGCAACAGCAGGAGATGAGATTACTGGACCTCCAGTTTGGTATTTCCACAAGAATGTGCCATTAGAAGCAGCCAAACAATAGACTGCAAAACCTGAGCCCACGTAAACCATCCCGTCAACGACGGCTGGAGAAGAGTCTACGCTGCCGCTCGTCGTATAGTTCCATAAGAGTGTGCCATTAGAAGCGTTTAGACAATAAACATTATTGTTGGTTGAGCCTACGTAAACCATCCCGTCAACGACGGCTGGAGAAGAATCGACTTGTTTTCCAGTCGGATAGCTCCAAATAAATGCGCCAGTTGAGGCATCTAAACAATAAACTTTGCCATCTGATGCGCCCACGTAGAGCAGCCCGTTGACTATCGCAGGAGAAGAGGTTATGACGCCGCCTCCACTGCCGCTTGTCGTATAGTTCCATAAGGATTTGCCATTGGAAGCGTCTAGACAACAGATGATTGCATCGCCCGAGTATTCCACGTAGACCTTTCCATTATCAACTGCTGGTGAACAGGTCGTTGTGCCCAACCAATTCGCGGTCCATATTAAGCTGCCAAGCATAGCATCAATGCACGAAGTCCCACTATAGAAGGTTGCATAGACCCTTCCATCAGCAATGGCGGGGGAAGACTTCATTATGTATCCTTTTGTACCTTGTTGCCACAGCAAGGTAGCGGCGGCCGGTCCTGGCGAAGTCGAAAAGCCAGTGCGGCTTGAGTTGTGATGAAAAGCTGGCCACCAATCAACATCCGCACTTGCTGGTTGAATCTTAGACGCCACTGCGCGCGTTTCTGTGGACGGTGGTTCCGAAAGTGTCTGGGAGTCTGGATTTGTCTTCCGGGTCTCGTCGTTGATGCTTGTGCTCTCCTGTTTGCTTGTTCCGACCGTGAATGTCGAGCCTAACATGCTTACCACTAGAAGTGCAAGCATTACTCCAGAAACTAGCCTTTTCACGCGCAGTTCTCCTCCTACACCAACGGGGTTCCTCTGAAATTTATGTTTTGCGTAACCGGCCTATAGAAGAAAGTTCCATTCGAACCCCGCTAAGAATCAAGCGTGCCCAAGGATAACTTCGCCGTCTAAGAGCATGCGCGTTATTGTCCAGCCGTTCCTTAGGTGCTCCAGAAGGTTGGCTTCCCTATTTGAATGAGCTCGCGGGCGCAGAGGACGAAAAAAGAGGGGGTTTGCGGGTGACGTCTCCACTCTTGACGGAAAAATATGAACTCAACATAACTCCTGAAACTAAGAAGCAGTCGTAGACATTGCGTGGCATTCACGTTTACAGACAATATGAACGAAAAAAGGGTACTCTGAAACTAGGAAAAGGGCAACAGGCTCCACAGGAGAGGACCCGAGTGGAGACGTTCCACCGGGGCGCGGATACCTCACCCCGGCCACTTCTCAAGAAAGCAATATATTCGATGCCTTAACATAAAAAATGGGATTTGTGCGGGAGATGTCGCCACCTCGGTGTGGATAAAAACTTATCGAAATGAGTAGTCAAACACTCACTGTGAGAGCAGGATTAGCGAATGAGAAAACCAAAACTGCGTGCCAAAGTAATAGTCTTGGACTTAGATGGCACGATAATGGATTCGAAAGAGGCATACTTTGAGGCCTTGAACACGGCTTTCAGAATCATGGGCAAAGGGAAGATTGATTCAAGAGCGGGGATGGAGATTCCGAAAAGACTTGAACAGGGCTTGCCCATAGATGACATCATAGAAGGAATTGATGCGCAGAGTTTCTTGAAAACGTATCTAGAAGCATACTACAAAGCAACTGCCACGAAAACCAAGCCACTGCCGAACATCTCAAACACGCTGAGCAGACTATCAAAGAAGGCAAAGCTTGCAGTGATCACGATGCGCCATGTTCCCGGAAGAGAAGTGCTAAAAGAGCTGGAAAGGTTTGACATGGCGAAATACTTTCAGCAGGTAATAACTGCACTTGACCCTTGCAGACCTAAGCCTTCCCCAGAAGCATTGATAGAATGCACAAGAAGACTCGGTGTAAAAACACATGAATGCATAATCGTAGGCGACTCTGTAGTAGACATAAGAGCTGGAAAAAACGCTGGAGCACAAACAGTTGCGGTTTTATCAGGGATTTTCTCTCGCAAAGAGTTGGAAACGGAGAAACCAGACCTAATCTTGAAAAGCGTCAGCGAACTCCCAGATTTTCTAGAATAGCCAAAGAAGAGGGCTTTGCAATATTCCTGAAACCGAAATATAGCTGAAAATTATCGAATAAAGTTATAGAACCAAACACGAATAAAGCTTAATTAACGCTTCATGCCCTTGTTTTGAGTGGAGAAGGCTTCGAAGCGGGAATATCCCATGAACTTTGTGGAAACGTTGTTGTCGGAGAAACTCAAAGACAAGAATCCCATGTTGGATATTCTCGGTTCGGACCGTAAAGTGCTTCAAATAGCTTGCCAGGACTTGACCAACTATCTTAAGGTTCATTGGGAACTGATCGGCAAAGAAGCCAACGACTGCGAGATCGCGGAAAGACTGGAGAAGTTCTTCAATGAGAACCGAGGCGAACTTGAAGAATTCATGAGTATTTGGACTGGAATGTGGCTCAGGAAATGGAAAGAAAGAGTGAAGCTACTGATAGGCAATGAAAACTCCAATCGCTGGAACAAAGTCACAAAAGTCCTTAACAACGCAGAGCCAATTTGGAGAAGGCTGTCGAGCCGACAGGAAATAGAGGAAATCGTAACTCTTACGCTAATCAAGAATGGAGAAATCTGCGGCACATCCATTCTTGCAGAGAACCTTTTGAAAATGGAACTCGGTGAAAATGAGAAGAAATACTCAAGAGAGGAAGAGCAAGTCTTGACCCTAGTCAACGACACTTTGAGAAAAGCCAGAGAGCTGGCTCAGAGCAAGGGACCTCTAATCTTTGTCAAAGTTGACAAAGGCTACTATCAGTCAACATAATAGCAGAATTGTTTCAGCGCAGTCTTTCTCTGTGTAGATTCTTGGTCTGCCATGAATATTTACGTATTGTTGTCGTTTCGCCGTAACCACAAGCAGCGCATCGTCTCTTTGCAACACTGTATGATCTTCTCCCACACCGTCTACACCGTATGTGAACGGTTTTGCCTGCCCTTTTACCCATTGACGGTGTTCCTTTTCCCAACGCTGTCACCTTGGAGGCGGTGAAATCAGAACAACATTGTCTCCACGGACGATTATAGTTCCGAGCTTCCTAACGTTTTCAGAAGTGGTCGTGTCTTCTGTTTCTTCTAAAACCAAGTTCAGGTGCTGGTCAAAACCTTTCAATCGTCCGCGTAGGCTTCTTCCACCTTTCAATCTTACAAGCACTATCTTACTAAGGTTCTGTTCGAGGATTTCAGTCGTCATTTCGCTCATTCTAGGCACGCTCAACATTCTTTTTATGCCTTTTATACTTAAACTTATTACATTTAAACCTATCTAAGTGAAGAGGCACATGAAAGCACGACAAAGAAGATACTTCCTGAAGGACAAAGAAACAAAGGCTCTCTTAACCAAGGCCTCAGAAAAATTCAAAATCAGCCTTGGACAGATTTTCAAAGAAAAAATCGGTTTTGAAGTCGTCGAAGCAGATTTTGGCGACATCCTCCTTGTGAATGGCAAGCCCCTTATGTTCAAGATTGGAGAAGAGATCTTTCCAACTCTAGTTTTTGAAGAGTTTATGGCAATGGCTCCCAAGATTATAGTGGACATGGGCGCTGTTCCGTATGTCTGCAAAGGCGCAAACATAATGGCTCCCGGGATTAGACGTTATGAAGGGGATTTTGAAGAGGGAGACATCGTTCTGGTCTTGGACGAGAAGCACGGCAAAGCAATAGCCGTCGGACAGAGCCTACTCAGTTCAGAAAATGCAAAGAACGCCAAGCAAGGCTCCACAGTCAAGAATATTCACTTTGTGAGTGACAATATATGGAATTTCATAAAGCAATTCATACATTAAGAATAGCTTAGATATTCGCGCAGTGACCATCTGTATGGACGTTTCGAACTGAACCATTGTGCGACAAGAGTGAAACCTGCACTTAGAACCACTAGAACACTTTAATACCGCAAACAACATTAGCAATTCAGACGCGGGAATAAGAAACACTTAAACTCTCGAAAAGCAAGATAGGAAATGTCAAGAGAGGAACTACTTGCCAGGACTAGGCGGATTACTGCGCAAACCCAAAAAAGTGGAAAAGGAAGCTGAAGCCAAGAGCAACGCTTCTGGCAAGACCTACCTGAAAGCCATGCCGCTCCGCAGCCTATCAGACTTGGACAACGTGAAAAACGAAGTAAAGTCTGGAAACATATTGATCCTCAGAATAACGCCTCTTGCAAGCAAAAGCATAGACGATGTTAAGCATGCAATAAACGAGCTGTGCGAATTCGCCGAATCCATTGACGGAGACATCGCGAGGCTCGGTGAGGAACGCGTGGTCGTATGCCCACAGAACGTTAGGGTTTGGCGTGAGAAAACTCCGGTTTCTAGCGAGCCTATACCTACAGCAGCCTGAAGGTCTCCATCAATGCTGGCGCAAAAGCGTCGATCTCGCATCTTCTAGACAGAAAGTCTGCGATGCCTAAGCATTTTGCTCGTTCGCCGTGACAGACTACGACTCTTTCAGGCTTCGGGTTCAAATGGGTGATATAGTTAATTATCTGCCTCCTGTCCGAGTGCCCAGAGAAACCCTCAATGGAGTCCACGTGCAACCTGACCTTTGCTATGTCCATCTTGCCCTCATTGTTCATCAGGGCTACTTCGCTCAGACCCTTCTGAACTCTCCTACCCAAGGTGCCTTCAATCTGGTAACTGACAAAGATCACTGTGTTTCTTTCGTCATCAGCCAAGCTCTTGAAATACTCTATTACAGGACCGCCCTCAAGCATTCCAGAAGTCGCCATGACGATACAAGGCTCACCGTCAATGACGCCCTGCCTAACATTAGGATGCTCAACAAGAGTGAAATAGTCAGATTGAAAAGGATTGATTCCATCATGCAATATGCTTTGCCGAACCTCTCTACCCAGATACTCTGGAAAGGCCGTGTGAATGGCCGTCGCCTCAGAAATCATGCCCTCAATGAACACGGGTGCTTCTTTCATCAAGCCACGCCGCATGTAACCATCAAGAACCAGCATTATCTCTTGAGCCCTGCCAACCGCAGGCACAGGTATCAAGACTTTGCCTTTGCGTTCTAAGGTCTCATTTACGACTCTTGTCATGTGTTCCTCGGCTTCAACGCGCGAGGGCATGATGTCGTCGGGACCGCCATACGTGCTTTCGGTTATCACTGTTTCAACACGGGGAAACTCCGTTGTCGCTGCTTCTAAGAGCATGGTTCTAGCATACTTGTAGTCACCAGTGTAAACCACGTTATGCAGGCCTTCGCCTATGTGCAAATGAACCATTGAGGAACCTAGAATGTGTCCAGCATTGTGAAGTGTCAGACGAATGTCCGGCGCGATGTCTGTAACGACACCATACCGTAGCGCGTTTGTATGCAAAACACATTCTCGAACATCCTTCTGATCATAGTAAGGTATTGTTCCCTGCTTGTTAGCAACGTCCAAGTAGTCAAGTTGAAGCAGAGTCATCAGGCTTGAGGTGGGTGCAGAACAATAAACTGGGCCATCATAGCCATACTTGAAGAGAAAAGGAACCATTCCACAATGATCAAGATGTGCATGACTGATTACGACAGCATCCAAGGAGTCTATTTCGAATGCTGGATTGTCAAATCTTGGAAAAGCCTCAAAAGGCTTTGTTGAGCCAGGATTCGTGCCGCAATCTAGCAACACGTTGCTCTCTCTTGTCTGAAGAAGAAAGGCTGATCTGCCGACCTGTTGAACCCCGCCAAGAGCTGTTATCCGGACATCGCCCACTTCGTAAATCTTAGGTCGGAAAATCCTTTCACCGACCGTGCGAAGTACGCGTTCTCTCTCTTTGCTTTCAGAATGCAAGTAGTGCCGCATGTGCATCACTATTTTGGAACGCAAAGGAGGACTTCTAAGAACTTGCGGCCGCCATTTGGTGCGTTTAATGATCTCCTGCAAGACCATACCGTTTCTTCCAATAGCGATCCCAGGTTTCTTCGCTTCGATCAGGATTTCTCCAAGGCTTGGGTCAAAGTTCACTTCAGTGACTTCAGCCTCCGGCGAGATTATTTCACGTGCCTTTTTTTCTGCTTCGTTTTCAGGGAGTCTGACTGAGGGGTCGGATCTAATGACTATTCTCTTTCTGATGACATTGACAATCTCAGCAATTAGGTTGCTCTGGTCAACCAAGACCTCCGGTCTCTTAGTGTAAACGGCTAACGTAGGGCCTTCATACTCTATCCTAGTGACTTCAGCCTCACTGGGAACGTGGTGTAGGATATATTGGCTTATTTCTATCTTGTCTTTTTCAGAAATCGGTGCCACAACCTATGCGTCCTCAGCTTGCCAGAATTCTCTTCTTTTCTTTCTCCGTCAACTCACGATAGCCTTTGTTGTCTATTACTGAAACATTGAAGCTATCTCCTGTTCCCACGTTCCGCTTCATCGCAACATCCACAGCCTTAATCACGACGGGCAGAACCTCAGCGATCGATTGTTCCTCCTTGTACTTGTCCTCCAGTATTCCATAGGCTACAGGTGAACCTGAACCTGTGGAAACACATTTCTCTTCTGTCAGAGTCCCAAAGGGATCCAGCCTGAATATGTGTGGACCAGACTCGTCGACACCGCCAATCAAAGCTTCTGTTTGCAGCGGCACGTAACGTGCGGAAAACATCAGATTTGCTATGAACCTTGCAGCTGAACTCACAGGAATAGGTCGACCGCTGTTTATCTTGTACAATTGAGCGTTGGCAATCAATATGTCGACGACTCTTTGCGCGTCAGCAACAGTTCCAGCTATAGTCATGGCCAAGTGATCGTCTATTCTGTAAACTTTCTTTCCATGCTTGTGAGCCACGTAGTATCCCATCGTGACACGTGTGTCTGAGGCCA
>CAZCRE010000047.1:0-9883 GCA_964501075.1 uncultured Candidatus Bathyarchaeia archaeon
AGTTATGCTTGTTATACGTTTTTATAGTTTGCCTATAAGTAATTGGAAATAGCGACAAGAATATACATGCTCTCGAATACCTTATTACGCAAGTTTTAGCTCGTGTACTGCATTACAACTATCTGTTTTGAAGAGCAGACTGTCTTCGATCTCTCAATGCTTCAACGAAATCTGCTTCTGTCAGCATAATGACATTTTTTGGAGCTATCTGGATTTTGCCTACTCTCTCAAGAAATTTCAGATACTTCTTGATTTTGACACAAGATTGGAAAACTTTGCTGTTCGCAGCAACTATTATCCCGATTTTCCCCATTGCAGACGCATTGATCAGGCTGCCAATTCTGTGTTTCTTAGATGTTTTGTTTTCTAGTTCTATCGCTAGAAAGCATCGTGGATTCTGGCTTGTTCCGAAATTGGTGTAAAATGGTTTCTATTCCTCAAGCACAGCCAAAATACGCTCATCGAACAAATCCATAATGAACCCACATGTGCAAGAAACAGGCTCAAGATTATTCTTGACCATTTCAGGAACACGCATGCGCGCGCTACCAAGACTCTTGGAAACGGAGTAGTAAGCAGGGCAGTGTAGAATCAATTAATCGAACTCGGCGGCATCATATTATCATTCTGACGGTGTTCTGAGAGTGAACCACTTCCGAAAATGTGAAATACTTCCTCAAACGCTTGGTCAAGCGAGAGAATTACTTGAAATTACGACGGAGCGATTGACTTTGCGGACAGCAGATAAATGGGACAGACAACCAGTTCGGAAACGCCGAAGCCGATTAACAAGGAAAGAATAAAGGAGACGCACGTGGCACATTAACTTTATAAACGTGTAGCTACTCATATTTGGGTAGCTGTTGTTTGCCGGCACTTGGACGATGGGCGCCCGCGTGCAGAGTCCACGAGCCTGGACAAGGTTGGAGAATCGAGTTTTTGAGTAAAAGTCCATCTACTTTGAGACGTGATGCTGCTAGGTTTAGGCCTATTCGTAGGCTGGAGAACGGCGACGTCGTTGCTACCAGGCAGATCCCGCCCTGCAGGAGAGTAGTCCGAGACGTCAACAAAGTTGTTCTCTTCGTTGAGCACCTTGCGGCTTGCGACTCTGGGACCGTGGTTCACGATGCCAGTGGCCGTGGCTTGTATGATCGTGAGACGTTTGTCTCGTTCAAAGGCGCCTTCTACGAGGCCTAAAAAATGTGTGTTGGGGCGGAACTATGACGGGTAAACAGGCGCTCCTAGTTCTGGTTGGGAGAAGAATTCTTTTTTTGCAGCCCTATGGAGAGGCAGCTGCTTTATCTGTCTCAATGCTTCCTTGACAACCATGTAGATTATTGGTGACTCTGCAACCAAGAACAGGGATACCACTATTGGACCGTACTTAGCAAGGCCCACTATTAAAAGGGACAATACCACACTTCCGTTGAAGCCAAAGATCGCCAGCAACACTGGATATTTGAGAGCTACATAAATCACGTCAGGAACCTCTTTTAGAGTCTCGATAATCCTAGAAGCCGTTATGCTGGCTCTTGGCATGGCGCGTTCCCCTCGACTTGAGACCCAATACTTGACGCAATATTCAATCCTTTGCAGATAGGAACAAGAAACGAATTCATAACGGTTTTATAGATGCTGGAAACAGATTTAGAGGAAGGTGCCGAGTAAATGGTTGTTGCAGGTAAAATATTTCGGCTTTCAGAGTCGCTTCAGATTCCTGAAATCGCGCAAAAGCTTGAAAACTACCGCACTGAAGAAGACCACGAAGAGGGTGATTACAGATTCAAGCTAATCACCGAGATCACGGGTCTTCTTCCAAAAGGAAACATGCTCATGGGGATCTACTCACACGATTATGTGCTTCATGTGTTTCACAGGGGAAAGATAGTATCTACGCCCAGAACAATTGAAGCTCTGTTCAGTTTTGCCTTGCAAGAGGGTATCACGTTTTTGGCCATCGTGGAAAAGAAACGGTCGGCCAATTTTGTCGCGAACAAGCTGAGCGAGATTCTCTTCGAAAAAGTTGGCGGCGTACTGGAAGCAAGAATACCTCCTGAAACGCTGAAGAGATTCCACCTTAAGAACCCGGAAGACACGAAAATAACGTTCTTTGACAATATTGATATTCCTAATGTGAACAAGCTTTCTCTATATGGACCTGATCTGATCAACACATCTCTTTTTGAGGACTATGGCAAACATGGTGACTTGTGGTATGTGGTTGCAAGGTCCCGGGAATATGGATATGTTGTGGGAGTGACACGGGAAGCTTCTGTGACAATCTTCAATCTAGCCGATAAAGAGAAATATCTGGAGTACGTCTCGAAAGAAGTTTATCCACTGATTGTGGAGTAAAGGAAATCGCCATTTTCAATAACGAGTGCAGTTTCATTTGCGGTTCTTGTCAGTACTCAATGCCTTTTCTTGCCGGGATGCCCTTGTTAAAAGGGTGTTTGACTTCTTTCATTTCTGTAACCAAGTCTGCAGCTTCGATTATCTGATCTGGTGCGTATCGTCCAGTTAAGACGAGTTCCACATGGCGTGGCTTGCTTTTTACCAATGCCATAACTTCCTCAAGATCCAGAAGTTTTAGGTTCAAGGCAACATTGATTTCATCTAGAATGACGACGTCATGTTCTCCGTCTTTGACGATTTGTTTGGCAAGTTGAAACGCCTGTTTTGCCAGTTTGAAATCTTCTTGGTCAGGGGGATTTGCCGTGATGAATTTTCCCCTGCCGAAAGCTTTGAGGGTGAGGTTTGGAAGCTTATCGATTACGTAAAGCTCTCCGTAATCGAATCCGCCTTTGATAAATTGTATTATGTACACTCTTAGCCCTCTGCCAACTGCTCTTATGGCCAGCCCGAAGGCTGCTGAAGTCTTCCCTTTTCCATTACCCGTGTAAACCTCTACAAGTCCCTTTTCGAGATTCGGCGTTGCTTTCACTTTCCAAGTTTCTCCTGTAAGAGTTTGTCAGCAGCTGATGATGGATCGATCTCTTTTCTGAGGATTTTCTGCAGTAATTCCTCGAACTTGCCTTCTTTTTTCAGTTCTTCTACTATTTTGTTTGTGGTTTTTTCCTTTATGGCGTCAGCAAGCTCAGTTTCAGCCCTAGTTCTCACCGACGCCATTCTGTATTTCTCATCTCCTTCCAGAAAGCGTCTGTGTTCATCCAGTTTATCGACGAGTTCAGGCACGCCTTCGCCTGTGAGCGCTACCGTTTTCAGAACCTGGGGTTTCCATGCTTTCTCCTTATTATCCATCTGCAGAATGACCTGAATGTCTGTGATGGTTTTGTCTGCGCTTTCGCGGTCGCCCTTGTTAACGACGAAAACATCAGCTATTTCCGTTATTCCCGCTTTTATGGCTTGTATTTCATCTCCCAAGCCTGGTGCGTGAACTACTACTATTGTGTGGGCAACCTTGATTATTTCCACTTCAGATTGTCCCGCACCGACAGTTTCAACAAGGACTATGTCTTTGCCCGAAGCATCCAAAACTTTGACAGCGTCTTTTGTGGCCTTGGCTATCCCTCCAAGGTAGTTGCGTGATGCCATGCTTCGGATGAATACGCCTTCTTCTGTGGTTAGTTCTTGCATTCTGATTCTGTCGCCTAGGAATGCGCCGCCTGTGAAGGGGCTTGTGGGATCAACAGCTATTATGCCGACTGTTTTGCGTCTTCGTCTGTATTCGCGTATGATTTTCTCGATTAGTGTGCTTTTTCCTGCGCCTCCAGCACCGGTTATTCCTATTATGTGAGCTTTACCTGTGTGTGGGTAGATGTCCGCGATTATTTTTGGGGCATCAGCGGTGTTGTTTTCGACGTATGTTATTGCTCTGGCTACGCTTCGAGGATTTCCTGCGAGTACGCCTTGAACTATTTCCTGAGTTTTTGTCAACTGTTTGGCACGTCTTGCATCAAGTTCTTTCTGGCACGTTGTCAAAAACGTATCTTATTATGGTTTCCGTCGGGGTTCCAGGTCCAAAAATTTCTTTTATGCCTAGCTTCTTGAGTTGTGGTGCGTCTTCTTTTGGGATTATTCCTCCTGCGAAGACCATAATGTCTGTTAAATCCTTCTGTCTTAGTAGTTCCATTATTCTTGGGAAAAGTGTCTTGTGAGCGCCAGACAGTATGCTCAAACCAATGACGTCAACATCTTCCTGCAAAGCTGTTTCAGCTATCTGCTCGGGAGTCTGTCTCAAGCCAGTGTAGATCACTTCCATTCCAGCATCTCTCAGCGCTCTGGCGACGACTTTGGCTCCCCGGTCATGGCTGTCAAGACCCGGTTTTGCGATCAGGACTCTAATTTTCCTCATGTTTTGCATTTCTTTTTTTCCTCCCTATATAACGATTAACTCTTTGTATTCACCGTAGACTTGGCGTAGCACTTCGGTGATTTCACCTATTGTCGCATAGGATTTTATGGCTTCGATTATTGTGGGCATTAGGTTTTCGTCTTTCTGTGCTGCGTAGTGAAGTTTTTCTAGGGTTTCTTTCGCTTTTTTGTTGTTTCTCTCTCTTTTTAGTTTTTGCAGGTTGGCAACTTGTTGTTGTTCGACTTTTGGATCAATGCGCGAAAGCTCTATTGGGCATTTTTTCTCCTTGGTAGTGTAGTCGTTGACGCCTACTATGGTGCGTTTTTTCTCATCTGTCTCCTTTTGGTATTTGTAGGCGCTGTCGGCTATCTCTTTTTGGAAGAATCCTTTTTCGATAGCGACGATAGCTCCTCCCATTTCATCCACTTTCTGGATGTAGTCCATTGCTTTTCTCTCCATTTCGTTTGTCAAAGCTTCTATGTAGTATGATCCTCCAAGTGGATCTGCGGTGTTGACGACGCCGCTTTCGTTTGCTAGTATCTGTTGAGTCCTGAGGGCAACTGTTACGGCCTCTTCGCTTGGCAGACATAGGGCTTCATCGAAGGAATTTGTATGTAACGATTGGGTTCCGCCTAGAACGGCCGCTAGGGCTTGGGTCGTGGTGCGTATAATGTTATTTAGCGGTTGCTGAGCCGTAAGCGTGCATCCAGAGGTTTGGATGTGCATGCGCATCCACATCGATCTAGGGTTCTTGGCGTGGAATCTTTCTTTCATTATCCTTGCCCAAAGTCTTCTGGCGGCTCTGAACTTCGCGATTTCCTCAAAGAAGTCGTTGTGGGATGCAAAGAAGAAAGACAGTCGATGAGCGAAATCGTCGACCTTCAAGCCTCTTTGAAGAGTGGATTCAACGTAACTTATTCCGTCATAAAGCGTGAAGGCGAGTTCTTGCACGGCGTTTGCGCCTGCCTCTCTTATGTGGTAGCCGCTTATGCTCACGGGGTTCCACTTTGGCAAGTGTCTTGCGCAATATTCGATGATGTCTGTAGTAAGCTTAACTGAAGGTTTTGGGGGAAATATGCAGAGTTTCTGGGCGAAAAACTCTTTTAGGTTGTCGTTTTGGGTTGTTCCTCCTAGTTTGTCTCTGGACACGCCTTGTTTGTCGCCTACGGCCACGTACATCGCGAGGAGCATCGGTGCTGGCCCGTTTATGGTCATGGAAGTGGTGACTTTGTCTAGAGGTATGCCGTCGAAGAGAACCTCCATGTCTCTTAATGAGGATATTGCCACACCGCAGATTCCTACTTCCCCTCTTGCCATCTGATGATCTGAGTCATAACCCATTATTGTCGGATAATCAAAGGCCGTGCTGAGGCCGGATTCGCCTTCGTTCAGCAGGTATTTGAAGCGTTGGTTAGTGTCTGCCGCTGTGCCGAATCCCGCGAACAATCGCATTGTCCACAAGCGGCCACGATACATCGTTGCATGCACACCTCGGAGGAATGGGTATTCTCCGGGGAAACCCATGTCTCGCATGTAATCCAGTGCCTCAGCGTCTTCTGGCGTGTAGAGGCACTTAATCGGTATGCCTGAATGGTTTTGAAACTCTTTCTTCCTTTCAGGGCTTAGTTTCAACCAGTTCTGTAAGGTTGTCTGTTCCCAGCGTCTTTGCTCTTGCTCTAACGTCTTCAGGCTTTTTTCGTCAAACATAGTTGAATTTGCCTCCGTTAGGGAATTACTGATGGTTAGGCTACTATATCGCTTTCTTACGAGAATTTATCTTTTTATCGGTTTGAGGTGGTAAATTTGAACATCAGTGTCAGAGCTTTGTGATGAATGATCTTGATTGGACATTGAATTTTCGAGGTTTCTGCTTCAGGGTGTTTTACACTTGCTTGTACACTTTGTCTGTTTCTCTCACGCGCCGCAATACTTTCAAGCCTACGCTCTGACCAGCTTCAGCCTGCTGAACACTCTCGTGTTCAATCTGTATGGAATCGACTACTTGCTCAAAATCTGTGTTTGGCCCTTTAAAGACTATAGTGTCTCCCACTTTCATGGATGCCTTAAGCTCAATGACGGCAACGTTTATTTTTGAGAAGAAATGAGCTACTCGCCCGACCTCAACAATATTCTCTTCACTCATGTCTTCCGCCTCCTGCAACAACCTAATAGCTACACTACACATAAATAACTTATTCAACTATTTCGGCTTCTAGATAAGTCGGGTGGGGTTTAACGACTCGAACAAACAGTTTTCTCCCATGCAACTTACTCGTGCTTTTTACTGCAATTGGCTTGTACGCAAAATTACGCCCGACCCAAGAATTAGCAACCTTGCCGACTTCGTCGACAAGAATTTCACCACTCCAGCTAACCCAACGTTGATTCCTTTCTGAAGCCACCTTCTTGGCAGCATTCGCTGCAAGGCTGCTTCTCCGTCTAATCTCAGCCAAAGGGATCGTACTTTCTTTCATTTTGGCAGCCAGCGTGTTCGGTCTTGCAAAGAACTTTGAAACATTAACTATGTCAGGTTTGACTTCTTCAATAAGTCTTAAAGTATCCTCAAAAGCATCCTCGCTTTCCCCGGGGAAACCACAGATGACATCCGTTGAAACAGTGATTTCTGGAAGAGATTCCCTGAAAGCAGCTACTATTCGCTTGAAATCATCTACCGAATACGAGCGTCGCATGAGCTTGAGTGTTTTGTTGTTGCCGCTTTGTACAGGTAGATGGATGAACTTGAAGACGTGATCATCGAGAAAGATTTCTACTAGTTCTTCTAAAATATCGTTGGCCATGTTGGGAGTCATCATACCCACGCGAATCCAGAACTCTCCTTCAACGTGGCATAAAGCTCTGAGTAGTTCAGCTAGATTCGTGCCCAAGTCTCTTCCATAACTAGCTGTGTCCTGCGCGGTGATCCAAAGCTCTCTTGCGCATAACACCATATCGTTTTTTGCTCTTTCAACGATATCTTCAATCCTGTGGCTTCTCAAGCTTCCTCTCGCTAGGGTCACGCAGCAATAAGCACATGAGCCTAGGCATCCATAGCTTACAGGTATTATGCTTATCACAGGGTTAAGCTGCGCATGAGGAAGACTGAGACGCGGCATCGCTTCTGTTGCGTTTTCCAGAGCAGTGACTTTCTCACCGCCTAGAACGCGCTTTGAAACTTCAAGAATCATATCGCCTGCGGCTGGACCCACAACTCCATCGAAGTGTGTTTCTCTTCTTAGTCTTTCGAAATTGATTAGCGGCAAACAACCTGCAACGATCAGTTTCTTGGTTGTGGGCGTACGCTTTAGGAGGTTAATCATTCGGTTTTCTGTTGGTCCTTTGACTGCGCATGTATTGTAGATTATCATGTCTGCTTCTGACGCGGAATCTGTCATGTGGTAACCTGCTTTTTTCAGGAGACCCATTAGGGCTTCTCCGTCGGCCAGATTTGTTGAGCAACCGAAGCTTCTGACGTAGACTCGCATAATACTCCATCGCAGTACGTTGAATGATTGAATAAGGAATAAAAACATAAGGGTTTCTTGGACAGGAATTTACAGAAA
Organism: uncultured Candidatus Bathyarchaeia archaeon; assembly: GCA_964501075.1. Taxonomy (GTDB): domain Archaea; phylum Thermoproteota; class Bathyarchaeia; order Bathyarchaeales; family Bathycorpusculaceae; genus CAZCRE01. The sequence continues at coordinate 7,876 of CAZCRE010000047.1, forward strand.
TCTGAAATAGAGTTTACACAAGACTTAAAAAGGCTGGTTCAAACATGTTTGTATCATATTTGTAGCATATTATACAGAGATATAACTTTGGCCTGGTTTTCTGTGCTATTACCAAGAGGGAGAAACGAAATGAAGTTGATTACACTGTATCTTCCTGAGACTTACATAAAGCTGTTGGATCAGCTTGTGGACGAGAAGTTCTATCCTAATCGGGCTGAAGTCATCCGCGTAGCAATCCGTGATCTGATCAATGAAGAGGTCTGGAGGAGGAAGAACGTTGACTAAATTACATACGCCAGAGCACACTCTTAGGTACACTTGGCACAACACTCTTAATGGCGAAGTCAAGCAGCCGAGTTGTTGCCGCATAATGGTAGTCGGCATAGGAGGATCAGGCAACAATACTGTGAGTCACTTGGCGGAGACAAGCGCTGTTAATGCAGAATACGTGGCGATTAACACTGATGCAGTTCATTTGAATGCTTCGAAGGCAAATCAAAAGATCTTGATAGGTGAGAAACTCGCTAAGGGTCTTGGTGTGGGTGGCGACCCGAAGCTTGGGAGAGCCGCGATTGAGGAGTCAAGGCAGCGTGTTGAGGATCTGCTTTCTGGTGTGGGCATTGTATTCGTAACGGCTGGATTGGGTGGAGGAACAGGGACAGGTGGAGCACCTGTTATTGCGGAGATCGCAAGGCGGAAGGGTGCCATAACGGTCGGTGTGGTTACTACTCCGTTCCGGATTGAGAAAGGAAGGATTGAGTATGCTACGGCCGCGTTGGCAGAGATGCGCAGGCAGTGTGACACGGTAGTGGTTATTGACAATAATAAACTCATGCAACTGGTTCCTCAGCTGCCTATCAGCGAGGCTTTTCGAATGGCTGACCAAGTTTTGGCAAACATGATAAAAGGCATCGTGGAAACGATTTCCTCGCCTAGCCTAATTAACCTTGATTTTGCCGACTTCAGAACCATAGTGAAACGCGGTGGCTTGGCCATTGTAGGTGTGGGTGAATCAGATGCGCCTAATCGTGCAGAGGAGGCCGTGCGAAATGCACTTACAAGTCCCTTACTGGACATCGACTATGCTGGGGCTACGGGGGCTTTGATTCATGTTACGGGTGACAACCAAATGACGATCGAAGAGGCAAACAGGGTGGGTGAAATCGTCACGGAAATGATGGATAACAATGCCTTGGTCATCTGGGGAGCAAGGGTGAACCCCGAGCAAAGCGGCAAACTGAAAGTCACATTAGTCATGACTGGATTGAATGCTCTGCGTGCCATCAATGGGCTTGGAACGATCGCGCCGCAACTCTTCAACATGGAGCCGCACTCTGAACCAGAAAAACAACTGGACCTGGAGCTTGATCTCTACCAGCTGGAAGACTCCTAGTCGCCTTCCTTTTTTGTTATCGCTCGATACTTCTCTTAAGAGTTGCAAGTTCCTTTTTCAATTTCACTTTTATCGGTATTGCTCTGCCGAACGGTTGGCATGATCCTTTATGAATCGACCTCGCAACTTCGTCAACATTTGAACTGGCATCCACAAGCGTGTATGCATAGCCTATTTCAGGAGGATAATGAGCGTCGGAGCCTGCAACTCGCGGAATCCCTAGACGCGAAGCGATTTTCTGGGCATTCTTGACCGAGTAATTGAATGGGAAGGATGAAGCGTTAATCACTTCAACTGCGTCGAATCTTGAACTCACGTGCTTTCGTAAGCTGCCCTTGAAGAAGGTTACTGGGTGACAGGCTACTGCAATGCCGCCTGCTCTGTGAATCCTGTCCACAGTTTCGTCAGCGTCTAATCCTTTGGGAATTACTTCTTGGACGTTGAGCGCTACGATGTGTCCGTTTGAGCTTGAAATCTCCATTCCTGGAACGATGAAGAAGTCTGTTTCCCTTGCTATCTTCAGTGCGCCGTCGAGTCGATCGTGGTCTGTTACAGCTACGCCATCGAGTCCGGCTTTTTTGGCGTAGACGACTAGTTCTTCAGGTGTTATGAGAG
>CAZCRE010000048.1:0-9826 GCA_964501075.1 uncultured Candidatus Bathyarchaeia archaeon
CCCCTTGGCAATAGTGCAAGCAGCCAACCCAGTATACGGAGGAATAGCAAGCTTCAACCCGATAACCTATGCCGCCGATCTATTCCGCTGGGGAACCGGAATAGAAAGCATAATAACCCCACAAAATCCTCTGATCCCATTACTTGGCATAATCGCCTTCTTCTCATTCTTCACCTTCGTCGGCGTGATAATATACGACAAAAGCATCGAAGGAGGAGGATGGCAGTAATGAAGGCCATCTTGCACATCCTAGAACACGATTTCAGAAACTTCTTCCGCTACAAGTGGTGGCTCGTAGGACTAATCAGCATGAACTTGGCCGACCTATTCATAATGGCAATAGTCTACAACCAAATGCTAAACGTCCAAGCATCGGGCATCACGAACTACTTCAACTTCTTCGCACCCGGACTAGCCGTTACAGGCTTGTTTGCTTCAGCATTCATGATCGGCCGAGAAATAAACATGGAGCGCCGAAGAGAAGTTCACCATTACATGCTAAGCTTGCCGATGACTAGGCTGGAATTGGCCATTGGGCGAGTGTTGTCTGGTGGGCTGCGCGGCATGCTGTACATGACTCCGCTTTTGGTTACCTGCTTCGTTTTCGTCGGGTTTCCATCAATTTGGCAGTTGTTCTTGATATTGGCTGTTCTGTTCCTCTTGGCCATTGGCATTTCTGGGCTAAGCATCGCCATCGCGGTTTCCACGTCAAGCCTCGAGAAGTTCATCACCGCAAGGGGACTAGTCTACTACACACTGTTCTTTTGCAGCAGCGTGTTCTATCCTCTTTCCCTGATTCAGGATTTAGGAAGAGAAGGCAAATTTCCTGCTTTCCTTGTAACCTTGGCTGAAATTAACCCCTTAAGTACGGCATCAGACATGATCCGCAGTTTCTTGCTCCCTGGCTACCCACCTTTCTTTTTCATCTCCCTCCTCAATGTTTTGGCTTTTTCAGCCATATTCACCTTCGGAGCAGCTTTTGCATACATGAAGATAATAGAAAGAAAGTAGTTTCCCAGTTAAATTTATGAATGTGAATGGATTATGTTTCTTCCTCTTCCTTTCGCCGAGATCAGTTGAAGGTCGAATTTGAATGGTTGAAGTCAAAGCCATCTTTGAACCGCGCCACGTAGTCTTGATTGGCTCAAGCATGCTCCGAGAGAAAGTGGGAATGGCTTCACCCCAACTTTTCTCAGACGTAATCCACAACATGAAAAAATTCTATCATGGCAAAACCCACGTGTTTGATCTTGAGGGAAAAATTGGACAAAAAAGTCTAAACGATTTGCCCGAAACGCCTGACCTTGCAGTCATAATGCTTCCACCAGATAAATCGATTGAATTAGCCGAGGAAAGCATGAAAGTAGGCATCAAAGCGCTGATCATGATTACAGGAGGTTTCAAGGATAGCCAGCGCGAGTATCTTCTTGAACTAAAAGAGAAATACTGCGCGAAAATCTTGGGTCCAAACACCATAATGGGCGTAATAAACACAGCAAACGGATTGAATACGACATTTGAAAGAAACACTATGCCCATGAAGGGAAATGTCGCGGTCATTTCCCAAAGCGGTGGCGTTGGGTCATGTCTTCTCGACTGGGCATGCTTCTACAACATAGGAATAAGCAAGTTTGTCTTCGTAGGCGACAAGATTGACGTTGACGACGTTGACTTACTGCGCTACTTCGGAGAAGACGACGAAACGAAAGTAATCTGCCTTTACATGGAAGGCATGAAGAACGGGAGAGACTTCATAGAAGAAGCAGAAAAAACAGTGAAGCAGAAGCCTATTGTTGTCTTAAAGGGCGGCGCAACACGGGAATCGGCACAAAGAGCGAAATCCCACACGGCTTCCATAGCTGGATCGGACGAGATTTTTGACGCTGCCTTCAAGAAAGCTGGAATCATAAGAGCTGAAAACATCGAAGACATGATGAACATGGCAATCGCCCTTTCTAAACAGCCACCGATGCATGGAGACAACGTGGTTATAGTGAGCAATGTGGGAGGCCCTGCCATACTTGCAGCTGACGCTGTTGCAAGAAACAACCTGAAACTAGCAACTCTGTGTGAAGCAACAAAGCAGAAAATTGAAGGCATGTACCCTGGCGTGGATGCGACAAACCCGATTGACATGATCGCTGATGCGAGGGCTGATAGATACGAAAAGGTTCTTGACTTGGTTCTTTCCGACAAGAACGTGGACGGCGTTCTGGTAATAAACATGCTTAAGTCCACCTTCTTCGAACCTGCAGACGCAAGAATAATTCCCAAAGTCGCATTAAAACACCGCGGCAAACCTATAGTGGACGTGCCTGCCGGAGGCGAAGACTTTGAACGAGTGTACAAAGTGCTGGGCAAGACAAACATACCTACGTACAACCTGCCCGACAAAGCCGCAAGGGCTCTCAAGGCCTTAAGAACCTACGGGAAGACTACAGAAAAACACTAACTATATTTCGCGGTACTGTAGATTCCACTTGAGAATATCCCCTAATTCTAGGATGAAACGGTGGTTAATTGTTCTAAGGGTCCGAGTGAAAATGATGCCTTTAGAACTGACATTCTGAGACTCACCTGCCGCATAGCAAATCCCAGCAATATTGTGGCGTGCAGCGTATACGGTGACTACGCAAGTGAGTCGTCCACTGCAAAAGCAGTTGCCGAGGTCCTGCTTGTAGTGCGTGGATTCCAGCCCAAGCTAATGAACTACATCAGGGCCTTGAATGGAAAAACCATCGTCATTATTGCAGTTGATCAGTGGGTTTTTGAGCGAGACGTGGACAGGGGATTCCTAGGAGAAGCCTTGGCTTGGGGATTGGTCTTTCCTTATTTGCCACTGATAAATGAAGAGTATTTGCATGAACAAGAGGTCAAACTCAAACGAAGACTGGTTCTAGAACTCCTCGAAAACCTTGTCCTCGATTTTCCCGAACTATCTCATGAGCTTCACATTGAACCTGAATATTTCATGTATGAAACCATAGTCAGAAGAGCACGACTCTTTCCACCTATGATCGGTGTTCTTCAGGATATCGTACAACGAGACAGTAAGAACATGCAGCATGTTCTCGCCGGATATCTTGAAGCGTTGAGGGATCTGGAAAGATGTAGCACTATTAGATTCTCGAATGATTATGTTAGGATTTCTGAGGAATTCATTAGTGGCATACAGAGTCCAAGAACTCGCTTGGTCAATGTCTCAAAAGCTGTTCCAAGAACGCTGTTTACCTCTCTACTGAACATAATGCCAAGACTCTTCGAGAGCCTATCGAAGAATAACGAAGCATTCTTGCAGTTCCTAGGATTTCAGGCAATTGTAAGGAAAAGGCCCGAACACGTCACTCAGGTCAATGTCCCAGAAAGCTACCTGCACATTCCAACGGCCTCAGGTCTCGTGTCATTGGCAAATAGAATGGACATTCAAGCATTTGCAAGGAAAGTACTCCGCACGGGTAAGGATGCAGAAATCAAGATTAAACCGATTGGAGGAGTATTGAACGATGTCTATCTTGTGGAAGTCTCAGAAGGATCAAAGAAAAGAAAAGTCATCGTCAAAGAATTCAAGGATTGGTCAAGCTTCAAATGGTTCCCGCTTTCACTGTGGGGAGTTGGAACGAGAAGGTTCAGTGTTCTAGGCCGTTCTCGACTTGAGAGAGAATACGCCATAAACGAATTGTTGCGCTCAAAAGGATTTTCAGTTCCGAACCTGCTGCATGTGAGTCCAAATCAGAGATTGGTTTTCATGGAATACATTGAAGGCGAAAGCGCCACGGCAATACTGAGAAAGGCCGCAAGATCCAAGGTTGTCTCGGAAACGCGAAAAGAAATGAAGGTAATTGAGAGAATAGGCATGAAACTGGCCCGAGTGCACGCTCTGGGCATAGCACTGGGTGACACAAAACCCGAAAACATAATGATCGGGAAACATAGCGAGATCTACTTGATGGATTTCGAACAAGCATCGCGAAACGGGGACAGGACCTGGGACGTCGCAGAGTTCCTCTACTACGCGGGACATGACTTGCCAATGCTGACTGAAACCCGTCAAGTAGAGCTCATTTCCAGAACGTTCATTAAAGGGTACTTGGAAGCAGGTGGAGAAGTTGAGACTGTCAGGAAGGCTGGAACTGCAAAGTATACGAAGGTTTTCAGTGTATTCACTCTTCCACACTTCATGCTGGCCATTTCAAACGTGCTTAGAAGAACCAAAAGTGACTGAAAGCAACTGAAAGTAAACATGTCTATGGCTAGGTTCGCCCAGCTTAATCCACGTCTTGTCTGCGCACAGATCATTTCACGTTTCAAACGTTTGATGCCGAACATCTGCTGTGGCATGTGTTTCATAGGTAAGATTAATAGTATTTGAACTGTAGCCGTCAAAGATAGGTTTAACTCTAGGAACACGCATATAGTAGTTTAGGATGGGTGAGTTATGAATGCGACTTCTCCATCCAAGCGGAGAGAAAACTTGATGATTTCTGTAGCCATACTCAAAACTGCAAGACATGGCGCAAGAAAGACAAGTCTGATTAGATCTGTTTCTCTGAATTACGGACAATTCATAAGATACATCACGCTTCTCAAGGCTTGTGGCTTCATCGTGGAGGATGATACAGTCTACGAGACCACGGAGAAAGGATTGACACTCATAAAGGAGTTCGAGACGTCACCAATGATTAGGAGTGTCTTAGCCGTCTAAGAACCCGAAGTATGTGCCCCAAATCCCCTTTTTTATCAACCGTGCTATCCATAGAAGACCCTGTTTCTGGCCCGGTGAAATGCGACAGTGAAAACCTTAACTTCCACTTCATTCTTTGCTTCATGCGACCAACAAAAATGTCACAACCTCGACGCGCCCACAATTCAATACCAAAAAAGATTCGGGTCTCCACTGGCACGGGCATCGTACTCGGGCTTGTAGATGGAAAGATAGACGCTACACCAACAACGGCTTACCTAATGACTTACAGAAAAACCAAATGCTCAGCGAACTGCAAGTTTTGCCCTCAGGCCAGAACAAGCAGTGGCAAGGCTGACATGCTCTCAAGAGTTTCTTGGCCTGCGTTTCCAACCAAGCAGGTAATTGATAAGCTGAAAGAGATCAGTGATCGCAACACAATTAGACGGGTTTGCATTCAAGCTCTGAACTATCCCGAAGTCTTCACACACTTACAAGCCATAGCCAAGAAGGTCTCTGAGACAATGAGCATTCCAATTTCTGTCTCATGCCAGCCGTTAAACGCTGCAGACATGAAGCATCTGGCTGAGGCTGGAGTCGATAGAATAGGAATACCGTTGGATGCCGCAAACTCGGAATTGTTTAACAAGGTCAAGGGAAAGCATGCTGGTGGACCCTACAGGTGGAAAAGACAATTTGAACTGTTGAAAAAGGCGGTCAACATTTTTGGAAGAGGATTCGTTAGTACGCATCTAATAGTCGGCTTGGGTGAAACAGAAAACGAAATGGTTGACGTTATTCAGAACTGTGTGGACATGGGAGTTCTTCCCGGGCTTTTCGCCTTTACACCAATTCGCGGAACGAGAATGGAAAATGAGAGCCAACCACCAATGCAGAAGTACAGAAGAATCCAAGCGGCTAGGCATCTAATCTTGAACGGAATCAGTCGATCTGAGAAAATGCTCTTTGACCGCAAGGGTCAGCTAGTTGATTTCGGGGTTGAAAAAGGGATCTTGACATCAATTCTCCAAACCGGACAACCCTTCTTAACCTCAGGATGCCCCGATTGTAACCGTCCGTACTATAATGAGAAACCAAGCGGCCCAATCTACAACTACCCCAGAAAGCTGAGGGAAGAGGAAGTCTCGGAAATACAATATCAACTGAATCTGGGAAGAGGCAGCGATCTTTGAACGAGCTTTGCCTTCTCGACATAGCAGTAACGGAGACAAACGCCATCAAACTGAAATTCCTCAACGTAAATGGAGAAGTCAAAGAGATCATTGATGACCATTACAAGCCATATTTCCTGACCACATATCCGCTGACAGCTCAAGAAGAAGAGACAACCAAACTCTTCTGTGGAAAAGTCATGACCGTTCAAAAAACTGATCTTTTCTCTGGTCAAATCAGAGTTCTGACAAAAATTTCTTGGCCCAACGTAAAGACCGCTACGCAAGCCGCTAAACACTTTCGACAAGTCTGGGAAAATGAAGTCGAGTTTCGGAAATCCTACGCATATGACAACGGTCTGGTTTTCGGAGCAATGCATTCTGAGAATAATTTGAAACCAGTTTCAGTCATGCCGATGTTAATGGAAGAGAAATTCAAGGTTTTCGATGAGACAAGAGGAAGCGACCCGTTGAAACATGCCCAGATTAGACACTGGTTTGACCTTTTGACTCAACCAATCCCTCAGACTAGTTTGAGCCTTCTTGGCATCGAGAACGTTGATGCTGAAAGGCTTCATACTGTGTGGGTGCTTTCGAGAATAGCCAATATTCCACTAACCGAAGCCTTTCGCAGCAACCACGTAAGTGACTGGCTAAAATCCATCATCCACTCTTACTTAAGAAGAAAAAACATCCTCATACCAACAGCAGACGAACTGACGAAAGGAGAACCCACTCACACAGTAGCAGGAGCACTTACAGTAGCGCCTAAGTCAGGCATTTACTTCAACACAGTTGTCTGCGATTTTGAAAGCCTGTACCCAAGTTGCATTGACAGCTTCAATTTGTCATATGAAACAGTAAACTGCGAGCACGGTGAGTGCTCAGAAAACAAGATTCCAGACTTTGACGGACACGTCTGCACTCGACAAAGAGGGTTCTACTGCACACTCATCGGAGCTCTCAAAGAGTTGAGGATCAGACTCTTCAAACCAGCTTCAAAAAACGATGCGCTTGCCGCAGAGGAAAAGAAAAGGGCTGCTGCAGTGGCAAAGTTGTTGAAGCTGATTCTGGTTTCCAGCTATGGCGTAACCATCCGCATCCATGGATTGGCTTGTCCACCGCTCGCTGAGGCCATCACTGGTTACGGACGCTATGCACTTAAGGAGAGTTGGCGAATGGCAGAAATGAAGGGTGTGCTCCCACTTTATGGAGATACTGATTCACTGTTCTTGGACAACGCTTCCAATGAACAGGTCGCCTGGTTAATCGAGAATGTCAAGGAGAGGTTTCACTTGGACTTGGCGATCGACAAACAATACACCTTGTGCGTCTTGCCCAAAGCCAAGAAGGCATACTTCGGGATTCTGCGAGACGGGACACCTGACATCAAAGGCGTTACAGCAACAAAATCCAACTCGCCTGCATATATCAACCAAGTGTTTCAGAATTGTGTAAACGAGCTGGCAACAGTCAAGAACCTGAAAGAATATGAGATGGCTAAGGCCCAAGTGAAGAAGATTGTGCAGAAGAGCACAGACGATTTGAAAAAAGGATTGATTCCGTTGAGAGATCTGGCTTATTCTGTGCGGCTGTATTTTGATCCAAACGAAAAGACGGATCACAAGATGATCCATCAACCCTACCAGTGCGCAATTCAACTCATTGATTCGGGCAGAAAACTGAAGAGGGGAGATACTGTCTCATTCATCAAAGTGAAACCCTTCAAGTACAAAGGGAAAAAATTCACGGTGAGACCTGTCGAGTCAATTTCGAACCTCGGCGATGTGAACCTTGAGGATTATGTCCGAAATCTGTTCACTGCTTTAAATCAGACTTTTGAAGCTATGGGCATTCAGTTGGAGGCGGAAAAGAAAATTGAGATCTCGAGATGGTTGGGAAGCTGATTTTGAAGGATCGTTAGTCGAAAAATCTTTATGTGGTGGGCAATCGTTAATGCAGTCAAAAATGTTTGGTGATTGAGCTTGGTGGAAGCACCTGTAGAAGACAAACGCATAACGTTGAAAGAAGCGGTAAGTCTTGTTTCTGACGGCTCACACATTTTCTGGGGTGGCTTCGGTTTTCAGCGCCCACCCATGGCTTTTGCGCACGAGCTTGTGAGGCAGAAGAAACGAAATCTGACAATCTACACATGTGGCTCAGAAATGGACATTGACATACTCTCAGGAGCCTGTGTAGTCTCACGTTTTGAACTAGCATTCTTTGCGATTGAAGGAATAGGGTTGGTGCCAAACATTCAGAGAAGAATCAGAGAAGGCGCGATACAGATCGAGGATTACTCGAATCTAGCTATGGCCTTGCGTTTCTTGGGCGGTGCATTGGGCGTGCCCTTCATGCCTTTGAAGAGCATGCTAGGCACAGACCTGCTCTCGAAAACGAGGTTCAGACCTAAGAAGGCGGAGGTTATGACGTGCCCATTCAGTGGCGAGAAAGTTGTGCTTGTTCCTTCTGTTCGTCCAGACTTCAGCATAGTTCACGTCTCTCGTGTGGACAAGGAGGGAAACGCTCAGATAGATGGAATCAGGGGTGAAGACATAGAAGGCGCAAGGGCTGGCAAGAAGCTAATCGTCATGGCTGAGGAAGTTGTGGACACGGAGTTCATCCGAGCCCAGCCAGATCAAACTGTCATCCCAAACATCTACGTGTCCCAAGTTGTTGAGTGCCCTTGGGGATCATACCCAATGATGGTTTACAACTACTACGATTATGACATGAAACACGTGCGTATGTATTATGACCAATGCAAGACAGAGGAAGGCTGGCAGAAGTACTGCGAAGAGTACATAACAAGCCTCAAGGACCATAACGAGCTTTTGCAGAAAATTGGAATTGAACGATTGCTGAAGCTCAAGGCTAAGAAGCCGCTTCCATACTAAGATGGAGAAATGACAAATGAACAAAAATTATGCGAAACCCGAAGAGTTTAGCACTCTCGAACTAATGGCTGTCTGCGGCTCCAAACAAATCAGGAACGGTGAAGTAGTGTTCATAGGCACGGGTCTCCCACTCATAGCGGCCATGCTAGCCAAGAAAACCCATGCACCCGGAGCGAAAATAGTCTACGAGGCAGGGTTTATCGATTCAAACGCCAAGGACATTGCTCTCTCGATTGCAGACTCGAGACTTGGATACCGTGCGTCAGGAGCCATCGGCCTCATCGAAACCTTGGGTCTTATGCTGCAGGGCGGGCATGTGGATGTCGGCTTCGTGGGTGCAGCGCAAATCGACGAATACGGTAACATAAACACTACTTACATTGGAAGCTTTGAAAAGCCAACTGTAAGACTTCCAGGTAGCGGAGGAGGAAACGACATAATATCTTCAGCCAAGCGAATAGTGGTCATAATGACGCATGAAAAGAGAAAAATCGTCAAGAAACTCGATTACCTTACAAGCCCAGGCTTCTTGGATGGTCCTGGGGCACGGGAAAAACTAGGCTTAATAGGTGGTGGTCCTTCACTTGTAGTTACGAACCTGTGCCAAATGGATTTTGACCCACAGACAAAACGCATGAGATTGGCAACTGTTCATCCGGGGGTTTCGGTTCAGCAGGTTGTGGAGAACTCGGGGTTCGACCTTGTTATCCCGAAGAAAGTGCCGACAACAGAACTGCCTACCCATGAAGAACTGGTCTTGCTAAGAGCCATTGATCCAAACGGGATCTACATACCGAGATCTAAGTAAGTATATGACTACATTCAGTTCGCAAGGTAATCCATTATGTGAGCCCTTGAAGCGTGCTGATCCTAAGGTGCTTGCTCTTCGTCGATATTCCACTATCATGTGAAGAATCATGGGTAGTGCTGTCCGCAGTGCGAGAGCGCGATGTTAAGGTCTTTGGAACCAATGATGCCGTCACCTTCAATGTCACAGGTAGGGCTGCAAGGCTTCGGCTGAGGCAATAAGCGATCTTGTTTCATATGTTAAGGGCAGAATAATGACAGATAGGTCG
>CAZCRE010000049.1:0-9655 GCA_964501075.1 uncultured Candidatus Bathyarchaeia archaeon
CGAAGCGTTCTCAGCAGGTTCATCCGAAAAGTCGGAGAAGACAACCTCACCAGAACAATAGAAGAAAAAGTGGCCAAACTCTTGAAACGGAACGAGGCAAGAGAAGTTGCTTCCTACGCGCTCTACAGCCTGCTGTGCCTGGTTCTGAACAGAGAAGCAGCCGAAAACGTCAGAAGACCAGACAAAGCAGTCTCACCAACGTTCTTCAACACACAATAAAGGGACAAGGCAGCGCGCGGTTTTGTGACGCAAGGTCTTTAACTTTCGGAGTTGATCCGCATCATCTGATACGCTTAGGTTGGAATGAAAGATCGCTCACATAGGAACTTTTCGTGAAATAACGAAAAATCGCGGATGGAATACCGAGATGCTTGACAATATGGCTGTGAAGAATCGTGTCTATGGCTTGATTGAACTTGACGTAACTAAGGCCCGCGAGCATATTCGTGGTCATAAGGAGAAGACGGTGGAGACACTGTCCTTCACAGGTTGGATAATCAAGTGTATATGGTAGGCTGTCAGCGAGGACAAAGAATTGCAAGCCTATAGAAAGGGAAAAAGCAAAGTTGCATGCGGAAGATTGTTTGATTGTGGAATGTGGCCCATCTGCTCCTAGGTCCAGAGAAATCTTGAAAACGGTTTAATATCTCATATGTCTAGCTAATGTTGCTGGGGGCTGGTAGCTCAGCTTGGCTGGAGCATTCGGCTGATAACCGAAAGGTCGCCGGTTCGAATCCGGCCCGGCCCACTTCAAACCTTTTCACGATTATGCGTGGAAATCCTCACATATCTTAATATGTGACCAAGTGCATTGTACCATTAGGTAGAATTCTCATAGAGAGGAATATTGACAAAAGAGCGTTAAACGAGTTTTTGTCATTTTTCTTGATCATTCTACTTAAAGTAACGAGGTGAAAACTATGGAATTAGTGGAGAAGCAGGCAAGCACGCCAACCCAATCGTGGATTAGCCGAGCAGAAAGAAGGCATCCGCTTAGAGTGGATTATTATTCTGAACTGAGAAGTTGGGTGCAACATGCCATAATTGAAGCGGAAGAGCAGAAAGATTTTGGCAAGAAAGATCAGCTCTTAAGCCTTCTGAAGGACCTTTAAAACGGTCCAGAATCGTTTCTACAATGGAAATAACCCGGTAAAAAGAGTAGAAAAACCTTGAGAAACAAAGTATCACCCGGCGAGTATCTCGCCTTTCTTTCTATAAAGTATGAAGTTGATCCAGACGAGTTCTTTAATGCATTAAATTCGGCGTGGGAGGGACGAGAAGCCACATGCAAAGAGCTTGTGATACAATGCCGCGGCAAGACGCAAGACAAAGCCATTTTCTTAATTCTGGAGGGTTCCAAGGTTGTTGCGCAATTTCCCTTATCCAATGGATTCCTCTTGGAACATGGCAATCCAATTAGGGATCTCATGAAAACCGACATGGTCCGCAGACATCAAGCTAGGAAAGACAGGGGACCGCATTCTCTTCCCATTAGAGATTTGCGAACTGGGATGAGCCACATTAGCTTGAAGGCCAAAGTTCTGGAAATTCCCACACCAAAACTTGTTTTCACGCGGTTTGGAAACTACGCAAGCGTTGTCAACGCTTTGATAGCGGATGAAACTGGAACGATTAAGCTGTGCTTGTGGAATGAACAAATAGACTCGATCTCCAACGGGGATACTATTCAGATTGAGAATGCAAGAGCATCCACTTTCAAGGGCGAGAGGCAATTGAGCATTGGAAAAAGAGGAACGCTCAACAGCGTCGTTGACTTACTCCCAACTGAAGAAAGTGCAAAGCCCACAGGATGCGTTCAGTCAGAAGACATGTACATGGAAGGCAAGCTGCGAGAAAGTTGGAGCAGAAAAGAGGAGATTGTGCAGTAGCGGACGAGCATAGCAGTTTTAGATTGAGACATGAGGGATGATTGGTGAAAATAGTAAAAGGCTGGAAAAGAATCGACAATCAGAGAGGATACTTAAATGCGACAACAGAACAAAATCTTGTTGTAACGAAGAAACAGTACGGAGAACACTACTTAGTCATGTTGTTTCCCAAAGTAAGAAACAGTGATGAAGGAAGGAAAATATCGCCAGAGTATGCAACCGAATCAGAAGCGGAATCATTCGCTACCGATTGGATGAATAAGCATCCGAGAGGAGCCTGAGTGAACTCAATCCATTACTTGCGCTAGTATCAGAAGCATGGTAGAACACATCGTGACATACTAGAGTCTGCCAGTTTCTAATGGGCAAGTTTTTTCGCCGGGTTGTCTGGAGCCTTTTGACTGATCAAGCGTTTCTGTATGAATTCGTATCCGCATTCACACCTGAAACCGACGGTTTCATTGTTCAGCGTTATCATACTCTGTATCCGTTTTGCCTTGCAGCCTGTGTTTCGCTTGTGCATTTTCCAAGTTAAAGCGAGGTCGTTCAAGCCTATGGGGTGCTCTGTCTTGGCTTTGAATAGAAACCAGAAAACATACGCTACTAATGCAATCCAGGAAGCTAACATTAACCATTCAAGCATTTCGTCACACCCATCTGCGTGCTTTTAGAGACCCAACGATGGTATCAATATGCTCATTATTCAAAGTGCCTTTGGCATTACCTCTTGAAGTCACATCTGAGATTAAACACTTGTGAATCTATCGTTTGTATTCTGAATTACGTGTTGAAATGAGGAAATGGCTTTTTTGGGTTCCAGTGGGTGGATTCGAAATTTGGATGTACATGTACACGTATGTGATTCGTCGAGACCATAAGCAACCATTTTAAGCAAGGTACGCAATTCTCATTTGCATGGCACGCTTGAGGTGCTCTGTTGGGTAAAAAGAAGGTTAGAAGCGAGGGAAACATTAGCGAGATGGTTCTGCCATCCTCGAGCGAGGTTCTAGGCATTGCCACAAAATTGCTGGGATATGACCGTATTATGGTCAAATGCCAGGATGGGTTTGAACGATTATGTCGCATACGCGGAAAAATGAAGAGGCGTGTATGGATAAGGGTGGGTGATATAGTCGTGGTTTCGCCTTGGGATTTTCAGCGAGAAACGCGGGGCGACTTGACTTGGCGATACACACAAGGCCAAGCTGAGATGCTGCGGGGAAAAGGTTACCTAAAAATCTAGTTGCATGGATGGAAATGAACACGTGTCTTTTAGAAGCCGCGTTGACAAACAGCTAGACCGGAAAGAGAAAAGATATGAAACCGAGCAATTGATGAAGACGAGACGCAGCGAAGAATACGAAGCTCTTGAGGAAGTTTTCGACCGCTCCACTCTGATGATAATCTACGAGTTTATGAATAGGGGAGTAATAGGCGAGATCCACGGAGTAGTCAGTGCGGGAAAGGAATCGCGCGTCTACTGGGCAAAAGACAATGAAGGGAAAGAACTTGCCATAAAAATATACTTGACCTTGTCTGCGGAATTTCGAAAGGGCATGCTACCATACATCGAAGGCGACCCGCGGTTCAAATACGTGAAACGCGACACCCGCTCACTGATCTTTGCTTGGGCGCGAAAAGAATTCAGAAACTTGGAGCAGGCCACCCGGGCAGGGGTCAGAGTGCCCAAACCATTCGTCGTCAGAAACAACGTGCTCATAATGGAGTTCATTGGCAAGGACGGTGTGAGTGCTCCTTTGGTACGAGTAAAATCCCCGAAAGACCCTGCCAAAATCTATGAGAGTCTGCTAAGCAGCCTAGAGAGACTGTACTGCAAGGCTGAACTCGTTCATGGAGACCTGAGCGAATACAACGTAATGATCTGGAAGAACAAGCCAGTAATCTTTGACATGTCCCAATCCGTCTCAATCTATCACCCCATGGCTAGATTTTTCTTGCAGCGAGACATTACAAATCTGAATAGATTTTTTAATAAGCTCGGCGTTAATGTTTCTCCGAACGAGGAAGTTTACACGAAGGTCACTGGTCATGGCAAAACCTAACACGTTCCTGAAAATTCCCGCAGAAAGAGTCGGCGCTCTAATAGGGCCTAATGGGGTCACAAAGAAAAACATTGAATCAAAGCTTACTGTCGAAATCCAGATAGACAGCGAAACAGGCGGAGTCACCGTGGCCCTGTCCGAGAAAGCTACCGATCCATCGTTGTTGTTCAGAGCAAAAGACGTGATAACTGCTCTAGGCAGAGGTTTCTCGCCAGAACATGCCTTCCGTCTGATACGGGACGAAGAAGCTATACTGGACTTGATTGATCTGAGAACAGTTTTCGGACGATCCGAGAGAGACATCGAACGTGTCAATGGGCGAATCATCGGAGCGAACGGCAAGACTAGAAGAATAATCGAGGAATTGACAAACTGCAGTGTAGCCGTGTATGGACACACTGTGAGCATAATCGGAACAATTGAAGAAGCTGAAGTGGCGAGAGAAGCCATACAAATGCTGGTCAGAGGAAGCATGCACAGCAACGTCTACCGATTCCTCAATCGTAAACGAAGAGACCTCAAGAAGAAAATGCTGGAGCTTTGGGAAAAGCCACCCGAAGAGAAGTAGAACTATGCAGATACTCGTGGAATAGATGGAAGCCCTACAAGCGCAAGAAACACGTGGACCAAGCGCGCAAGTGACCTGAGGAGGCAACTTCTAAACATGAGCATTAAGGGCCGCATACAAGAGTACTGATAACACTCCATCTTTTTCGTTTGGTCAGGCAGAAGCGGAGTCTTTGTCTGTCACTCGCTCTCAGGAAGTGGCGAGCTCCCGCACTCAAGATCCAAATCATCTGAGTTTCATCGGGGCCAGAGTCGTCATCGCCCACCATTCACAACTGAAGAGATCACGAATAAAAAGATATAGTGCTAGAATAATGGCGTGTCGAGAAGCATGCTGAAAAACATCAAGGTCACTCCATTGGCTGCTGAAAGCTTCGGCGTAAGGTCCATGTGCACGTACGTTGAAACGCCGGACGTGAAAATTCTTCTCGATGCTGGAGTTTCTCTTTGTCCGAGCCGTTTTGGCTTGCCTCCTCATCCAAAAGAGTTTGAAGCCATTATTGATTGTCGAAAGAAGATCTCAAGCGCCGCTGAGAAGGCTGACCTCGTAACGCTGAGTCACTATCATTTTGACCACCACACTCCATCTTTCGAGGACTGGCTAAGCCAATGGACAGAGCCGACAGAAACAGCAAGGCAAATCTACCAAGACAAAACGGTCCTGATAAAGAATCCAAAGGAGAACATCAACTACAGCCAGAGACATAGAGCTTGGATGTTCCAGAAGACGGCTGGAAAATACGCTGGCAGACTTGAAACTGCGGATGGTAACGAGTTTATCATTGGAAAGACCACTCTGAGGTTTTCGGAGCCAGTGGCCCATGGTTCGGACAATTCGTTTCTGGGCTGGGTTCTGATGGCTACGATTGAGCGGGAAGAGGAGAAATTCATGTTTGCACCAGACGTTCAAGGACCGATCTCAAGTCGGACGCTACAGATAATACTGGAAGAGAGGCCTCAGCTTCTTATGCTCGGTGGACCACCATTGTATCTGGCGGGGTTCAAGGTCAACGAGAAAGAAATGCAGACTGCACTAAACAATCTGCAGGTGGTTGTGCAACGTGTTCCAACGACTATTTTGGAACATCATATTCTCAGAGACGAGAACTGGAACCAAAAGACGACTGATGTATTCTACAGAGCGTACGAAGCAGATCACAAGGTTCTGACAGCCGCAGAGTTCTCAAAACAGAAGAACAGTTTCCTAGAAGCTACGAGAAAGACTCTGTACGCGAAATATCCGCCTTCAAGCGAATTTCAGAAGTGGGTGCGCTCGAGCGAGGAGACCAAGAAACATTCCCGACCACCCCTTTGACTCTTTACTTGATCTCAGAATCTGAACGCTAATTCTCTAATCAAGTTTCCTAGTTATCGATGCTTCTTTGGTCGTCTCTTACGTGTTCTATCATGTTCTCCACTACTTCCTTATTCGTCGCCAGTCTGCCAACCGCGTGGTGCGTGCCATTGGTCAACAGAGCTACTCTTTCGGTGACGGTGAAGCCGTAGGTTTCGCGGCCGTACATGTGAGGGTTAGTGTTCACTGTTATCGTGTGGATTCCTTCGCGCTTTACCATCTTCGAAACTGAAATAACGTCTTCCACGGCAATGTCCTCGTATTCTCTTAATGCGGCGTGTATTTCGTCAATTTGGCGAACTGCTCCAGTCTCGATGCTTCTTCTTAGGGGCACGTTGGCGCTTCCATCGGTGACTATGACCATGACGGGAATCGTTGAAGCGTCTCTCCTTTTTGCTTCTTTCAGCACCTCCCAAGCCTTGTACATTCCAGCAGCCAATGGCGTGAAGCCGCTGATGTGCATGCTCACAAGTTTGTTGGCCACAACCCTCAAATTCGTTATCGGGTGCTGAACCACAACCGCTCCCAAATCCTTCAATGCGACTATGCCAACACGGTCCCTGCAACGGTAGGCGTCGCCATGAAGTCTGAGGAGAGCTTCCCTCACTGCTTCAAGGTTGAACAGCATGGAGCCGCTCAGGTCAACCACGAAAACCATGGTTAAAGGAGCCTTCGAAGACCGCAGCTTCTCACGCACGTCGGCAAGCGAAATATTCAAAGCTGTTTCCAAGGGTTTTTCACGGTTCTTCTGTTTCCGAGCGGCCTCTCGAATTGTTGCAGGCAAATGGATGTCTGAGGGTTTTCCATGCGGAAACCTCCAACCGACTGGTTTGCCTCGATTCAGAGTGGTGACTGCGTTGGCGTGTCTTCCAGCGAAAACGGTGGGTTTCCTTGTTTTGATGTTTCCCATTTTCAGAAAAAAGGAAGATGGGGACACGATCCTCTTTTCCAGCGTTTCGATCATGGGGCGTCCCTGTGAAACCTCGGTTGATCTTGCAGCCGCGCTGACCGTGGGAAACGCTTTCGTTTTGTCGCTTTTCTCTTTAACCATCTGCTCTTGAATTGTTTCCCCTTTCAGTTTTTTATCTCCCAATTGAAGCGCGTCAGCAACGGGTGCGTCTTTTGGGCTTGTCTTCAGTCTTTTTCCCGTTCCCCAGATGCCGCCCATGAACCTGTCAATCATGAATCTAAGCCTGAGCATTTGCTCCTGAATTCTTCGAAGGGGGTTCTTCTTTGCTTCTTCTTCTTCCTCTTTCGTCGCGTCTTTCTTGACCCAGAAGACCGCCCTTCCTTTCAGAGACCTTCTCTTCTCCATTTCCTTCTTCGTCGTTTCGCCCGTCTTCTCGAACTGGAAAACCTGCTTTGTGACTGCCATGAAAGTTTCAGCGATCTCCTTGGACGAAGCGGGTTCCAAGAATCCCCCTTCTCTCGTTCTGTGGCTGAGGGCAAGGTCTGCGGCGACCAGAACGTCGCTAGGCGTCACCGTCTTTCTGTTCTCGAAAGCTGCAAGGGTGGCGGCTGCCTTGGCAATTACGATGTCGGGGCGCAAACCGTCAACTTTTAGGTCCAAGCACGCTTTCGAAATGCTTCCAAGCAGGTCTTCTGGTATGGTTGTTTCTTTGAGGGCTTTTCTTGCCTCGGCTATTCTGTTCCGCAGTTCCTGTTGTGTGGGTTTCCATTTCTCGTAGAATTTTTCAGGGTCGGCTTCAAACTCCATGTTTCTCTTGACTACCTTGACCCTGTCCTCCACAGACGTTATGGTGCCTACAGTGACTGACAACGGGAATCTGTCAAGAAGCTGTGGGCGAAGTTCTCCTTCTTCCGGGTTCATGGTTCCGATGAAGATGAATCGTGCTGGGTGGCTTACCGATATTCCTTCTCTTTCAACGACGTTCCAGCCAGTTGCAGCCCCGTCGAGCAAGTCATCCGCGATGTGATCGGGCAACAGGTTGACTTCATCTACGTAAAGGATGTTTTGGTTTGCCTCCGCAAGAATGCCCGGCTCCAAGGCTTCTATCCCCTGCTTTATCGCCTTTTCCACGTCCAAGCTTCCAACGACACGGTCTTCCGTTGCTCCCAAGGGCAGGTCAACGACAACCATGTCTTTCTCTTCCGTCGGAAGCTTCGTGCCTTTTCTGGAGTCTTCTATGCACGCTGGGCACATGTTGGAAGGGTCGCCAGGGTTACAGTTGAACGGGCAATTCTTGATCACTCTTATTTTTGGAAGAACATCCGCCAAAGAACGCACAATAGTGCTTTTCCCAGAACCTTTCGGCCCTCTTATGAGCAAACCGCCTATCTTCGGGTTAATCGCGTTTATCAAAATAGCCAGTTTCAGCTTGTCCAAACCAACTATCGAAGAAAAGGGAAAGACTAGCCGCTTCCTCTGCGCAGGCAATACTGACTCCCAACATATACACCGATGCACTAAGCTATTAGGCTTAGCTTGGAAAAGGCGAGCTAAACCGCAGTGATTGCATCACTCAGGATCACAAACTCAATTTTGTGACCTTCCGAACAAAACGTCAAAA
This sequence comes from uncultured Candidatus Bathyarchaeia archaeon, assembly GCA_964501075.1. Taxonomy (GTDB): domain Archaea; phylum Thermoproteota; class Bathyarchaeia; order Bathyarchaeales; family Bathycorpusculaceae; genus CAZCRE01. Next base: position 8,405 of record CAZCRE010000049.1, read on the forward strand.
GGATGGGGCCGGGACCGGGATTTGAACCCGGGCGCTAGGCTCCACAGGCCTATAGGCTACCAAGCTACCTCACCCCGGCCACTTTTTGGATGACTCCGGTTGCTTTTTCTGTGGCAGCCATTCATTTACGTTTCCTCAGAAATATTAACTCATCCTTCCGGCATATGTATTCAAAGCCTACCGGCTCTGGAAAAACGGGGGGTTATGGGATTGTTTGTCCGTAGTTGACGCATGCTATGACTACGTCATAGATGTCGATTTTTCCATCGCAGTTTATGTCACAGTTTGGAATGTATGCTGGTTCGCCTTTCTTTGAGCCGTAGGCTACACATATCTTAACAATGTCGTATATGTCGACATTAAAGTTGCCGTCAACATCGCCAGGAATAGTTACTGTGACGATGCCATCTATGTAGGTGTTATCTGCCGTGTCTGTTTCACCTTCTACTGGAGACGCATAGGCGCTCAGGGTGTAGTTGCCCTTGGCGAAGCCTGTGGTGTTCCAAGTGAAGTCTAGGGTTGTGGAGTTTCCGCTTGTTAGGGTGAGGGTTTTTGTTTGGATGGCTGTGGCGTTGGCGTAGGCCGTGACGTTGAAGGTTTCAGTGAAGTCGCCTCGGTTTACTACTGTAACGCTTATGTTTAAGCTGTTGCTTTGACCGACGACAGTGATGGGGACTGTTACGTTGGTGACTGCGATGTCGTGGACCTTGAACGTGAAAACTCCGTTTTCTAAGGTAAAACTTATGCCATAGCCTGAACCATCTAGGAGGAATGTGTCAACATACTTGTTTGCAAGAGTGAGGTTGCATGTGACTGGTGGTGGGCTTGATGGGGGCAGTATTTTCAGTTCTATTTGACATAGAGTTCCTGTTCCGTTGAAGGTACCCGTGTACGTCCAGTAAGGACCAGGCTGAAGCGCGCAGCCCCACGTAACGCTGCCGCTCTTAATATTTGGTGATGGGGTAGTAATCGCTCTTCCTGCAAAGACATGGTCTGGTGGAAGCCAAATCTGTGAGAAGTTCAGAAGTGTCGGGTCCCAAGTTAGGTTCACTTGCCAAGAAGCCAAGTCTATCACATCCATGACTGTTGCGTTTATTACAAAAACGCTGCCGGGAGGGGTTGTGTTAGCGTAGAAAGTGTTTTCGACTGGAAGAATTATTGTCTTAGTGGAGGATGTCGAAGACGTAACATCATTCGGCATTGTTAGCAATGGAATGCCTAGGAACAGCATTGACATCGCAATTCCAAAAA
>CAZCRE010000050.1:0-9491 GCA_964501075.1 uncultured Candidatus Bathyarchaeia archaeon
TGAACAAGCACATGCACAAGCTCATCGGCTTAGCCAGAGCTTTCAACGCTGTGGCAGTTGTGACGAATCAGGTGATGGCCAAGCCAGATGTGTTCTTTGGCGACGCAGTTTATCCCATCGGAGGACACATCGTCGGTCACACGAGTCATACACGTGTTTACTTGCGTAGAGCGGCGCATGGCCCTGTGCGCATAGCTCGACTGGTTTCAAGCCCGTATTTGCCTGAGGGAGAGGAAATCTTTAAAGTAACTGAGAATGGTATAGAGGACGCTACTGAAGAGGACAAGATGAAGCCTCGTGGTCGTTAACGATGCCTATTCCATCAGCTCTGGTCACAAGATACTTTCAGCTCATAGCCAATAGACAGTTTACGGAAGCTGAGCGTGAGCTTGAGAGAATCACGCAGAAAATGCAGAAGACTGAATGGAACAGGGGCTTTTTCAGGGCTTTGTACGGCATGTTTCTTTCACGCAAGACGAACGGCGACGCTTACGCGTTTTTCCCCAAGCTGGATCTGAGTGACAAGGCTGCATTGCATGCCTATAGGCGCGAGTTTCTGGAGCATGTAGGCAGCAAGCTTCATGGGGATTTTGACCGCGGCTACTTTTCAGCTTGGGCCGATTGCATGCGGGTGCTCAGCAGGATCAACATCGTTGACCTTCCAAATGCTAACGGTGCTCCAGACAATAAAGAGAAAGTTGAAACCGTCAAAGATGACCAAAGCCAAGTTACGATGGAGAACTTTCTCAAAGAGGAAGAAGACTAGGTCAGTCCCATTATTATGGTGTAGAGCAGAGCCCAGAGGACTATCCATGAAAGCAAGTATACACCTATTCCGGTTGTGGCGAGCTTCTGTGGTTTCTGTACCACGCTTTGGAATTTGAACTTCACAGCATAGTAGGACATCAAATAAATGACTATCGCTATGGATGCACTATTGAAAAAGGTGTTCATTTGAAAATCGTCTAAGGCTTGTGGAATCTCATGGGTCACTACGACGTAGCCTGCACACACGAGTGCAGCGATGATGCCCAACAGGAGCCTCAGCCAATAGACCTTCTCCAGAGGTTTCATCTTTGTTTCAGCGCCTTTGCAGTCTATACTTGATTTTAGATTTAAAGTTGCCTATTTATAGTGTTTTGTGTTATACCTTTTGCGCGTGGGAAGTTGGGCAAGAGAGAGTTCACAAGTTTCGACGTTGCAGCTGCTGTTCGCGAGTTGAAAGAGGTGATAGTGGGGTCTCGCGTCAACAATGTCTACCAGCTAAATGGCAAGACGTTGCTCTTGAAGCTTCACAAATCGGACAAGCCTGCAATCTACCTAGTGCTTGAGGCTGGCAGGCGACTGCATCTGATGTCGTATGCTGTGGGAAAGCCTGAAACGCCGCCCGCGTTCTGCATGGCCTTAAGAAAATACTTGCGAAACGCTTGGCTGACGAGCATCGGACAACACGAATTTGAACGCACGATCATTTTCAATTTTAGAACGAAGGCAGGTGAGTTGCGGCTTGTTCCGGAGCTTTTCGGTGATGGCAACATAATTCTTGTAGGTGAGAACGGCGAAATCTTGCAAGCATTGGCTTACATGAGAATGAGGGACAGAAATGTTCTTCGCGGTGAAACATTCAGTTTTGCGCCTTCCAAAGCACAGAATCCCTTGAAAATCACTTGGCAAGAATTTCATGACGGGTTGAAGAGTTTCAGCAGCATTGAAGTCGTCAGAGCGGTTACCAGACTTCTAAGCATTGGCGGAGCTAACGCAGAAGAGGTTCTGCTGAGAACAAGTATCGATAAGACCAAGCTTTCAAATGCAATAAGTGAAGATGAGGCCAAGGCTATCTTCAATTGTCTGAAGGATTTGACTCTGCAAGTGACTGATAGACCTTTGGAGCCGGGTATCATATTGGACGGGGTAGGACGCTTCGTTGATGTAGTTCCTTTTAGGCTCAGGAAATATGAAGGAGCAGATTTCACGTTTCACTCCTCCAACAGCTTCAATGATGCTTTGGATGAGTATTATGCAAGAACCACTGTCGCAGAAAACGAAGCAGTCAGCATGGAGATCGACCAATTGAAGCGTGAAACCGACAGGCTTAAACGTGTCATCGCAGAGCAGGAAAAGGTTTTGATTGAGACTGAAGGCAAAGCAGAAAAAGACAAGCAAGTCGGCGACGTGATCTATGCCCACTGTAATGAGCTTCAGTTGTTGCTGGACAAGTTCTTAATGGGTAAACAGAGTGGCAAAGACTGGAAAGAAGTCACTCATGAGATTCAGACTGAGGCGACTGCTTCAGGACATGGTCTTTGCTTCGAGTCTTTCGATACAAAAGGTTTGATAGCAAATGTGCGGGTTGACGATCTATCGTTTGGTCTCGATACGCGTGCAACAGTTTTTGAAAATGCATCTCGCTTCTTTGAACGCGGAAAGCGTATCAAGCAAAAACTGGCCGGCGTAAGAGTAGCGTTGAACGATTCACGCGCAAAGCTCGCAGAAGCTGAGGTCAAGATTCGCAAGACTGAATCTACCCAGAGCGTTACACCTGCCGAACAGACTGCCAAGCTTGCCAAGCTTAAGCTTGAGAAAAAGGAGTGGTTTGAGAAGTTCAGATGGTTTATGTCTTCTGAGGATTTTTTGGTCGTAGCCGGCAAGGACGCAGTCAGCAATGAGGTTCTGATTAAGAAATATACAGAACCAGATGACGTTGTTTTCCATGCTGATATCGTCGGTTCGCCTTTCGTTGTCATCAAAACGGGCAAGAAACCAGTTGACGATAAAGTTCTTCGTGAGGCGGCTGAGTTTGCTGCAGCGTTTTCCAGGGGCTGGCGAGAGGGCTTTGGAAGTGTCGATGTCTACTGGGTTAAGCCTGAACAACTGAGCAAGAGCGGGCCATCAGGCGAATACGTAACGCATGGTGCATTTGCTGTGAGCGGGAAACGTGAATGGATACGGAATGTCCCGCTTAGAATAGCTGTGGGCACCGTAGTCAGCGATGTAGGAGAGATTGGATTTGTCGGTGGACCTGTTGACGCTGTTAAGGAACGTGCAAAAGCATGGGTTATCATTGTTCCTGGAGACCAGAATGGCAAAGAAATGTTCAGACATATCTTGCACGTCTTGGCTGCAAACATGGCGAGAGAACAGCAGAAGAACATTCTGGAGACCTCGATGGAGAGAATAAGAGTTTTCATTCCTTTCGGCAAGGGGAGAGTACTGGAAAAGTAGTGCACTTTTGTACCAAGTTACTAACATGATTGAGACTGCGCCTAGTAACCAAGAGCCGCCAAGATTTCTCACGGGTTTGAATGCTCGATAAAGCCAGTATCAATCCAGCACCAGTATCATTGCTTCATAAACAATATCTAATTCAGCAAACCATTGTTAAACTTTGAGGATATATGTCGAGTAGTACTATTCTCCAACAGAAAGACATTCAGAAGACGAAATGCACAAAATGCGGAAGAAGAACCGCAACTAAAGAGGATCACCTATGCGACACTTGCCGCTTCGAGCAAACCCTAGACAACATATTCAAGAAAAGACAGGAATAAGCAACTTCACGAACTGTCTTCGTTCGAAACATGCCGCTTAAACAGCTAGTAGTCTAGTAGGCGCCAAGCCTCTTTCTCAAGTTGTCCCTAATCATGTCAACGCTCGTCTGCTCTTCCTTCAACACCTGACTTTTCACGTCACCCTTTATCTGTGCTTCCCGTGCCGCAGCCTCTTGATTGCACTCATCAATGTCTCTGTTGGTTCTCTCTATAACCTGCTTAACCCAGTCAAGCTTGTCCTCAATGTCGTTGACCGTGGTCACAAGCCTAAGCTTCTCACCCACGACAAACAACTTCCTATCCCACAAGTGTCTGCCCGACTTCCACTCTCGCTTGAATATGTCTTGCCAAACATGATCAGGCACAGTTTCCAATGGTAGATCAACGACAAAGGCGTTGGCAAAATAGTGATCCTTGCTTATGGCAACAGTATCTGCGTCAATAGACTCTGAAAGCCTAACTTTTCTTGCCACTTCCCTCAACTCAACCACCAAAACAATACTCGCAGTCTAAACTTGAAAATCCTATCCAGAAAGCAAGAACCGCGGGTATCCAGAACTCGCCGTTGGATCATTGTAGACACATCTGGAAAACTCTAAATCCTTCAATCATCGATGTAGGTTCACTGGAAGCAAAGCCATGCCACACAATGAGATACGGAAAGATTACCTACTCAACCGCTGGGTCGTCATAGCTACCGAACGAGCCCGAAGACCCACAGACTTCGCAAAAGACGAAAGAAAACAAGCCAAGACAAGCACTTGTCCGATGTGCCCGGGCAACGAACACATGACACCGCCAGCCATCCTGGTTTATCTTGGAAAAGGAGAAAGAATCAGAAAAACCCAAGACGAAAACGGCAAAATCCACAAGAACTGGCTGATCAGAGCAATTCCAAACCTTTACCCAGCATTCAGTCCTCCAGAAAGCAGACTCAGCTACAAGCAAATCGTGAAGACCGACGGTTTCGGCCTCGCAGTCGGGCATCATGAAGTCATAGTGGAGTCACAAAATCATAATGAACACCCAGCGGACGCGAGAATGCAGCAGCTTGTGTATGTTATCAACGCGTATATCGATAGGCTTCGGGAATTGTCGGCAAAACCCTACGTACGATATGTTTCGATATTCCGTAACCACGGTCTGGAAGCTGGTGCCTCACTTTCGCATGCGCACAGCCAGATAATCGCCACACCGATTGTGCCGAGAATCGTTCAAGAAGAAATCGACGCAAGCAAACAGTTCTGGAAGCAGCACAAGAGATGCGCCTTTTGTGACATCATTGAAAAGGAGCGCAAGGGACCGCGCTTTGTATCTGAGAACTCCGAGTTCCTAGCATTCACTCCATATGCAAGCGTTGATCCGATGGAGTTCTGGGTAGCACCCAAGAAACATGACTCTGCCATGCTTGAGCTCTCACAGACGGAAGTGAAGTCTCTCGCAGAAACCATGAAGAAATGTCTCAACGGACTGAAGATATTAGTGAATGATCCACCCTACAATTATGGTTTCCACCTAGCAACAGACAGAGAAACCAGCAACTGTTATCATTGGCATCTAGAAGTCTATCCGAAACTCTCGATATGGGCCGGGTTCGAGAAAAGCACTGGTATGTACATTAACACGGTTACGCCTGAGACTGCAGCTGAAAGCCTTCGAACAACAATCTCATCTTAAGCCCCGCAGAATTTGCATCTCATATCTTGGCCTATCTTGCACAACATCCTCAACATAAGCTCTTAATGGTTCGGCTACGCTCCATGCTTGGGCGACGCAACCCTTTTGTATATGCGGTGGGTCGCCATCAAAAATCTCGCTGATCGTTCCTAAGCTTGCTTCCAAAATAAGCTTACTGAGCAATTGTTTGAACAGGTTCTTCAAAGAATCCTGTTCATGCTCACTTCGGTTCCTAACCTTCACAAACGCTGTACTAAATGGCCCTAACAGCCAAGGCCAAACCGTGCCATTATGATAAGCTATGTCTCTACTTCGCCTATCACCTGCATAGACTCCCATATACCTTGAGTCATTTTTCACAAGTGTTCTTAGACCAAACGGTGTCAAAAACTCACACTGCACAAAGTCAACAATTATCTTATTCCTAGAATCATCAAGCATGCTGAAATCAAGAGAAACCGCCAAAATCTGGTTTGGTCGCAAGGAGTCATCTCGTCCTTCATCGCTGATAACGTCAAACAGGCAATTCCTCTTTGGATTCCAGAATTTCTCAAAGCTTTTCTTGGCTTTCTCAGCCGCTACGACATACTTTTCTGCTTTTCCCTTCTCATCAAACCTGTTTGCTAGCAACTCCATGATTCTCAAAGCATTGTACCACAACGCTTGAACCTCAACGGCCTTTCCAGCTCTCGGCGTCACAGCCTTTCCATCAACCTTCGCATCCATCCACGTCAATTGACCGCCATGGGAAAGCAGGCCATCGCCATCTACGTGAATATCAAAAACTGTTCCGTTGAGGTGGCTGTCGATTATGGTTCTCAGTGTTTCCCACAATCGTTCCCGAACAAAATTGAAATCGCCCGTATACTTCAGATACTGCAGAACAGCGTTCACAAACCACAAAGACGCATCAACCGAATTATAAGCAGGCTCTGCTGGAAGGTCTGGGACGTAGTTCGGGATCAAACCATCCTTGCAATACTTGCTGAATCCTAAGAGAACTTCTCTGGCATCCTGAAACCTTCCCGTCACAAGCATCAAGCCGGGAAGCGAAACGAACGCGTCTCTTCCCCAGCCTTCGAACCAATGATAACCTGCAATCACCGATTTTCGGTGAATACCAGACCATTTGACGATGAACTTGTCAGTTGCCAAAACCAGAACGCTAAGCCACTCACTCATCCGAATATCTGAGTGCGTCTCTCTGAACTTGGCTAGATAACTGTCACGTTGTTCAACCTCGCTGTCTAGCAACACATTCATGTCATAGAGGTTGGTGGGCATTTCAGCCATGACTCTCCGAGCAGTGGCCGCGTTCTCATCTGCAACTGCAACAACGGCAAAGTTTCCGTTCCTGTTAGCTTTTACCTCAAAACTGAAAACTCCACTTTGAAAGCAATCGTCTAAACAGCTTTCGCCACGCGCAGCCTCTTCACGGTAAAAGACGCCTTCAATCCATCTACCTTCAGCACAATATTGGCCTCCAATCGCAGTCATTAATAACGCAGACTTCGGAGAATCGAATTTGACAGCTACTTCTCTGTCCTGCTGTGTCTGTACAGGTTCTGCACACATCTTTGGTTTCTCAGTGGTGCAGTGGAAGTGTCTCCAGTTCAAAAGCGGAAAAACTCGAAGTTTGACGTCAAAATTCATTCGATTTAAGACCTTGTACAGGATAATAACAGCATTTTTCTCATAAGGCATGAAGACTGTTTTCTGAACCTCAATGTTCTGCACATTATACGTGGAAGTTGGAAAAGGCGAGACAGCAAACTTTGTGAGAAACCCATACCCTTTCGGCGAAACCCCGTTCTGAAACTCGTTCATCCCAAGCGAATATATGTCGTTTCCAACGCCTACTTCTTCATCTAACTTCTCTAGACAGACTCGCCGATCACTAGGAGGATGAAAAGCTGCAACGAGCAATCCATGATATTTTCGCGTATTCAAACCAAGGACAGTCGACGACGCGTAGCCACCTAAGCCATTTGTAACTAGCCATTCTTTCTTGATTGCGTCCTCAAAGCGCGAGAGAACCTCTTGATCGAGGCATATGGTGGGCAAGTTCATCTAGGGCATCAACTTTGCGACATTTCTCTCCCGCGACTGCCCGAAAAAGTTCGCTACAGGATTGCATTTAGTCCTGAACAGCAGAAGGTGAGGTTTCTTCAGCTTGTATTCCGTCAAGGTTTCCGCGTAGCCCATGCCTTTTGCAAAGACCATGTCCACGGAATCATAAACATTGAGAAACTCTGGAGAAACCTCCTTCAAGGCCAGACCGACAGCGTCTGTCCCACTCGTTATTATCTTATCAGCAATCTTGCTGATTCCAGAGGCTTCTGCATCCTCCAAAGTAGCATCATTTATCACAGGTCCACCCTTAACTCCCACAATAACCGTCAAGCCCATGTCCTTCAATCGCTCAACCAGCAAAGTGTCAAAGACGATCTCGCCAGCGTTATCTGCCAAATAGAGGACTGTGTGTGCCTTCTTTGCCAACTCGTAAGCACTGCCAATATCGTCAATCACCAAGTATTTCAAAGCGTCTCTGAAACTGCTTTTCAAGCTTCCAAAACTGAACTTGTGACCGGGAATGTCAAACTCCATTACGTTACCAACTATGGCACAGAGGCAAGCTCTCTTGAACCTGTCCTGCTGGGCATAACCTTCCTCTACAAGTTTCCGCGCGTACGGCAAGAGCTTCAGCGCTTTCTCATTGCTTATTCTCTTGCTTCTTTTGTACGGATCATCGTTGCCAGAAACCCTTTTGATGATCCTATCCCTTTTCGTGCCCAAGTCCGCTGGCACAGCTGTCGGTTTAAACTCCCGGTTCAGAAGACGGATGATCTCACACATGGCTCTGAACCGCAAAGCAGGGTTCGAAGTGGCTTCCGTAGCCTCGGCTACGGCCCTGCTGAGAACACATGCCGCACATTCAGCTTCAACTTTCAACTAGGTCAGACCAGCTTAACGTTTTGTGGCATCTGCAAACTCACGCATTATCGCATATGGGTCTTTCGCCTTCACTATTCCGCTTGCGACCAACACGCCCTGAGTGCCAAGTCTCAACGCTGCAGCGACATCTTCACCGTGAGTTATCCCTGCTCCACAAAGAATCGTAACGCGCGAGTTCACTTTCCTCACAAGCTTGACCGTGTCAGTGACGACTTCAGGCTTAGCCTTTGAAACCGGAATCCCTGTGCCTATCAGTTCAGGCGGCTCAATCGCGATAATGTCTGGCTCAAGTGCTGCGACTGCCGCACTAGTAGTCGGGTTGTTGGCGCACACAACTGAAACCAAATCGTTCTCACGCACCATTCTGACTGCCTCATCAATCTCGGACAACTTGAGTCTCCTTTCCGAATGGTTAATCAGCGTTCCGATCGCGCCTGCTTCTTTGATGGCTTCGACGAGCACGTGGCCAGTGTAGCCTCCGGGCTTGATTGGATCCACATGTTGCGCAAGAACTGGAATTCTAACAGTGTTTGCGATAGCTCTTATGTCGGTGAATTGCGGAGCTACTCCAACGGATACGCCTGTTTCCTCGTTTACTTTTTCTGCTTTTTCGGCAAGCTCAACAGCTCTTTTTCCAGTTGATTCAATGTAGGTCTTGAAGTTGGCAACGATCATTGGTGCCCGCAGTTTTTTCGCCAAATACTCTTCACCGACTACTAGCATGGATGTAGATGCTAATATCGTTTTAGAACATGGTGAGGTTTTCTAACGGCGACTTGCCAGTTCCAACGCACGAGTTGGGAGAGCGTTTTTTCCAGGCACGAAAACTGCTGCCGCAATGGTTGTGGTCCACAGTCCTGTTTTGTCTCCAGTTGCTGATTGAGTCACGTTAGCCGTTTTGATTATCATGCCAGTGGTCTTGAACAGCTGTTCTTTCTCGTGCCAAGCGATTTCTGGGTCAAATTGGATTCCCATCGTTGTGGCTAGCATCGTAGCGGCTAAGTCTTCAGCGTAGTCACCAGCCTTGTCGTCCGGTTGCCCGAAGGAATGGTGTTCGGAAAGATATCCATAACTGTTCTTTCCTGAAGGGATTGCCACTCCTATCGAGGAAGCTATTAGTCTGTGCGGTTCATTGGTGGAATTTCTCGCTAGAACGACGAAAGTTATCTCTCCAAGCCTTATGAACTTCAAACCCTGTTCTCTTGGGATGAGCTTGCAGCCAGGCGGGACGATGCTTGAGACGCTGACTATGTTGCAGTGCTGTATGCCTGCGTCTCTCAAGGCCAACTCGAAAGACTGTAGCTGCTCTTT
>CAZCRE010000051.1:0-9386 GCA_964501075.1 uncultured Candidatus Bathyarchaeia archaeon
AATAGCCTTTTTCAAAATCTACAAACTAGGCCAGCTTCCCGACATACAAGAAATTGTAGAAGTACTACGGAAAATGCCCAAACGCTGAAACCAACAAAAAAGTGAACTGAGACAGCTACGTTGCACATGTTAAGGCACGAACCCTAATGGAATGTCAGGACTAAGACTGGTTGGGCTATGACTCTTCGGCGAAGTTGAAAAGTACACTGAAAAGAGAAAAAAGGGTTGCTGCTCATCCCGATTAGCTGCTCAGGGTAACGTGCGAAAGACGTTACTTCGGTAGCAACAGTCCGTTTCTGATTATCGTTTTTCCGTCAACGTCAAGCGTTGCCTTGCCCAGCGTAGCCGCTATGCCAAATGAGGAATTGTTCCTTCCGCCGATGTACTCGTTGTCTCCAATGCCTATCTGGACTGCCCCTTCGACGATGTGGTCCATTAGAAAACCATAATCTGCCTTTGGGTTCAACCCGATTTGGATGAAGCTTATCTTATCTTTGTCTCCAGAGGCCTGGTCAAACTGCTTGGATACTGGTTCAAGGTTCTTCTTTGCGTTCATCGATGTGAGTTTTCCATCTTTAAACTTCCACTCGATGTCATAAACGTTCAAACCCATCGTCTGAAGCGGCCTGTCAAAGACCACTTTACCGTTCCCACTTGTTTCCGAAATCGTTGTCAAGACAGATCCTGCAGGCAGTTGCGCATCCAGCGATTTCTTTTCGATGTCTTCTTTGTCTATTATGCCGTCGTCGATGTGGATTGGTCTCTTGTTTAGCTCGAAGACTAGATCTGTTCCATTCGGAGATGTCAAGTGGACTGTGTGAGCCTTTGCAAGTATTGCTGCGACGTCCCGTCCTTTTTCAGCTATTTTCTTCAGATCCATCGTCACAGAAGAATCAATCGTTCTCTTCCATTTCCCGAAATCGAAGCCGTAGACTTTAGCCCTCTCAGGCGTCAACAATGCAAAAGGAAGGCTAACGTTTCTGATCTTTCTCTCAATGTTTCTCGGATAGTGAGCCTTTCTCTCGCCTTCGCCCCAAGTATTGATTTTCGAGGGAGGTATGCTCTTCAGACCCTCAGGATTCTTCGGGCCGAACATGTTGATAGTAGCTGTCTCCGTTTCGGTGAATGCTTCACATATCTTTGAACACACCCCTAGACTCTCTTCAGACAGCTCTCTGAGCAGCCCATAGTAGTACTCGTCTGTCCAAAGACTCATCATCGCGTCCGCGCCTCGCTTGAAACACTCAACCGCCATAGCATTAGCGACATCGATTGTATGATCCCAAGTCGTTATCGTGACGACATCGCTCGCGTCAACGTTCAACGCATCCCTGACAACTGTCTTAGCCAGTTCTTCATACAATACATTTTCCACCCTTCAAAAGCAGTGTTCTTCCAAGATTAAAGGCTTTGTAACTTGAGAGTTCGAGGTTTGCGCCATGCTGAAACTCTCTCTGAATTTCTGTTTGCGACGAGCGTGACGGCTACTTCCTTGCTTGATTATTCCGTTAGTTCCTCGTTCTTGCTCTTCATCCGTGGTTCCAGAGGCCCATATGAGATATCGGGCACACAGCAGCCCAGAAGGTTTACGTCTCGCGCCAAACGCTATTTTCCTTTTCCTGACTTTCCAGTTCTCGGTTTTCCATCTTTACCTACAGGCTTATGCATCTGTCTTTCAAGCAAGACTAGGCGAGTTCTCCAGTGCTCCTTGGATATCCACGGCACTTCCTTCAGTTCCTTCTCAAATCTGGTCTCAAACGTGCAAACGATCGGCTTGAAACCAAGCTCTGATGTTCTCTTCAGATTATGGGATAATTGAGATAGAAAACCGTCCGAATCAGCGGCGTAGATCGTGAAGCTCCACCACGTTTGTTCTGGTTGTGGTCTGGGATAACCAAATGACAACGAATCCAGTTTTCTTCTCCTCAGGGCAATATCGAACTCGTGGGTTTTGCCTATCTCTTCAAGATTCTGGAGAGAAACATCCGAGGCCTTCCAATCATAGAACAACACTCCATCTGGAACAATGGTTGAGTTTGCCCGTAGCAAGCTGTAGACCCGTGTGGGATTTGACTTTTCTATCGTAGGGTAGCTTTTGATTGAAGGCAATTGCTCTGGATTCAGGTGCCAGAAAACAGCCATCTCTACCATTTTTGAAAACCCAGCCATTTTTGCAAGCTTCAGAGAAGCCTTATTTCTGTTCGCTGTCGTATACCTAAGCCGTTGCACACCCAACCGCTTAGCTTTTCTGACCAAGTACTTGGTTATCTCGTTGGCGAGCCCCTTGCCTCTGTGTTCAGGGTGCACTCTTAGCCCTTCCATCCAGCCAGTTTTGCCATCTTCCATGAGCCGCAGGTTGCCGACGGCCACAACGTGACCGTCGACTTCGACGCCGTAGAAGTGGCAATTCTGATCCTGCAACCACTTATCGGCAACGCAAAGCAGGTAGTCATGCCCATCCCAGATGTGCCGCGATATTTCCACTATGTCGTCGCGGTCTGAATTGAGCAGTCTTCTAACCTTTGAAGGCATGTTCTTCATCAGCATCCATTTTCAGTCAATCACACTAATACACGTTACCGATTCTGGAGAGCACTATTGTTATTCTTTCTATTTTTTCTATTTGTCTAAGTCCCCGCATGCCAGCGAGAAAACAAACACGTTCCTTGAAACAAACTTTAACTTCAAAAGACCCAACTCAGAAGAAGAGGTAGAGCAAGCTTGTCATCGCTGTCTGACGCGCTGAAACGAAGCAGCAACGTGCTTAAACTTGGTGCTTCAGCGCAAGTCATGGATTATGAGCAACGTTTCTCGTCTATCAGGAGCTTTTATGAGGATATGCTTGAAACCTTCATGGTCGACAAAGGCATATTAGAGAAAACCTTGGAGTTCGCCCTTGGCGAATGGCTACTCTCGAGCTACATAGCCACAGGCATGGAGAACGTGCCCATATTCATAAAGGCAGACAACGCGGAAAAGGAAATCGAAAAATACCTGAGGACGGCATGAAAAAAGCTAGGTTTTGATTCGTTCTGCCCTCATAAGCAAATAGTGCTTGTAGGGTTTGAACCCGACCTTCGAGTATGCCTTAACGGCTGGACCATTATCACGCATCACATGGATAATGGCTGTCGGCGAATGCTTGAAAATCTCTTGAACGAGCCCTGATACTATTGATGTTGCATAACCTCTGTTCCTGTATTGCTCATCTGTGGCTACCGTGCTGATATTGCTCACCAGATCAAAGAAACGGGTGCCACCAACTGAAACTAGTTTCCCTTCCTGCTTCACACCGATCCAGAACCCAGTCTCCAGCGCCTTCCTCTGCGTTTCCGATGTCAATTCACTCCACCATTCCCGATCAGCTTCCGCCATGATCTCAACAACTCTTTCAGCGTCTTCAACCCCCAATCGCACAGGCATCTCTGTGAACTGCAGGGTTTCGTCACCTTTACTTAAGCGCATCAAAACCAGCTCATGCTTGGAACGAGGTGAAAGTGGTTGGTATTTTCTGAGGATTATATCTTCGCAGTCCATTGGTGCTTGCAGCTCAATCTGATCTAGGTTAACATGTTTGACTAGGGATTCTACGGCGTTGCGGCCTCCCCTAAGCTGAACGATATAATCCGTATACAGCAGCGCCATGCCTTCGACCTTGTCTGTCTCCATTGCAAGCAGAATCTCTGTTTGATCTCTGCGCTGTTGCCAATCGACAATGAAGAAATAGTAATGCAATGGGTCTTGATTGACGTGGTTCCAGAAAGTCTTCTCTGAATTTTCGTCTAAGGCAACGATTTTCAAGGTCACATCTTCTGAGCAGTTTTTGAACGGTTGGGAAACGAGGTTTGATGACCTACGCTGTCTTCGCTGGCAGTGTCATTGCACATTTCTTTAGCAGTCTTTGCCATTTTTTGTCCGTCAACTGCTGAATCTCGTCAAGCATCTTCTCGTACTTTGGAGTGAACAAGTGTCTGAAGCGTCCTTGCCCTAGCAAGTATTCTTTGACTGGCTTCTTCTTCTGCGGAGCCAAAGCGATCACCTTGCTTGGCGTGGACAGCTGATATTCCCCGTCCACGGCTTCCCACAACGGAAAGATGCATGTTTCGACGGCCAACCTAGAAAGCTCTATGGATTTGGCTTGGTCGCTACGCCAGCCTCTTGGGCAAGGCGCAAACACATGCAGAAATGCTGGGCCATCCACTTCGATGCCTTTCCTTGCTTTTTGAATAAGGTCTTTCCAGTGGTACACCGACGCGGTTGCAACGTAGGGCATGTCGTGCGCCACCATGATGTCGGCGATCGGCTTCTTGTTTTCAAGCTTCCCCGGAACAGCATTGCCGGCTTGCGAAGTGGTCGTTGACGCGCCGTATGGTGTGCCGCCGCTTCTTTGAATGCCCGTGTTCATGTAAGCCTCATTATCATAAAGAACATACAGGAAATCGTGACCTCTTTCGACAGCTCCCGAAAGCGCTTGAATACCAATGTCGTATGTTCCACCGTCGCCTGCCAACGCAATAACGTCGATCTGTTCATCCTTTATCTTCCCCTTCTTTCTGAGGATTTTCAGTGCAGCCGCGATCCCTGCTGCGTTAGCTCCGGCAGTCTCGAACGCTGTGTGCAGCCACGGGACAGCCCAAGATGTGAATGGGTAGATCGTTGACGAGACTTCCATGCAGCCTGTTGCGTTCGTTACTATTGTCGGTCCTCTCGTAGCCTTCATAATCAGTCTCAGCACTGTTGCAGGTGCGCATCCGGCGCATGCTCGGTGCCCTGACATGAACAGGTCTGGTTTTTCAGCGATATTTTTTGCAGTGAATTTTCCTTCAGCGAAACTCACTCAGTTCTTCCTCCTTTTCAATCCCTCAATCCAATGTAACGTATTCTTTCAAGAACCTGACTGGTTTGAACGATTTTCTGCAGATCTTCGTAAACGTTGAGTATTTGGTTTGGGCTCGTGTCTCTGCCTCCTAATCCGTAAATGTAGTTGGCGACGTAGGGATGATTGGGCGCATCGTAGAGCGCGTGTCTAGTCTCATGGCAGACTGCGCCGCCGTTTCCGCCGAAGCTCATGCTCTTGTCCATGACAGCAACGGCTTTGACCTTGCTAAGAGCTTTGACTACTTCTTCTGCAGGGAACGGCCTGAAAGTGCGAAGTCTAAGCAGGCCAGCTTTCACGCCTTTCGCTCTGAGTTCGTCCACGACTGTTTTCACGGTTCCAGCGGTTGAGCCTACGCAGAGTATGGCCACTTCTGCATCGTCAAGCTTGTAGTTCTCGACGAGCCCGTTGCCGTAATACCTGTCTGTTAGTTGCCCGTACTCGTTCTGGATCTGTTGAATGACCTTCAGCGCGTTTTTCATCGCTTCTTCTTGCTGCCGCTTGAACTCGAAATAATAGTTCTGCAAAGCCACTGGTCCCATCGTCATAGGATTTGCGGGATCGAGCTTGTATGGAACGCTCTTGCCTTCGTGCGTGAGCACCGTTGGGAGTTGCCGAGTTGCCACAAATCCCTTCGCCACATCATCAGGCAAGACTTGCACGTTTTCCAGAGTGTGACTTAACGTGAAACCATCCAACCCAATCATAACTGGCAGCTGAACGTCCAAGTGCTCGGCAATTCTGAAAGCTTGGAGGATTGAGTCATAGACTTCCTGAGCGTTTTCAGCGTAGATCTGTATCCAGCCGCTGTCACGTTGTGCCATAGCATCTGAATGATCACCATGAATGTTAAGTGGTGCTGATAGTGCCCTGTTCGCAACCGCCATGACTACGGGTGCACGGCACCCTGAAGTCACGAAAAGCATCTCATGCATTAACGCTAGGCCTGCGGACGCTGAGGCTGTGAAGGTTCGTGCGCCCGTGGCAGCTGCTGCCAAACAGGCGGCCATCGCGCTATGTTCGGATTCGGTGCAGACAAATTCTGTGTTTACCTCGCCATTAGCGACGTACTCGCTGAGTTTCTCAACGATTATGGTTTGCGGAGTTATAGGGTAGGCTGCGACGACATCCACGTCGGCTTGTTTCACCGCGTACGCAACAGCTTCATCACCGTTTAAGCCCATGATTTCCTGTTTAATAATACTCTTCATCTTTCTAATCCTCCATGCTAAATCCTCATAGTGATCGCTTTTGTCGGGCATTCATTAGCGCATATGCCGCATCCCTTGCAGAAGCTGAGGTCAAACTCTATGTCGCCTTTTTCGGGTTTCCAGTGGATCGCCCCATCTGGACAAAAGATCGTGCATAGAAGGCACTTAGTGCATTTCTCTATGTCCCTCACAGGCTGGTAGGTCTTCCAGTCGCCTGTCAGATAGGTCTTGCTGGATTTCCAGCACACACCTGCTAGCGGGATCTCCTTCCAGCTTTTTTCTTTCGAACTCATTCAGGTCTTACCCCCTCATAAGCTTCCTTGACAACTGCAAAGTTTTTCTCTGCAACATCCGGTCTAAACCGACCCTTCACCATCTTCTCAACAGTCTCCAAGCTGACTATCCCCGTCACTCGCGCCACGGCACCCAGCATGGCCGTGTTTGTTATCGGCATTCCTAGGATTCTGATCGAGATTTCAGTGGCGGGAACCGTCCAAAGCTTGCCACTGCCTGAGCCAAGCAGTTTTCTGACCTCGGCTGACTCATCATTTGTGTTGACCACGATGTTCCCACCTTGGTCGCTCAAGCCATCAGCAACTTTGACTGACTTAAGCAGGGTTGAATCCAAAACAGCTACAACATCAGGGCTGTAAACCCCACAATGCAAGCGAATAGGCTCGTTACTTATTCTCGTGAAAGCTGTTACCGGCGCACCCATTCTTTCAGGTCCGAACTCTGGGAAGGACTGGATGTATTTTCCTTCAGCGATGGCTGCCCGTGCCAGAAGCTCGCTTGCCGTCCATGCCCCTTGACCGCCTCGGCCGTGCCACCTGACTTCTAGGATCTTCTTCAAATCAGATTTACATCTCCAACGATTGTTTCGACCTAATTGGAAAACGCCAAATATACATCTTTCTAGGCGGAAGACTGACATTGCACATTTGAGTGTAGCAAAGCGAGGAGCGACTCTGAAGCGGTTATCGGTGGATAACTAAACTTAAATATCGCTACAAAGCTGAAAGCTGTTGAAGCGCAAGTTTGGGCCGCCGTAGCTCAGCCCGGTAGAGCGGCTGGCTGTTAACCAGTCGGTCATAGGTTCAAGTCCTATCGGCGGCGCCACAAAACTCACGAATCATCTAAGTCAAACATCTCTAAGAACCAAGCTTGCAAAGGAGCAAAATGGGCGTGCGCGCTGCACTCTTCCTATTTCAGTTGATATTCTTCTCCTTCTTGTAGCAGAACTACCTCAGTCTCCGAGTTAGCTTCGACTTTCTTTTTGAATTCCTCACGGTCTTTTTCCCAAGTGTGCATAGCCATCGCAGTTTTTGGGTTGATTGCTATCGCAGCTTCGGCGGCTTCAGCATCATCCATGGTGTACTTGTCTCCCGTAGGAAGCAGAGCCAAGGCAATGTCCTTGAGAAGACGCATTTCTGGGATGAAATCCGTGTCTCCAGCATGATAAATCGTCTTGCCTTCGGCCTTTATCAAGTAGCCTACTCCATATCCCTTGGGATGCCAAGGCTTTCCTGAAGGCTTGAACCGCTTAACATTATAAGCCTCAACTGCCCCAATCCTCACGCCATCAACAACGATTTCCTCTCCAGGTTTGATGGTTTTGACGCTTCCGCCGATCCTTGAAGCGCAGTTCTTGGGAGCAATTACGACGGTGTCTTTCTTGCGAAGCTTCTGGATTTTGGGCGGACTGCAGTGGTCGCCATGATTATGCGTGACCAAAATGATATCTGCTTTCTCCGAGGTCTCAACAACATTCCCATATTTCTTCAAATCAACGTAGAGGACTTTGTTCACCGCTCTGATTTGAAAACTGGCATGACCAAGCCACTTAACGCAGATCACCATTCGAGCACCGATTTTCAGTATGAACTGGCGAGCTCATAAGGTTTGAGTCAAGCTTTCTGTCCCAACGCGCTTTAGGCTACTGGTTATCCAATGATTTCCGCTTTTGTCAGCGTCACGTCTTGCACCGGTTTGCCATCATTCTCGGAAAGCCCAGGGTTTATGGGCACTTGGCTGATAGCGTCCACGACATCCATGCCTGCTGTTACCCTGCCAAAAACCGAGTAATCACTATCCAATTTGGCAGCGTTTGTATCGTTCAAGTTTATGAAAAACTGGCTCGTTGCAGAGTTGGGTTCGCTTGTTTTCGCCATAGCCACTGAACCCCGCGCGTTGCTGTGCTTGTTGGGGAGTTCATCCTGAATCGGGGGCACCGTTATTCCCTTAGACGTAACGTCTCCGCCCTGAATCACAAAACCCTTAGCAACACGATGGAAGATAGTTCCATCATATATCCCGCGGCTTACGAGGTTCCTGAAATTGCCCGCTGTGATAGGCATATCATCATACAGCTCGATAGTAATGTTGCCCATGCTTGTCACGAAAAGAACAACGTTACCAGTCAGGCTCGGACTGGTTCCACCACTATTGAATTTGTAGACAGCCACCACCCCAACTATGATGAGAACAATGGTTATGACTGCTGCCAATCTTTTTCTAAAGGTTCTGGTCTTTTTTGCCTTTAGCCTCTGCTCACGTTTGCCTGACAAAGCCTAAACCCAACCGAAAACACTCTAGAAATCAGCGAAGCCCTAGATAAAACTTCCCAAAACAAAAAAGGAGGAAAACGGGGAAACCAAGACGGTACTGCTATGTTCTTATGGTGAGGCATTTTCCAACGTCAGACACTATCACGTGCTCAGGGCTTCTTAGAACAGTCTTGTTCCCATCCGCGATGAAGACCATGCCAACAGCCTTATAGACAAGCTTGGACCCATCGGACAAAAGAATGTCTACCTTGCCACTATCGTTTGGAAAAGCGAATATTGAACACTCAGAGTCCGCCGAAAAATCACAGCAGCCCATCCTCCTCCGAGAAAAATGACTTAGCAGTTCTCGGGCTTCAGTCAAGAACTGTTGAGAGTTCTCATAGTCCATTCCCTTGAGGTCGTCGACGTTTGCGATGCTCAAGTTTTGTTGCAGTTCTTTGCTTGTCCCCAGTGCTAGGAACGGTTTTTTTACCTCTTTCTCGATTGGCCTGCCAATTGCTCCGTCTTTGGTTTCAACGATTGTGTCGAGGGCAAGCTTGCAGCGGCCTTGGAAAACGTAGCCTCTCACCACTCCGTCAAGCTTCACTGACACTGCAAGCCCATCTTTGCCGATTTCCACCAGTCCTCTTTCCGTCTTCAACAGTGACACTGCATCGTTCGTTTTCAGGATCGAATCGTCCAGTTGATAGCTGTGCCAAATCATTCTTCATTCCCCGCTCCGAGAAACCTTGT
>CAZCRE010000052.1:0-9194 GCA_964501075.1 uncultured Candidatus Bathyarchaeia archaeon
TTCATATTGCGGAAAAGTTATAGCTGAACTCGAATGAACATATGGGAACGAAGATTTGGGGCTTGTGTCAAAACACTTGAAGAAAACGGATGGGGTGGAGAGTTATTTCAACGGAAAAGCGAAGACCTATGACAACTATTTCGGCCTTCTATACTTTCAAGTCCATAACCAGATTACGTGGAGGCACATTGAACCATATCTTCCTACAGACCCCAACGCCTTAATCCTTGATGCTTGTGGAGGAACGGGTCGCTGGTCAATTCGCATGGCAAGGAAAGGCTGTAGAGTGGTCTTACTGGACATTTCAGAAAAGATGCTAGAAACCGCCGAAAAGAGGATAAGAAGAGAAGGTCTTCAGAACAGAATAATCATAAAAAGAGAGGACATTACAAAAACAAGCTACCCCGACGAAACCTTTGACATGATTCTTTGTGAACTTGCCCTTCTCTTTTTCGAAAACCCTGACATTCTCCTAAAGGAATTGAACCGAATCTTAAAAAGAGGAGGAAGACTGATAATTTCCGCGCCTAATCGTTATGTTCAGTCTTTGGTTGCATTGCCAGAGAAGCCAAATCCGAGCGATATGGAAAACGCATTAGACATACTGCTTCGCAAGAAGTATGGCACCATGCCTGAAAATACCAAAGTCAAGATTTATACTTGGACTCCAGACGAGTTTAGGAAAATGTTGGAAAGAAACGGATTTAGCGTCGAAAAGATCGTGGGCAAAGCTACAACTATGCCCTTACGAATTTCGAAAGAGTTGTTTACGAAAAAAGGGCGTTCAAGGAGTTTATACAACAAGATTCTTCAGTTTGAGCTTGCCTTATGTGAACAACCTGACGCATTAGCGTTGGCGGACGATTTGCAGGCAATCGCCCGAAAACCACTTGGATAAAACTTTACCCCAACCAACGACGACGTGCTTCATGGAAAAAGGCTTGATTGCGTGTATACTCGGTTTAGTATGGTCAGTATTCAGGTATAGGTATAGTCGGAATCGGGTATACGCTCCTTGTGCTGTAGACAAGAGGACAACGTTTTAGAATGCGCAATGCTTCTATTGCTTGCTAAGGTTGATGAGTTCTTGTCAAGAAGAGAAAAGAAAGCTACGGGTTTAGAGCAGCATAAGAAACTGCAGAGAGAGAAAGACGAGAAAAGAAAACAGAAAAAACAGGTTCCGCTTCCTGCAAAACACTTGAAAGGCAAAAAATAGGCGCTTCCGGATTCGGGATAAGACTTTACCCCCAAACCCAACGAGGGTGGGGATCATAAATGTGCCCGGCCCGGACACCGAAGAACGACTTGTGATCACGATACGTGAGTTACTCTTAAGCCTTGCAAGTCCAACTGTGAATACTCGACCTAGACTGATATATGGAATGCAGGTGAGAGGCGTATGCTAAGGATTCGGAGATTCATCAGCGGACATGATGAGTCAACATGGGTTGGTGTCTTGAACGCTGCCTACGGGGAGTTTAGAGATTGGAGGACAATTTCGGTGGAGGAGTTTGTTCGAGAGGAGCAGAAGGCCTCGCGTTCGCTGTGTGGCGAAAGATGGGTGGCAGAGCTTGACGGATGTCCTGCTGGGGTGGTTCATGTTTTTGAAGAGAGAATGGAGTATGGGAAAAGGGGGGTTGTTGGCGATCTTGCCATTATCCCGAAGCTACGTGGATCCGGCGTAGAAAGAGAACTTGCTGGGTTTGCGGTAGATCAGCTAGAAAAAAAGGAAGTGAACAAGATGTTTGTTCCACGATTGCGCTGGTCTGATCCAAACGGGAAACACCGTGTACAGTTTCTTGAGGAGTTGGGCTTCAACCTGATTCGCAAGACCAGTCTTATGGAGATTGACCTAACAAGGATTCCGTCTGACATTGACGTAAACAAAGGATTTAGTATAAAACCACTTAGTGAACTTGTTGATGAAGACATCGAGAAACTGAATTCGCTTCGCAATGAATGTGCACAAGGGCAGGTGAATTTTCGGCCGACCAGCGTTGAGGAGATTCGACATCTTCTGAGAAACAATCTGTATTCTTATTTGAAGGGTTTCTTCGCAGTGCGAGATGGAAAGTGCGTCGGTTTTGTTATCGTTGCCATAGATGAGAGATATAATTCGGAGAAGAATGCTAATGCGGGCATAGTTTTGGGTTTGGGAGTTCTGAGGAATCATAGAAGGAGTGGCATTGGAACTGCATTGGTGCTCTATGGGCTTGGTGTTCTTAGAACTGAGAAGATGACTAAGGCCGTGTTGGATGTTGATGATTTCAACGAGACCGGAGCCCTGAAACTCTATAAGAGAATCGGGTTTAATGTTCTGGAGAAGTACTTGACCTACGAGAAACCTGTCCGCTGAACGTTCTTGGCTTGAAGAAATCCAGCATATAGCATGCATATCCTAGTGACTCTGTATCGTTTGGGTTGGGTTGGGATAAAACTTTACCCCCAAACCCAAACCCAAACTTTTTCTATTCAACATCATGCTTAACTATTACGTCGCGCTCGCATGACGCTCGCGCTCCAACCCACAAGAACTCAAGGCCAAAGCTATTTGGGAAGAGGCGATGGAGAAACAGATTTTACATATTCACTTGACAGCAATACTTCGTTCTCTCTGGTCTTCACTAAGTAGTGGTCTGAACCCTTCGCTACAATGAACCCTTCAACAAGTCCATCAGAAGTCGTTATTTTTGCATACGCGCATGAACGGGCATTATAAAGAAAGCCTTGTCCTAATGCGACTTGAAGAAAAGCAGCAGCTAAGGAATAGAGAATCACTGCCCATCCAAAAAGTGGAATTGTTGGGTCAAAGTATAAAAACGCTAACAATTCGCCTAGCACCACTAACCAAATCAAAAAAATCCCCCTATATCTCCCCATCATCGACTTAATCGACGTAACACCGCTTTGCCTGAATTGCACGTATTCATTAAACGTGAAGTCTCGCCTGAGAACACGCACGTTGTCTAACATCGCACCAACGATAGCGCCATACAAAAGTAGTACTAGCAAGAAAGAGTACCACCCAGATATGAAAGGCATCAAAAGAATGAGAAAAGAGAAAACATAGAATGCTTGTGAAAAAAACTCAACTGCGCTGCTTTGAGAAAAGTCAGTCGAAAAGCGACCCTTAGACGGTAAGGCAGAGAAGTAGACAATTGCAGCGAAGTACGCACCGAATAAGATAATCAACGAACCGAAACCGATTTTATTGATTATTACGTCTACCAATTCTTTGAAGCCATAGGAACGAAACAACTCATCGAGAAGTGACAATTTCGACACTCTAGTAGTGGCTGACGCCTATTTTAAATATCGGTTTCACATTACTGCACTTGACCAGAATGGATTTGCCGAGTGTCTGGGAAGCGTTCAAGCTATTTTCTGCATTCATTACGATAGGTCGGTTAATCTGGGAAGTAATTAAAAAAAATGTATCGTCGCGAATTCTGGACATATGTCATAAAATGCTTCCAAAAAAAATCTCTGCTACGCGCGTATTAATAGCGCGCGAAGGATTCTCCTATTTTCTGTTTTGGCTTTCCCTATATGGGGCTAAAGAGTCATGCCTATTCGGGGTTGCCATTCTCGCCTTTCGTTTCTAAGGTACATCGCTAAAAGCAGAGCCTCTTCGTTGATAAGAGTTTCAATTTCCTGTTGTTCGCCCATTCTGACTCTTGGAATCCTGACCTTGCTCTGGAAATACTAGTTCAAACCATTGATTAGCCCGCGAACGGTTCAAGAATGTGACGTCATAGCCGCATAGGAAAAACATAAATCTGCGGGATTTCGAATGCACATCAGCAGAAGAAGGTTGTGTCATGAAGTCTAATCCTGTAATTCAGGCAATGCTTGCTCACAAGTCAATTCGAAAATACACAGACGACATTCCTTCCCAAGAAGTCGTTGAGACGATCGTGAGGGCTGGTCAGCAGGCGCCTTTTGCCTCACAATCCTACAGCGTACTACTATCACGAAACAGAAAACGTAACCCTTGGAATGCCCCATTACTGTTCACGATCTGCGTTGACTTTCACAAGTTCGAAAAAATAATGACCAAAAGAAAATGGAAACTAGCCACCAACGACCTAACACTGCTACTCTTCGGAGTACAAGACGCGGCATACATGGCAGAAAACATGGTGACAGCCGCAAGAAGCCTCGGACTCGGCAGCTGCTTCCTCGGAGCCGCACCATACAGAGCCGACAAAATCGCACAAGAATATGATTTGCCCAAGAAAGTCTTCCCACTAGTGCAGTTGGCAATGGGGTACCCAGCAGAAGACCCACACACGAGACCCCGATACCCATTAGAGTTCACTCTTTTCGAAGACAAATACCCAAAGCTAAGCCAAAAGATGATCTCAGAAGCCATGAAAACGATGGATGAAGGATACCTCGCTCAAGACTACTACCGAAAAGCAAAGGCCAAGATACCGTTGGAAAAAAACCGCAAGGAAACTTTCACCTATGACAACTACAGTTGGACAGAGCATATCTGCAGAAAATGGGGCCAATGGTACCCAGACCCAAAGGAACTACTTGACCAACTGAAGAAAAGAGGCTTCAACATCACAGGAAAAAGAAAGTAGGGGCAAACTGCATCCAAGTGGCTGCTCAAAATACACTAATCCGTCCATTCCTATTCGGATCGCAACACAACATCTCCCGCAAAAACATGCTTCACCGTTCCATCCCCAAGCTTCAAAACCAGAGAGCCACTGCTGTCAACATCCAATGCCAAACCAGTCAATTCCTCATCCATACTCACCACTTCCACTTGACGACCAAGAAAGCCAGCGTATTTTTTCCATTCATCCAAGACAACACAGAAACCCTTCTCCAAAAAAACATCACATAGTCTTTCCAGCTTCTCCAGCAACGCTTTAAAGAGCATTTCCAACTCGATCTTTCTGCCAAGTTCATCTTCAAGCGAAGTAGCTGTCTTCCACAAATCTTCTGGTAAAAACCTCTTCACTCCAAAGTTCGCGTTAATGCCTACTCCGACCACAACATACTCGACGTTCTTGCTCTCCAGCTTCGTCTCTGCGAGTATTCCACAGACTTTCTTCGAATCCACCAGAACATCATTCGGCCACTTCACCTGCGTCTTTAACCCGTACAACTCTTCCAGAACCTCAGCCACGGCCAAGCTCGCAGCAAAAACAAGCCCAAACGCCTCTGCCGACTTGAGCTTAGGTCTAAGGACAACGGAAAACCATAATCCTCCTGCAGGCGAAACCCATTTCCTCTTCAGTCTTCCTCGTCCAGCAGTTTGAGACTCAGCAAGGAAAACGGTTCCATCGCAAGCGCCAAGCCGCGCAAACCTTCTTGCCCAGCTATTTGTTGAAGCAACGGAACGCTTGAAGAAAATGCTTCTTCCAACACGTTTGGTATCTAAGCCTTCGAGAAGCTCGTTTAAGTCGATGTTTGCTTGCACTGTTCAGTCTTACCGCTTGGGTTTCTCGACGAGTTCCATAAGCACGCCTTTAGTGCTCTTGGGATGAACAAACGCGATTCTTTTCCCTTCCGCACCCATCTGAGGTTGCTCATCGATTAACGAAACGCCTTTCTTCTTCATTTCTGCAAGAACGGCATCAATGTCGTCTACCTCAACAGCAAAATGGTGAATACCTTCACCGCGAGTCTCAAGAAACTTCGCAATAGCACTATTGCTGTCAAGTGGCTCCAAAAGCTCGATCTGCGTCTTGCCACCCGTAGAAATGAAGGCAACTCTGACTTTTCGCTCTGTTAAGACATGAATGCCTTTAAGCTCA
Organism: uncultured Candidatus Bathyarchaeia archaeon; assembly: GCA_964501075.1. Lineage (GTDB taxonomy): Archaea > Thermoproteota > Bathyarchaeia > Bathyarchaeales > Bathycorpusculaceae > CAZCRE01. Next base: position 5,778 of record CAZCRE010000052.1, read on the forward strand.
AATCCCAAAGCGTCACGATAAACGCGGATAGCATCATCCAGGCTCTTCACAGCAACTCCAACATGATCCATACCTACAAACATGCAAGCTCCAACTCCTTTCCCGAATGGTTAATGGCATAGTGGAAACGTCATAAAAAAGTTTCTGAGAAAACACTTTCACAGCACAGAAAAGAGGAAACTATAAAATCCATGTCGCACCTAGCAAACATGCAAAGAAACAGTGGCAAGGCAACAAGGCGACAGTGGCCTCAATGGCAAACAAGACAAGAGCCAAAAGGAGAAAATGCCTACATCACCCAGCCATGGAATGCCCAGCACCAGATCAACAGTGCATTTTCTCAAGAATGGAGAAAACCCAGAAAACCTGACTGAATTGCCACCACAGTTCCGGTTTAGAGGAAGAATATCATGAGCAAAAACAAGAAGCGAGAAAACGTCGAGAAACTCCCCGAACAAGCGACCAGACCGAAAGACATGATAGAATATCAAGAAGGCTCAGTCGTGAGCAAAACGCTAATCGACGAGAAAGCGGGCACAGTGACACTATTCGCGTTTGATGAACAGCAAGGGCTGAGCGAACATACAGCACCGTTTGACGCGATGGTCCAAATCATCGACGGCGAAGCGGAAATAACCATCTCAGGCAAAACTCACCACTTGCGAGAAGGTGAAGCAATCGTCATGCCGGCTAATCATCCGCACAGTCTGAAAGCCGTTAAGAGGTTCAAAATGATCCTCACCATGATAAGAGGATAAGCCCCTTCTTCATTGCTCTACCTTGACGGTTCTTACAAAATTCCGCAGAATCTCTTCCCCATGCTCAGTGTTATTCACTTCAGGGTGAAACTGCACTCCGTAAAAGGGTTTATGCCAGTGTTTTACAGCCTGAATCCTGCAATTCTCCGACAAAGCGAGAACAGTGAAATTGGGTGCTTCCTTTACCTCGTCATTGTGAGACTCCCAGACCAAAAACTCCTTCGGCAAACCCTTGAACAGGTCATCCTCCTCAATCACCCTCAAACGAGACAACCCAAACTCTGGAATCTCAGATGGACCCGCTTTGCCGCCAAAATGAATAGCCATCAACTGCATCCCAAGGCACTCGCCAAGAATTGGGCCTTGAAAACGCTCAAAATAGTCAATGCAGTTGCCCAGTTTTGGAGATTCCCAAACGACTCGCGGCGCCCCACCGCTCAGGACAAGCGCATCCGCATCTATTTCACCCACGTCTGTCGTGTTAGGAATTATCTTGGAGTCGCAGCCAACCTCTCTCAAGACCCGCCAAATCCTGTGCGTCCACTGCCCGCCATTATCCACAACATAAACCTTGACCGGTCTACTCATACTCGATCGTCCCAGGCGGCTTATTGGTTACGTCAAACACGACCCTACTGACATCATCCTTCAAAGTGTTCGAAATTCTTACCGATATGCGCTCCAGAACCTCGTGAGGAATCTTCGAATACGCTGCGCTCATCCCATCCAAGCTTTCAACAGACCGAACCACAACAACACGGCCATAAACCCTCACATCGCCATGAACACCCACAGCCTTGCAAGGCAACAAAACAGCAAAATACTGCCAAGGCTTAGACATTTCGCCCTTTGCAACGGCCTTCTCTATCTCCTCCTCCACAATAGCGCATGCCTCGCGGGCAATCCTCGCGTTTTCAGTCGTCGCCTCACCAACGATGCGCACAGCCAAGCCAGGCCCAGGAAACGGCTGCCGCTCATAAAGCTCAGAAGGCAGCCCCAACGCCTTTCCAACGATGCGCACTTCATCCTTGTACAGATCCCGAAGAGGCTCAACAATCTCAAACTCTATCTTCTCAGGCAAACCGCCCACGTTATGATGAGACTTAATTCTGTCCCTGAGTCCACCGCCACTCTCAATCCAATCCGGAGCAATCGTTCCCTGAACAAAGAATCGTGCGTTTTCTTTGCGAGCTATCTCCTCGAAAACTCTGATGAACAACTCGCCGATAATCTTTCTTTTCTGTTCAGGATCAACCACTCCGCTCAACTTGTCATAGAACCGTTTCTTCGCATCCACGACAAGAACGTTAAGGCCAAGCTTCTTCAGCAGTCTCTCGTTGGTCTCTGTTTCGTTTTTCCGCATGTAACCAGTGTCCACCAAGACGCAAAGCAGGCTCTCACCTATGGCCCTATTGACCAAGATTGCAGAGGTCGTGGAGTCAACTCCGCCAGAAGCCCCGATAATGGCCCTGCCTCTGATTTTGTCCCTTAACTCTTTCACTTTTTCCTGAATGAACTTCTCAGCGTCAAACATTGACTAGTCAACAACTAGAAGACGGAACTAACTATAAAAATCTTGTAAACACGTCCTAGCGAAAGCCTCACATGAGAAAAAGTGCTGTCACACGGGAGATTTGACGCTAGTAACGCTGAACGCACAGCGACAAAAACGAGTTACAAGAACCCAAACACGCAGATCTTTTCACACAGCACAGACATTTCAAAACTCCCATCCCCCGGAAAAAACTATAAAACGTAGGTCACAACCATACTTAACCTTCAACAAAAAGGTGAAAACTGATGGAAAAGAACACTCACGATCTACTCATTATCGGAGCAGGCCTCGCTGGACTCAGAGCCGCTGTAGCAGCCGCCGAAGTCAGCGACAAACTGGACATAGCTGTTCTCTCCAAGCATCATCCATTGCGTTCACACTCTGTCTGCGCACAAGGCGGAACAGGGGCTGCAATGCGAGAAAAAGATTCTCTTGAGTTGCACGCTTATGACACGGTTAAAGGCGCCGACTTTCTCGCGGATCAAGATGTCGTAGAGTTCTTTGTGGGACATTCACCGAAAGAAATAGTGCTGACCGAGCACTGGGGATGCCCATGGAGCCGCACGGCAGACGGCAAAATCGACCAGCGTGCCTTTGGAGGACACAGTTTTCCAAGAGCTTGCTTCGCGGCGGATATGACTGGTTTCCACGAGATGCACGCTATCTACGGCAAGGCCCTGACGTATGGTAACGTGAAGTTCTATGATGAATGGTTTGTCACATCAATAATAACCGAAAACAAGACTGCGACAGGAGTGACAGCCATCGAAATGAAGACTGGCAAGATGCAGGCGCTAAGAGCTAAGTCCATCGTCCTCGCCACGGGGGGGCATGAACGCATTTATGAATTTACCACTTTCTCGCATTCAACCACGGGTGACGGAATGGCAATGGCTTACCGAGCAGGGGCGCCTCTTGAAGACATGGAATTCGTTCAATTCCACCCAACAGGCTTAGTGCCATCTGGTGTTCTGATAACGGAAGGAGCCAGAGGCGAAGGTGGATACCTGCTTAATGCTAACGGGGAACGCTTCATGAAGAAGTACGCCCCTGAGAAAATGGAGCTAGCGCCAAGAGACGTGGTTTCAAGAGCTGAACAGACAG
>CAZCRE010000053.1:0-9034 GCA_964501075.1 uncultured Candidatus Bathyarchaeia archaeon
CAGTCAAGGAAAATGCTTCCAAAGCAGAAACAAAAGACTACACAACCTAGAAACCAGCCCTTTCTCTTTTTCCGAACTTCTGCATCCGCATCAGTTCCTTTGGTGCAGCCATTACTCTCACCGATTTTTCCTATTGATACGCGCGCACTTCGATTTGTTAGAAGTTCATGGACTTCTGAGGGATGCGTTTACGTTTCTATTATCCTGAAATTGTTACAGTTGGACAGAGAAAAAAGATCAAATGGAAGTTTTCCTGCTCAAGCTTTACCCTTTAGCGCGCCAGGCGCCCAGCTTTTACGCAAACAGAAATCCCAGTGCGAGGCCGATCAGGAATGAAACGGAAGAATAAGGTAGGACGTTGAGCCATCCGCTTCCGACATCGTAGAGTTTAGGCAAAAACTTCATGGCCTCATCGAAAAGGCCGGTGAAGGTCAAGCTCAGGACTCCTGTCGCGACGAGGACTATGATGAGTGCGACAACGACTATTAGAAGCTTCGCAGCTTTCTTGATCACGGCACCTGCCAGCAAGCCTATGACGAATGGCATTACTATCGGAATTAGCCAGGCAATCTCAGGCGGGATTGACATTGTTCTCCCAAAACTCGACTCTTTTTGTCTACAATCAGTTTCGGAAACTCTTATATAAGATTTTTGCCCCAGTCGGCACGAGCTATTCTTCTTTCAAAACGATCACTCAACTTCGATCTTGGGAATACGACGCCCCTGATGAGACAATGCACACACGCGCCACATTTCTTCCGATGTCGTCTGATTACATGATGCGGTTCACCTTCTAGCCATTGAATCAGGGACACCTAAACCTATGATGAAAAAGCTTTTATGCTATGCTTCAAATAACCTGAGTCAAAAGAGGAGGGAAAAATGAGGATGAAAAGCAAAGAGTTTATGGACAAGGATGTTTATGCTGAAGACGAGAAAATAGGCCAAGTCAAAGAAATGGAAATAGATCCCGCAGATTGGAAAGTAACTCACCTTGAAGTTGAATTGACCAAGGATGTAGCTGAATCAGTGCTTGGCGCAAAGAAAGGTGGAGTACGAAACATGTTGGCCATTTCAGCCCTAGAGAAAGGGGTTGCACGCTGGACTGCTAAGGGTCTTAATCTCAAGGTCTCAAAAGCACAACTTCACATGTACCTAAAACCAGTAGTCGAAACTTAGTTGGGGAATTAGCTATGGATACGTTTTGGGCGATTGTTATCATTCTCGTGATACTGTGGGCAGTGGGATTCTTTGCTCTACCTAGCGTAGGTGAATTGATACACATACTGCTTGTGATTGCCGTAGTTGTGGTAGTCTATCGACTTTTGACTGGAAGACATATCTTAAGTGGAGAAAAAAGATAGCGTCCACAGACGGGATCGCCCCCTCCAATAGCTCGCGCGCCCTAGATTCACTGCTTCAATGCCTTCTATCAACCTCATTTCTCATTTGTTTGTAGAACCCCAGAAAAGGTAGGCTATTGTCTGCATAAGGAACCGCAGATCCTGATGAGGCTCACAAGCTTATCCAAGTCCGCGGCCATTATCTCTCTAGCGTAAGCTTCTTTTGTGCCGAATGGAAGATCGTATGAGAAGCTCTTCAGAATTCGTGTGCGACTTCAACGACGCCAAAATCTTCAGAAAACCGAAAAGGTTCAAGTGATATATGGGTTAAACGCAAAACCAGGGGGATTAAAAGTTTTACCGTCTGGGCCCTATTCTATTGATATCTTGCATGTGTTTTCTTAAAACCTCAGGTACAACTATGGTGCCGTCTGGTTGCTGGTAGTTTTCGAGTATAGCCACGATCGTTCTGCCAGTGGCTAGGGCTGTGGAGTTCAGTGTGTGAACGAAGCCTTTCGGCGGTTCGCCTTCTTTTTCTCGGTACTTTATGTTGAGTCTTCGCGCTTGATAATCAGTGCAGTTGCTGCAACTAATTATCTCTCTATATCCATTTTGCGCAGGCATCCATGCCTCTATGTCGTATTTCTTTGCGGCTACAGTGCCGATGTCGCCCGTGCAAACGTTAACGATCCTATAGGGAAGGCCAAGCTTCTGAACCAGCTCTTCAGCATTTTGCAGAAGCTCCTCATGCAGCTTCCATGAGTCTTCGGGCTTGCAGAAAATGAACTGTTCTATCTTGTTGAATTGGTGTGTGCGAAATATTCCTCTGGTATCTTTGCCATGAGCTCCTGCTTCCTTTCTGAAGTTTGTGCTCAGTCCCGCCATCTTGAGAGGCAGATCTTCAGCCTTCAGAGTTTCGTTCATGAACATGGCAGCCATAGGATGCTCTGATGTCGCGATCATGTACAAGTCTTCATTTTCTATCTTATACAGAACTTCTTCAAAATCGCTGAGAGCAACAACTCCCTCATAGGGTTCGCGTCTCATCATGAAAGGCGGCTCTATGGGAATGTAGCCTTTCTTGAACATCGCTTCCAACGCGAAGATTCTCAAGGCTAGGTCCAACAAGACGCCTTCACGCTTGAGATAGAAGAACCTCGCTCCAGCGATTTTGCCTGCTCTTTCAACATCCATTAAGTCTAAGTCTAGACCCAAGTCTACATGTCCTTTCGCCGCAAAAGCGAATTTAGGGGGTTTTCCCCATGTTCTGATTTGAAGGTTGTCATTTTCATCCTTACCTGTTGGTACAGACTCGTGTAGAAGGTTTGGCAATCTCATAAGATTATAGTGCACTTTCTGCTCGTATTCGGCAACCGTTTTTTCGAGCATTGTTGTTTCAGAATCTATGGCTTTTCCCTCGTTAATCTGAGTGGCTGCATCTTTTCCCTTCTTTTTCAATTCTGCAATCTCGGCGATTATCTGTCTTCTCTTATGCCGTTGCTCATTGAGTTTGGTCAGGTTTTCACGCCACTTGCGATCATAATCGATAAGTTCGTCAAGTATCTCCTGGTTTTTCGGATCTCCCCTCTTCTGCAGGTTTTCTTTCAGAAGATTCGGGTTTTCGCGAACGAGTTTAATGTCAAGCATTCTCTCACGTTTTTTGGCAATAGTTCGATTTGGCTTTCTAACTCTACTTGATGAATTATTTAACCTTACGATGAGGTTGCATGCACGGTTGGAAGTGCTCTTATTGTTCTCAGGTTGAGAGATTTCGGGATATACGCTTAGTATTCAGTGTTCTGTTACAATATATGATAATCAACAGCGATGTTTGCTGCAGCCTGTGTTTTGTTCTCTATTGAAGAATTATACGAGCATTAAGCAAGATCCCGAGTTTGAAAAGGTATTATGCTTTGTCGCTTTTGGTCAAGTCTCTCAACCTGTTTACGCCGTCAATCTCTTTGATTAAAGCGGCCACGTTTCTTGGCACGAGTTTTTCCCAGCTCTCGCCTTTGACCATTTTTTTCCTGATCTGAGTTGAGGAATAGAGTTTCCTGGCAAAGAATTGGATGGATTTGACTTTGTAGCCGGCTTCTACAAAAAGCCTTCTCGTGAAAGGTTCATTGGAGAAAACCACATCGAAATGCGGCGTGTATCCCTCTATGGCTGAGACCCACATCATGTGCAAATGTACGTCGGGCACGGGTACAATCCAAACCTGTGAGTCATTGATGCCTGCCTCTTCCAAAGCCGTGCGTACCATGACTAAACGTTCTCCAGCCGTGAATGGGTCTCTGGTGGTGTGGCTGTATTGGGCACTGCCGATGATTATCACAAGTTCTTCGACTTCTTTCAAAACCCTCTTGATCGCGTTAAGGTGTCCCAAGTGGAATGGTTGGAATCTTCCAACGTAGAGACCGCGTTTGACCATGCAGAGTCACCGTGCACAGAATGTTATGCTTCAAAGAGAATTAACGTTTGCCTTTTTTCCTAATCTTCTCCAGTGCGAACTCGGCTGGAAACACTACTAGTCTCTTGTCATCAATCACGATTTCTCTCTTTGACTTGTAACCTTGTTTCTCCCGCTCCAGAAACTTCTCTTTCGCGTCCAAACCTCCACCATACCCACACAGGCTGAAGTCTGAACCGACAATTCTGTGACAAGGGACAATCGGCGCAAACGGGTTTAGAGCCATGACACGTCCCACGGCTCTACCGCTTCCGCCAACAACATGAGCCATCTCCCCATAAGAAGTCACACAGCCTAGCGGAACCTGTGAAACCGCCTTCAGCACCTCTTGGGTGTAACTTGACAAATGCCCAGTGGCAAGAGGGACATTACTAGAAGCGCCTTTTCCATCATAGACCTCCTTTAACAAAACGATTGCGCGGTTGGCTAAGGCAGAGCCTTTTTCTCGTCGTTGAAATCTAGCATTGACTGGAAGGTTCTCAAACAAACCCTGCAGAACCTTTTTCTCATTTGAACCAAAACTGGTTGCAAATACCTTTTCGTTATCGCACGCTACTCCGAACCAAATGCCTTTAATTTCCTTCATGTAAACTTCTATCAAACAGCTTCCACTCGGCAGCATATTATTAGGGCGTTAAGTGAGATCATCAGCAATCAGCAGCTTAAATTTGCGTTTGTGGGGCTGGCATCTTCTGTGCTGTTCAGCTTAGCCTTCTTCTTTGAGAGACAGGTGGCGAGCTATTGCCGCAATGCTCAGAAGCCTATAGTTGCTTTCATCGTTGAGGTCCACGAGGAAACTCTCTAGGCTTTCCACGGCAACTTGGGGAATTGCCTTCGCTAGCTGCATAGCACGCCAATAGGCGGAGTAGTCTTCGTAGAGCGTTATGAAGAGCCTGTTCTTCTGCAATCCCATTCCGTTGACAGTCATTAAAGAGGCGTGAGGGTTCTGTTTTTCTGTTTCAATTATCGCTTTCCTTATTTCTGCAGACCGTTCCTCGGTGGCTGGTTCATTATGCTTCAAGAGGGTGACCCCCATGACGTTGTATCCAAGTTTTCTGAAGTCTGGGATTATCGTGTATTCCTTGATGTAACCTTCCTTCTCGAGCTTCCCCCGCGTTCTGGTCACTGTAGGTTGAGAAACACCGACGGCCTTAGCAAGTTTCCTGTCACTTCTTCTACTATCCTTCATCAACTCGCAAAGCAGCTTCAACTCAACATCCTTCATGGTTTACGCTTCCACCGTCATGTTACCCGAAAGTTAGGTTGAAAGGGTTAATAACACTTTTTCCATGCGGGGAAGCTGTCCTAACAGCTTGCAGATGCTAGGCGAGAACTTGTTGGAAGGTTTGACCGCGGAGGCTAGATTTTCGCGAGAGAGACTTAACCAGCTGGAAAGGGAGAAGCTACGGAGAAACGCTCGGCACTGGCAAGAAAAGAAAATGGGGGGATTGTGCGGGAGAGGTCTCCTTTCTTTCATCATTAAGTTTAATAGGTTGTCCGTGCATAAAACGAGAACGGTGATTTCCATGGAAAGACAAGCACAACAAAGCGGTTACATGTGGATTCCCGGCGCTACAACCATCGGCGTGGTATATGCAGATGGTGTAATCTTGGCCTCTGAAAAACGAGTTTCCTATGGTTATCTCGTTGTCAGCAAAGGGGGCAAGAAAATCTTCAAAATCACTGATAACATAGGTGTAGCATGTGCTGGCTTGATCTCAGACATGCAAGTCCTTGCCCGGGAAGCCGAGGCCTACTCGAAACTGTTTGACTTGGACATCGGGAGATCTATCTCTGTAAAAGCAGCAGCTAAACTCATGTCAAACCTGCTTTTCAACCGTCGACTTGCTCCATTGATCACACAAACCATCGTTGGCGGAATGGACGAAGAAGGGCCGTCGATCTATGTGCTGGATGTACTTGGCTCAGTTATACCTGACAATTACGCCGTGGTGGGTTCTGGAACAGAAATCGCCGTAGGAGTGCTTGAGGAAGGTTACAAGGACAACATGGCGCTTGAGGAAGCCAAAGATCTTGTTGCAAGAGCCGTGAAATCCGCCATTAGCCGTGACATAATGAGCGGCAATGGAATAGACTTTTTGATAATAACAAAGGATGGAACACAGGAAGAATCAATAAAGTTCTAAACAGAAATGTTTCTTGCAAAAGTTTAATCTGCACTGAGATCACTTTCCTATTCGATATAATTGCATCATCAAACGGAGAGAACAAAGAGTGCCGTTTGAACTGAACGAAGAAGAAGGAAAGTTTCTAGTAAAGCTCGCACGACGGGCAGTGAAAGAATACTTAGAAACAAAGAAAGTCACTGAGACTACTAGAATAGTTCCTGAAAAGCTTCTTCAACCATGCGGCGTATTCGTAACGATAAACAGCATAGAGAATGGAGAAAAAGAGCTCCGTGGATGCATCGGCTACCCCTATCCAACCGATCCGTTGGTTGAGGCAGTCATCCAATCCGCTATCAGCGCAGCAACCCAAGACCCACGTTTTAATCCACTCACAAAAGATGAGCTTGACAAAGTGGTCTTCGAGGTTAGCGTTCTTACTCCACCACAGGTACTTGAAGTGAAGAGACCCCAAGATTACCCATCCAAAATCAGAATCGGCGAAGACGGACTAATCATAGAAAAAGGAATGTTCAAAGGTCTTCTACTTCCACAAGTTCCAGTCGAATGGAACTGGGGTCAAGAGGAATTCTTGTGTCAATGCTGCATCAAAGCAGGTTTACCTCCAGACAACTGGTTGCTGCCTAGTACTAGGATCCAAAAGTTTCAAGCCATAATCTTTGAAGAAGAAGCACCGAATGGAAGAGTCAAACGTAAGGCTCTCGGCGGGACATAAGTCCATGCGAGTCTATTTTTCACCTTGCGGAATCGGCTTAGGGCACGTTGGAAGAACGGTTCCAATCGCAAGAAGACTCTTGCAGAAAAACGCCGCAATTGTGTTCTCCACCTATCAGGAAGGCATAGATTACGTTGAAAACGAGAAGCTTCCTGTCCTGAGAGCTCCACCAGTAGGGTTCCAAGTAAAACCAGATGGAACCATAGATTTTAGAAGAACAGTAATCAAGCCTGGGCCATTTCTTGCTTCTTTCACCATACTGAAGCAGATAAATGCAGAACTGCGATTTATCGAACGGTTTGAGCCAGATGTCGTTGTCTCAGATTCTCGGGCATCTTCGCTACTGGCTGCTAGGATGTTGCAGGTTCCCCGAATCTGTATACTGAACCAGTTTCAAGTCATGATTCCACGCAAGGAACATCACGTTCAATTGGCGAGACTCGCAGATTCCACAACTCTCACACTAATTGGGAAGCTTTGGACCAGTGGAAACACTCTGCTGATCCCAGATTTCCCTCCACCATACACAATATCTCTGGGAAATCTGAACATTCCGAAATCCTACAGGAAAAATGTAAGACTAATCGGACCAATACTGGAGACTCAACCGAACACGCTTCCAACTATGAAGGAGCTGCGGAGGAAACTCAAATTACCCATGGATAAACCTGTCATCTTCGCGCCTATCAGTGGCTCAATCCAAGAGAAGGCCTTTTTGACAGGAATGCTGAGGAAGATTTTCTTTGAATTCTCGGAGGAATATGAAATTGTGATGTCGCTTGGTTACCCCGGTGTTGACAGTAAGCCTTTACGCTACGGCAACTTGACAATCTTCAAGTGGATTCCAAATCGATTCGAATACTTGAAAACATGTGATATGATAATAGCGCGTGCAGGACATGGGACGATTACACAGTCCATGTGTTATGGCAAACCGGCTATACTTGTTCCTACACCCGGCCATACTGAGCAGATTAACAATGCAATGCAAGCCAGAGACTTGGGTGTTGCCAAGGTTCTTTCTCAGAACAATTTGAGCAAAGAGAGTCTCCTCAAAACTGTCAAGCAGATCATTGATGGCAAAATGTCTGAGGAAGTTGTGGATATACAAAAAGAGGCTCTGAAACACGATGGGCTTGAAAACGCTGTCAAAACAATAATTCAAGTGGCTGAATCCTGAGCAAGCGTTTTAAAGTTGGGTTACTAGAAAGTTAAAGCATGTTCTTGCCACAAAAAATCTTGGAAAAGAAGCTTATGGAGATACTTGCGGAGGACATAGGGCAAGGTGACATCACAACGGCGTTAATCGCCCCTTTAGGCACTGAAGCTGAAGCCGCAGTAATTGCCAAACAGCAAGGGATAGTTGCAGGCGTAGAAGAGACAAAAACCCTCTGGGAGAGTCTGGGTCTAAGAGCTGAATCTTCTGTCAATGATGGTGAAGAAATTGAGGCAAAACAAGTCTTGATGAGAGTTTCTGGAGATGTGCGGACAATACTCTCGACTGAGCGCACAGCATTGAACATTCTTACTCGCATGAGCGGCATCGCCACTGTGACAAGAAGACTCGTTGAGGAACTTCGGAGAGTCGGTTTGCAGACCAGAATCGCTTGCACACGGAAAACGGCTCCTGGACTGCTGTACTTTGACAAGAAGGCAGTTTCAATTGGCGGAGGCGATACACACAGGCTTCATTTGGATGACATGATCTTGATAAAAGACAATCACATTGTAGTGGCTGGCGGCATTGAGCAAGCTGTCAGAATTGCCAAGAAAAGGGCTTCGTTCACAAAGAAGATTGAAATTGAAGTGGCGAAGGCTGAGGATGCCCCAACGGCGGCAAAGGCTGGGGCCGACATAATTATGTTTGACAATTTTTCTCCGAAACAGATAGAGAAAGCTTGTACGCTGTTGAAAAAGGCCAAGCTCTATGGAAGAATCTTGACGGAGGCAAGCGGCGGAATTACTGCAGAAAACTTTCTGGACTTCGCCTCAACAGGAGTGGACATAGTAAGCTTGGGTGAAATAACCAGCAGCGCGAGAACTCTGAACATGAGTCTGGAGATCTCAAGAATCAATAGGAAAGCTCAATCTTCTAAGCTTGGGAAAAAGAGACAATCAAATAAGCCTCGATGAACCCAGCCGCAAACAAGAGCAAAGCACAAATCGCGATGTACTTGCACGTTTGAAGGAGCTCTCTCTTGGCTTGACGTTTTATCACTTTCCAAATCAGCCAGACACTTGTCGCGCAAGCCATAGAGCAGGCTATGAACTCCAACCACGTGTGAGGAGAGATGAAGAGTGCTGCAAAAACAATGAGGCCTGGCATGTCCATCACGCGGCTTTCAGCCCCCAGATAGAG
>CAZCRE010000054.1:0-9031 GCA_964501075.1 uncultured Candidatus Bathyarchaeia archaeon
GGAACCTTGTTTGCACAGGAGCAAAGAAAGAACAGGACGTTTATGACGCAGTGAACAAGCTTCACGAAAGCGTGGAGAAACAAAACCTCATATTCTACGAATAAACCTTCATAGTTAATCGCCTATCGCCTTCGTTTGCACATTCCCCATCGCAGCAAAGTGGAAGGCGCTTGTATCCGAAAAAACTGGAAAGCGTGCGCTTCACAAAGTTTTCCTAGTCTTTTGTAAGCGCTATTTCTATTGTTGAAACCATCCGTGTTCTGTTTTCGCCTTCTCTTGCCGGCATCTCCTCTGTTCCTATAACGATTCTGCTCACTTTTAGGTCTTTCAGGAAGCGTCTTCTGGCTATCTCAGCTACGTCAACCGCTGATGCTATTGCTTGTCCCCGTGCTTTCAATACTACTTCCTTGGCATTGCTTGCTGATAGACTTGTGATGATCGCTAGAACATAGTTCATCGGTGGTTTACTCCCAATGAAAACAATTCCAGATCTTTCCGCCATTTTCCATCACTCCTTTTATGTTTGACTGTAACGAGCAACGTTGCTGTGTTCTTCTTTGTCCTTCGACAACAGAACGCTACTACTCAATATTACGCAAGCTTCCCTATAAATGCGATTAGACAACAGCGCTCTGAGGACATTTTCACGCGGCTCCCTTATCCTAGATTCCGGTTTTAGGCACACCACTCACTTCGCATTCAAGTGCGTGCGCGCGCTGCAATTAGGTGCAGAAAACTTGTCTATACTTTTTCAGACTTGCCATAATCCCCTTAAAAGCTTGCTCTTTTTGCGAGTAGTGCATAAGCCCAGATTATTGGTAACACTTTTATTCAGGCACTTTCAGCTTTGGATGGGTTTCACGGTTCAATCCAGCAAATGCGACCTACGCCTGTTGGTTGCGACATGGTTTGAGCCGTTGGAACCCCTTATTTCGTCTTAATGAACGCTCTTCTTAATGGGATTTGCTGATGCTTTCGTATACGGAACGCACTTGTTTTCGTTGCATGTGCATTCACTGAAGAATCATCAGCGCGCTGGGGATGGATTTTTGGTCAAGGAGGTGGGGCTGGCATCCAGAGTTTAGACAGTGCTCGTGGATTCTTGCGTTGAAATCCCGAGTTCTGGTTGGACTTCTTCGCTTTTTTCGTCGCTTTTGAAGCGAAGACGACCAGTTCGAAGTTGCAAGAGCCACAACAGTGGAAGAAGCCAAGACCGTCCCCAGCGCCGCTTCGAGCACGTCACAGAGAAAACTGGCGTAATGTTTTTCAGGGGCCTAAGAGGTTTTCCGCGTATGCATCTTGAACGCAGGAGTGCTATGATAAACTTAAAATAACTGAATGAACAGTTGTGTAAACGAAATCACTAATATTCGATGAGGATTTAGGAAAATAAGGAGGAAAAACGAATGAGTAAATCTGGCAAACCACACTTGAACCTAGTCATCATGGGACACGTAGACCATGGAAAATCAACCACCACCGGACACTTACTCTACTTAGCGGGAGCAGTTGATGAACGCACAATAAAACAGTTCGAAGAAGAAGCCAAGAAAATGGGCAAAGAATCATTCAAGTTCGCTTGGGTTCTCGACAACCTGAAAGAGGAACGAGAAAGAGGAGTAACAATAGACCTTCGATTCCTAAGGTTCGAATCTAAGAAATACTATTTCACCGTCATTGATGCGCCCGGACACCGAGACTTCGTAAAGAACATGATCACGGGTGCAAGCCAAGCAGACGGCGCTGTGCTTTTCTGCTCAGCTAGAAGAGGCGAGTTCGAAGCAGGAATAGGCCCAGGCGGCCAAACTAGAGAACACGCTTTTCTAGCCTTCACGCTGGGAGTCCGCCAGCTAATCATTGCAATCAACAAGATGGACGATGTCTCAGTGAACTGGAGCCAAGAAAGATACAACGAAATCAAGAACGAAGTCTCAAGAATGCTCAAGATGGTTGGCTACAAAGTCGAGAAATTCCCGTTCGTGCCAACTTCAGGATGGACAGGCGACAACCTCGTGAAAAAGAGCGAACACATGCCATGGTACACTGGGCCATCACTCATTGAGGCCTTGGACACGTTTGAGGTCGCTTCAAAACCAACTAACAAGCCGTTGCGGATTCCAATCCAAGACGTCTACAGCATCACGGGTGTAGGAACAGTTCCAGTTGGCAGAGTAGAGACAGGAGTTGTCAAGGAGAACGACGTGCTCATTTTCATGCCATCCAACAAACAAGGAGAAGTCAAATCCTTAGAAATGCATCACGAAAGAATAGCGAAGGCCGAACCAGGTGACAACATAGGCTTCAACATCCGAGGCATAGGCAAACAGGACATTTCTCGCGGAGACGTCGCTGGACACGCCAGCAATCCGCCGACCGTTGCAAAAGAGTTCATCGGACAGATAATCGTGATATATCACCCAACAGCTGTCGCGGCAGGCTACACGCCAGTGCTACACTACCACACGGGACAGGTGGCATGCAAGTTCACTGAGCTGATAAAGAAGATTGACCCGCGTTCAGGACAGGTTGTGGAAGAGAAGCCAACTTTCCTGAAGACAGGAGACGCTGCCCTAGTGCGAATGGAACCATTGCGTCCGATATGTGTTGAAACGTTCTCCGAGTTCGAAGAGCTAGGCCGATTTGCCGTCAGAGACATGGGCACGACGGTAGCTGCTGGAATCATCAAGGAAATCACCAAGAAAGGGCCATAAACTCTACCTTTCCCTTTTTATCCATCTACTAGTTTTTCATTATCAAGAGGCATCAAGCTTAACTCTTATGAGTAAGAATCCAGTTCTTGTGCTTCTGTAGTACAACGTAGGCTGAGAAAATGTCAGGAGAAGAGACGCTACTTCCATATCTGAAAGAGGAAAAACAGAACCGCCAACAACAGCCAACCATAATCGTTGATAGCCGCGAAGCCAACACTGCCGCGAAAATCGTCAACGGATTGAAAGAGCGCGGCGTTAACATAAGAACTGAACGGCTGGAGAAAGGCGACTATATCTTGTCTGACGTGTGCGCCGTGGAACGAAAGACTGTTCAAGACTTCGTCTATACACTCACACGCCGCTATCTTTTCGAACAAATGTTCAGACTCAAGGAAGTCTATCCGAAATCCCTAATCCTCCTGGAAGGCTACTTGCCAATAATCTACAAGTATAGCAGGATTCAGCCCGCGTCCGTTTGGGGAGCCATGTTCAGTCTGGCAAGAAACGGAATCGCAATGGTAAACACAACGTCCTACAAGGAAACCATCGACTTCCTATACGTTGCTGCACACCAAGAACAAATAGTCGAAAAGAGAGCGCCAACCGTCCACGCTTTCAAGAAGATCGACAGTACATCCGACGCCCAAGTGTACTTCATCGCTAGCCTACCGAACATCGGAAGAGAAAAAGCCATAGCAATCCTCAAATCCTACCAGACCCCATTGAACGCGCTGATAAACGTTGATGACTGGTCTGAAACCGTCCATGGACTCGGACCGAAAATAAGCGGCAAAGCCAAAGAAGTACTCAACAGCACTTTCAAGGAGTAAAAGAAACAAATGGAAGTCGAAATCGCCCCCACAAGAAAAATCTTAGTGTTAGGTCTGGACAAGCGGTCAACCAACAACATCGCATGGTGCGCTGCAACCTATGGAATCACTAGGCTCTACTGGATAGACGGCTACATCATTTGCCTCGAGGTCTACGACAAATCCTTTGAACATGAGCTGAAAAAGAAGGAATTCCCAATTAGCCAAATCTGCTACGCCGAGTTTCCGAAGTTCGAGAAGATCTTGGAAGTCGATAAAAGCTTCCAAATTCCACTCGTAAATGTTTCCGACATGAAGCTCTTCCAAGGCATACTGAAAGCCATTTTGAAAAAAGAAAAAGAAGACTCCGCCGATCCTAAGACAGAAGCGACCTAAACTTTTTTCTTCATGTATTCATAGCCAAGTTCAAATGCTTTGAGATTCATTTCCATGTGCTTAGTTGGCACAAGCTCCCGCAACGCTTCCTTTAAGCTCTCAACTCGCACAGGTGCTTTCCCAGTCGCCGCCAACGCCCCGATCAAGACAGTATTCCGGGTGAGACTGCTTCCAGCTTCACCAGCCAGTCTTCCAGTCTCCACAACAATAATTTTCTCAGTGAATCTGCGAATCTTTTCCAGAATCTCATCCATGGTTGGATAAGCAACGTTCTTCGCTGAGAGCTCCGTGGGAGGAATACGCTCGTCACTCAATATCACAAGAGTCTCTCCTGAAGCGCTCTTCAAGTTTCGCACGGTCTCTAAAGGCTCAAACCCTAGAAGCACATCAGCCTGCCCATCCAGAACCGTAGGCGACAAAACGTTCTCACCTATCCTCACACTAGAAGTCACAGCTCCACCTCGCTGTGCCATACCATGGATCTCACTTACCCGAACATTCAATCCATCCTTCACAGCGGCGACACCCAAAATCTCAGCCGCAAGAATCGTGCCCTGCCCCCCAACGCCAGCTAAAACAACATTGAATTCCATGATCTACTCAACCCCTGCGGTCTATTGCTCCGTAAGGGCACACAGAAACACATAGCCCACAAGCGACGCAAAGAGTCTCGTCAATTCTCACATGCCCCTTTTCAACTACCAAGGCTGGACACCCCAGCAGCTTGACGCACGCCATACAGTTAGAACACTTGTCCGAAATCTCACAAGGTTCGATCTTCACGCCTTTCCGCCTTTTCTCTCGAATGCCAAGGAGCGTGCACGGAGCGCGAAAAACCACCAAGGAAGGCCCGCTGTGCTGCAAAGCCTCCTTCAAAACTTCCGTAGCCTCTTTTATCTTAAACGGATCCACTGCCCTCACGTACTTGACACCGCAACCCTCAGCAACTCTCTCAATGCTTATTCTCTCTGAGGGGCTTCCCATACCGGTTAAGCCAGTTCCAGGATGAGGCTGATGACCAGTCATCGCTGTCGTGGCATTGTCCAAGACTGCCAAAGTGATTTTCGCGTTGTTATAGACAGCGTTCACCAGTCCTGGCAAAGCTGCATGGAAGAAAGTTGAGTCTCCGATAATGGCAATCGTGGGCGCTTCCGTGGCGATTCTCATTCCCTGAGCCGTGCTAACTCCAGAACCCATACAAATGAGCAAGTCACCCACGTTCAATGGTGGAGCAGCTCCCAAGGCATAGCACCCTATGTCAGTTGGATAATTCGCCTTTTCGCCTCCAACTCTCTTTATGGCGTAGAATGATGCTCTGTGCGGGCAACCGGCACACAAAATCGGCGGTCTCGCAGGCAGATCCCCTGCTATTTGCGCGTAGGCTTCATCTATCTTCGCGAAATCCGTTGGCAGCTTCTTTCCAGTTATCTCTGCTAGGCCCTCGGCAACTAAACGAGTGGAAAGTTCTCCTTTTCTTGGAAAACACTGTTTACTCATCTTGCCGTGGATCTCAACGTTCGGTGCGTAATCCTTCGCGATAGCCTTGATCTGCATTTCCAGGTACGGTTCAAGTTCCTCAACTACTATGATTCTTTTGTGGCTGTTCAGGAATCCGCCAATCAGTTTTTCAGGAAGCGGATGCGTCATTCCCAGTTTGAGAATATCGAAACCCAAGCTCAGCAGGCTTATGGCTTCGGCAGCGTAGTTGTAGGCTGAACCAGATGAGACTAAACCTGTATCGGTTTTTCCTTTTCGTGGAAGAGTATTGTGAGGAGAGTTTTCGCTGATATCTTTTGCTTTGTCCAGTTTTTCCAGAAGCTTCACATGCATTAGTCTAGCGTGCGCTGGAACCATAACCATGCGTTTCGCATCTCTAACTAGTTTACCCTTCAAGCTTGGTCTAGCAAGCTTGCCATAAATGACTGGGCCTCGGGTGTGATTTACACGCGTGGTTGTTCTCAGTATGACGGGCAACTCAAGCTTTTCCGAAATCTCTATCGCGGAATGCAGCATGTCCTTTGCTTCTTGCGGATTGGAGGGCTCAAGACACGGCAAGTTCGAGAGCAAAGCATAGTATCTGTTGTCTTGCTCGTTCTGTGAACTGTGACATTCTGGGTCGTCAGCTGTCACTATCACGTATCCGCCCTTCACCCCAACATATGCTAGAGTCATTACCGCGTCTGCAGCAACGTTCAATCCAACGTGCTTCATTGCGGTCAATGCCCTGACTCCGCAGTTTGCGGCTCCAGCTGCCACCTCAACCGCTACCATCTCATTCGTCGAGTACTCCATGTACAAACCTGCTTTAGCGGCTATGACCGAGATTGAATCACCGATTTCAGACGCTGGCGTACCAGGGTAGGTCGTGACTACGCCTATGCCCTCTTCGAGGATTCCTCTGGCGATAGCTTCATTACCCAGCAAAAGCGTTCTTTGTCTAGGTTCATCTTTCAACAACACGTTGGGATCAGGCAACGCGGTTATTCTCCTGTCAAGGAGAAAATCTCATAGCTTGCGCTTTCACATATAACTTTTGGTGGAAAACCTGGGCTTTGACCTAACTGTTTCCCTTGCTGGACTCTAGGCCAGCTTAAGTCTCTTGAGATCCCTCAGGATACTTTCAACGGCCACGTCTGGGTCCATGTCCAAGATTTCACACTTGAACTCCACAAACCGAACTTTCTTTTTCTTGTAGTGCTGCAGAATCTGCTGCGTCTGCTGCTCGTAAACCTGTATTCTGTCCTTGATGACCTTGGCGGTATCATCTGGACGCTGGTAGAGTTGCCCGCCACATTTGTCACAGACTCCTTCCACTTTTGGCTTCAAATAGCGAACATTGTAGACTTCGCCGCAGTTCTTGCAGATCCTTCTCGTGGAGAGACGTTCGATGATTATCGAGTCAGGCACAGTGAGCTTGATGACTACATCAATGGCTACGATCTTATCCAAAGCATTTGCCTGTTCAAGCGTGCGTGGGAAACCGTCCAAGATGAAACCTTTCTTGCTCGAACTTTTCGCCAATCGCTGTTTCAAGACCTCTATCACAACATCGTCTGGAACGAGTAAGCCCTTTTCCACATACTGCTTGACTTTCTTGCCTAATGGACTGTCTTCTTTCATTATTTCGCGAAAAATGTCACCCATGGCAATGACATCTACGCCCAGCTTGGCACGTAGTCGGGAAGCATAGGTACCCTTGCCTGAGCCAGGTGGACCGAAGATTATGGCCTTCAACTCTGATATTCTCCTAGTATTATCGCATGTTGGATGCCGTAGGCTCTTGATTTGGTTTGATATAAACATGAAAGTAGAACATGACACTTTCTGTGCTGCAAGAAGCGAACAGCAAATCCATATAGCGCCGCCATCTTTCACTTAACAGCTTTAGTCCGCCTTAAGCTAATAAATATTCTTCGCTCCCAAAACGCGCGCGCTCAATCATGGTTAATTCGATAAATCAGACGGGACCTAACGGACAAGACAACTACACCAATAATAATCGGAATGAGAATAGTTAGCGCCACAAGCAGCCAGATTGGAAAAGTGACCTCCAATGTCAAATCAGTTTGACTGTCCAATAAAAAGTCGCCGCCAGTTACGGTGACCGTTATGTTCTTCTTGCCCATAGAGAGCAAATCGAAGTTGACAACGTAGATCACCGTCCCGTTTGCATCTGTTACTAGACTCTGTTGCTTTTCTCCATTGATGAACAAAGTCGTGACAAGTCCCTGTAGAGGTGTCCCATTGTAGGCGACTATTTGCGCTTCAATTCTGACGTTTTCGTACGCTTCAGCTTTGCTAGACATTACTACTGTGGAATAGGGAACCAACTTGTTCGAGATTTGCACTGTTGAAGATGAGTTGTCAGACTTCAGCACAGTCACCGTGAACATATGCTGGGTTTCTTCAAAACAATCGCCTGAGTGTAAAGCTGCACCGCCGAGTCCTAGGGTCGAGTTCCTTGAATTAATAACTTCGTCTATGCCTTCCCCACTATTCCTTGTTTCATTTACGAGAGTCACTAGTATCCCTTGGTCTGGTAGGTTGGCATCAATTCTAGCTTCAATCAGGTAATACAGCTTGGGTGCTATGGAGATATTAATCGCTTTGATCCCTTCTGAATTTGTTTCCAAAGGCTCAATCGTTAGATTTTCTGTTGTGCCCAATTTGGCCTTAGTTATCTGTGTGCCATTGATCCAACCTAAGAAAATCTTACCCCAGGAGGAAATGTGAGAAGGACGTGAACCTGGCGAATCGCCATTGTAGTTTCCATTCCCCATCAGATCCCAGTTCCCCATGAAAACATTCGAAGAATTTTGGTTATTATTGTACAGGTCTGGTAAACCAAGAATATGGCCAAATTCATGACAGAAAGTGCCAAGTTCGTCGAACTCTGAAACCACAGCGCCTTGGTTGAATATTTTTCCCTCATTTGTGAAAGCTGATAGCCCATCCCAGAATCCATAACTCCAAATATCGGTAAGATTCCTCGATGTCGCCTCATCCCTGCCAGCGTGAACAACGAGCACATAGTCAAACAGGGAAAAGTTCATGTGACCATCGCTGTTCGCCAAGGCATCTCTAATCAGAACCTGTGCACCATCAGAGTGATCGTTTGTGCCGTTATAATTGCCATAGTGAGACATATCGTGGGGCAAAAGAATCCACGTATTGACGATGTCCCCCGTGATGTCCATTTTTCCATATGAGACGTTTTGATAGTAAGAGTTCATTTCATCAAAGATGCGGCTCCTAAGATCGACGATGGTCATGGATGGAGACACATCTTGGAATCGGATTGCAATTGCTGCAACCCTTTTCGTTCCAAGCGCAGGTCTCTTGGAGGAAAAATCATAGGAAAGGCACGGAAGAATCATCTGCCCTAAGATAACGATCGTATAGAATAAGAGAAGAATGGCGAAGACAACTGATCTATGTTTTTTCACGCGGATCGTAGCAAACAGTCTGCCCTGCCCTGAACAATGAGCAGGCATCTTAAAAAATGTGATTGTCGATGCTTCAAATGCCCTCTGCTTGTCTCCCGAAGTCCTCTAACACTTCCCATTCTTCAACAAGATTGACTAAACAGGTTTCACCTCTAGACTATGTTGCAGG
>CAZCRE010000055.1:0-8892 GCA_964501075.1 uncultured Candidatus Bathyarchaeia archaeon
ATCTTGAATCATCAGGAGACTGGAGGTCAAAATGAGAGGTTTGACTTTCTACTTGGTTGACGTGTTTGCTGAAGAAAAGTACGCTGGAAATCAGCTTGCAGTGATCTGCAATGTTGGCGGGCTTCCCAGCGCTCAAATGCAGAGAATCGCCAATGAAATGCACTTTTCTGAAACAAGCTTCATCCTTTCAGACGAAAAACGAGATGGTGGATACGATGTTCGAATCTTTACGCCTGCAAGGGAAATGCCTTTTGCTGGACATCCGACCTTGGGCACTGCTTACGTAATAAGACACATCGTAGCTGACAAAACCATCAACAAAATAGTGCTTAACCTGAAGGTGGGGCAGATACCGGTGACATTCGAAAAAGGCGGGGAAAGCCAAGAAACGTTATGGATGAAACAGAAACCACCAACGTTCGGCAAGACATTTAATGCCGCAGAGATCTCGCGAATGCTGAACCTTGGTGTCGATGAGATCGACAGCAGATATCCCATTCAGGAAGTGTCCACTGGCGTTCCTTTTATCATAGTCCCTTTGAAAGCCTTAGACGCGGTAAGACGGGCCAAAATGGACAAAGACAAGCATTTGGAACTGGCAAAGGACGCGCAAGCAGAAGTTCTTGTTTTCTGCCCTGAGACCTACAAAAAAGAGAACAACTTGAACGTACGCGTCTTCGTGGACTTGTTTGGGATTCCAGAGGACCCTGCAACCGGTTCAGCCAATGGTTGCTTGGCAGGTTACCTGTCCAGCCACCATTACTTCGGCGGAGACTTGGTAAGCGTCAGAGTTGAGCAGGGCTACGAAATAGGGCGACCTTCTTTGCTGTATCTCAAGGCGGAAAACAGAGAAGGAGACATACATGTCTACGTAGGAGGAAAAGTAGTGATGATCGCCAAGGGGGAACTCGTCTGATTCGGACTAGCAAAGCACGAACCCGTTCATTAGAAGTTCATGAACTAATCACGTGAGTGCCAAATCATGCCTATGGATATTATCTCCAATCCGCCCCTCTTTCTTGCTCAACGTCGCTACGGCATCGTGTTTCTCTCAGTTAGCGAGTTTTCTCTTTGCCTGCATTCTTTTTCTCATCAACTAACAGTTTGAGTTTCTTTTCCATCTTCAACTCGTACGTATGCTCTTTAATCGGTGGAGACAAGCCTCTCCTCTTGAATAATAGATTCGGGGCCACTATTCGCCTCTCACCAACCTTTACACATGTTTTCTCACCGTTAACGATGTCTTCGAAGGGTTCCAACGCTTTAACAACCCAGTTGCCTCGGCTTTCTGCCAGAATCTTGACCATATATTTCCCTTTGTAGAACCTCACTTCTTCGTCCATGAAAGCACCAAGTATTGCTCACACGAGAACAGATATAAAATGCACGTTTTTCAAGGCTTCGCAAGAAAAGCTGCCCCAGAAAACATAAGAACCACTTTCAGCCATCATCTAGAATGATAAAAGTGGCCCTTTCTCAACCCGCAACAAGCAACAGCTCATCCAACACATGGCTACATGACATACTGAAAGCCACAAAACTCGACGCCACCGAAAATCTCACCGTCACAACCAGGGCCTCGAAAAGCAGTCAATGCGTGATCTGCAAAGGTTCAAGAAACCTCTGCGGAAAACTGCGCTGCCCAATAATGGTCAAAGTAAACCATTATCTGAAGAGTATTTCCCTGATGAACAGCAAGGACATCGCAGGAGCATCGCCACCAAGTGTTTTCATCGGCAGAATTGGATACCCAAACGTGTATGCTGGGCCACTCGTGCCTCCAGTTCAAGGGGACACAACCCTTTTTGATCTTCCTGAATACTGGTTCGGAAGGTCCATGGATGAAATCGTCAGCTTTCGCTCAATGCTTGTTCGAGGCAAACACCGAGTAAACGTGTATGAACTTGCCAACGCCGGAAAAATAGTTGAGAAAACACGTGAACTCGCACTGGCAGTGAGCCCTGTGGACATCGAACTAATCCTCAAGAACAAGCCCAAAGGAAGCATATTCATGGATGACGAAGTCCAACCGTTCGGGCCGTCTGCACAAATTCGGGACCTAAACTTGAGCAACACTCATTGGGACCACCACGTGGAAAAGGCTTACAGCGACACAGATCTTAGGGCAGTGGAAGCTGTTCGGGAACTCTACAGCAAAGGGGTGTTGGTAACAAAAATCCAAAGAGCCTTCAGCGTCGGCGCGTTCGGCATAGAAAAAAACAGGCGCATGGTACCAACACGATGGAGCATAACCGCGGTCGATGACATTCTCTCAAGAAACCTAGTCAGAAAAGTCAAACAGTATCCAGAAATAAGTGAATACCGCATCTACGAATCACGATACTTAGACAACGTTTTCGAAGTCCTAATGCTCCCGTTGCCATGGAGCTACGAAGCCATCGAAGCGTGGTATCCGGGCACCACATGGAACCCAAACGGCAAACAAGCAGTCATGTTCGGCGACTGGGAAGGCATCGACGGACGAACAACCTACGCGGAAATAGGCGGATGTTACTACGCCGCGCGCCTAGCCGTGTGCGAACAGCTCGTAAAAGAGCAGAGACAAGCAGCCGTCGCAGTTCTTCGCGAAGCTCGACCAGGATACATAATGCCTGTCGGTGTCTGGCAGGTGAGAGAGAACGTCAGGAACGCGATGCGGCAACCACCTTACAGATTCAACACGTTGGAATTGGCGCTGAAATGGGCCGCAGCCAGATTCCAGATTCCGCTGCAGCAATGGATAAGTAAAAGCGCACTAATCAAAAATGCTCTGTTCCAAAAACGAATCACAGACTATTTCTCGAGAAGAGCCGCCTAACAAGTCGTTCCCACGGTTTCACAAACGCGCAAAAGATCATTTGTGAAGCATCTTGCCTATCTAAACAGATGTCAGTCTTTAGCGAGCTTCTATCTTTGCTTCATCATTTCATTGTATTTTTCCATGGAGTAACTGACTATTTTCCACGCTTCTTTGACATCTCTCCATTCTTTAAACTTGACCCACTTGTGAGGCTCCAGGCGCTTGTAGGTTTCAAAGAACTCTTGAATCTCCCTAATCAAATGAGGATGAACGTCAGCAATATTGTGATAGCCGTTGAACCTAGCGTCGTTCAGAGGCACTGAGAGTATCTTGGCGTCTTCACCTTCCTCGTCCTCAACTATTAACGCCCCGATCACTCTGACCTTGACGATGCAACCAACTTCAAGAGGTTCATAGGTTAACACCATTATGTCAAGAGGGTCGCCATCATCATACCACGTTCGTGGTACAAAACCATAGTCCACCGGAAAAACTACGGAAGAAGGTATGATTCGGTCAAGAACGAACGCCTCCCACTGAATGTTGTATTCAAACTTGTCTCTTGATCCCATCACAACCTCGATTACAACGTTCATCAACTCTGGTGGCTTGTCGCCCGCTGGAATGTCTTTCCAAAGATTCACTGTCATCAACCTTCTTAGCCGATGACGGATCATCGATTTAAAACTTTCTTGAAGGTCTGACCCCTCACACTTTGTTCTGAGTCTCCTACTTCACAAAGTACGATTCAAGTTTTCCTGATCTGGCCTTTCTTAAGGTTTCAGCACACTTCTTGGGGTCCAAAGCCTTGAACTCCAACCCCAACGTGACCAGCAGTCTTTGAACCCCTTTCGAAATCGTTGGTGCAACTAGGATTCCGCGGACTTCGCGATCAGCCTTGAGTCTCACTGCATCAACATATCTCGCAAGCTGAAGGGCAGCTTCTCTACTCGCCGTCTTCCGTTTGACCTCAACCACAACGAGCCTTCCTGTCTTATCCACTCCGTAGACGTCCACGAAACCTGGCTCGACTTTCTTTTCGTAGCTTATGGGCTTAAACCCTTCTTCGAGTAGCGACGGTTTAGCCAGTATGGCCTTATGCATGTCTTCCTCACTAGCGTACAATGAGAATTCTCCTGAGTCTTCAAGGCTCATAGTCGAGATCATCTGAATCTTGTCAAAGACTACTTTCACAGATTCTTCTGGCCTGTGTCTGACAGAATGAATCTCCAGCATATCCTCTTTGGCACGAGTGTGGAAAACGCAGCCCGCAGGCTGCCAGTTGACTGGTTCATAACCTAGAGAACGGTGAACTAGGAGCGAACCGTCTTCCTTGATTATCAACATTCGTTCACCTGTTTCAAGCTTCGATCCTGCTCGGCCCTGATAGTCCACGTGGCATCTGCCGACAACGATGAACATTTTATGTTGGGAAATGGCTTCCTTGGCAGTCTTTTCTGCCTCGACAACGCTAGGGTTCACCAGAACCGTTAAAGGCTTGGATTCTGACACTATTTTATCGCCACTACTCAATGAAAGACTCGTTGTATACATAAAATTTCTCGGAGGATAGCTATGAGCAGATGGGCAAAAAAGCGTGGTATCATGCGACGATACGACTTGACTGCACACCTTTACGATATGCGGTACGCCGAAGAGCAGAAAGCAAAATATGAAGCGGCTCTTGAAAGCGTCGGCAACTCCGATTCAACGTTCGTGCTAGACGCTGGCTGCGGAACTGGACTACTGTTTGACTATATTACAAATCGGGCGAAAACCATCGTTGGCCTTGATATTTCCAGAAAAACCCTACTCGTTGCAAAAGAGTATGCGAAGGCTTTTTCAAACGTGCATCTGGTTTGCGCCGATGTGGATTACATGCCTTTTGGAGAGAAGCTTTTCAGCCATGTCTATGCCATGACTTTGATCCAGAACTCGCCGAATCCGCTCGTGACTTTGCAAGAGATCATCCGTGTGTCAAAGGACAACGTCGTAGTAGTGGTGACTGGTTTGAAGAAAGTTTTTTCAAAGAAGCGTTTTGAGGATTTGATTCGCAAGTCGACTCTGAAACTCAATGCGTTAAGAGATGAAAGTGACCTGAAATGCTACGTTGCAGCATGCGCAAAGACAGATCATTCAAAAGCACTATAGCTTGAACCAAACTATATATGAAAGTGAATGTAAGCCTATCGTGAATTAAACGTCCCATTCCAATCATGTAGATTCGGTGGCAAAAAGATGCCGTTAAAAACCATAAAGAAAGAAACGGCCGATACACTGATGCTAGAATGGGTTTTGCACGTAAAAGATTACAAACTTGCCCTCGACAAGAATCGTTGTGCAGGTTGTCAAATCTGCAGCTTGGCTTGTCCAAAAGAAGCCATCAAAGTGGAGAAACGCCCGAAACTCAACGGGAAGAAAGCCAGTAAACCCGTGGTCGACGTTGACTTGGCAAAATGCAATTTCTGCGGAATATGCGACATACTATGTCCGTATGGGGCGATAAGAGTCAATCTGGATGGAAAGCACATTCTTTCCGTCGTTGAAAAAGAAGGCTTTCCACAATTGATCCGTGACATTCAAGTCGACACAAGCAAATGCCCAAGCGACTGCACAGAATGTGAAGACGCTTGCCCACTTGACTTGATTAGAGTTTCGCAGCTCACGCCTGACGGAAAAACCGTTGAAAGTGCGAATCCACTTGAACCTGAGAAGAGTGGGCTTAAGCTTAAGGTTGACATACAAAAAGAATATTGCCCATGCTGCAGAATATGCGAGGTCAAATGCCCCGAAGGCATGATACATGTACGAAAATTCCTAAACGGCAGGGTCAGCATCAACCCGGAAAAGTGTCCAGCAGGCTGCAAAGACTGCCTAGACGTTTGTCCAATCACTGGAGCACTTTACCTCTCTGGCGAAGACAAGAAAGTGCACGTCAACGAGGCTTTCTGCGTTTACTGTGGAGCCTGCAAGATTGTTTGTCCAGTCGAAGAAGCCTTGAACCTCAAACGAACCAGCATAAGCCACACTTTGGTTCGGTCTGGAGCTTGGAACAAGGCGCTGGAAAGGCTAGCGTCGCCGGTTGATATGGCGAAAGAACTGAAGACCAGAGGTTCTCTCAAAGCAAGAGAATCAGTCAAGAAAAGAGTGGCATTGAAGGAGGAGATGCAAAATGCCTAGGAAAGCCACATCACCAAAAGCCAAAGCTGAGAAAGGTAAACGTAGTCTCAGGAAAAGCGAAAACAAGCTAATGCCAAAGATGAACGAACCAAGGATAGGTGTTTTCGTCTGTCAATGTGGCTCCAACATATCCTCCGTGATGGACGTTGAGGAATTAACAAATTATGCGAAAGCTTTGCCCAACGTGGTTCACGCTCAAAACATGGACTATCCCTGCAGCCTCAAAGGCCAAGAGGGAATAATCGCTGCAATCAAGAGTAACAGACTTGACCGAGTAGTAGTAGCAGGCTGCTCGCCAAGACTCTATGAACCGACTTTTCAACGATGCGTCTCACGAGCCCAGCTTAACCCGTGGCTCTTCGAAATGGCAAACATACGCGAGTTCTCGTCCTACTGTCACAAAGCAACGCCAAAAGAAGCGACTGAAAAAGCCAAAGACACAATCCGGATGGCCGTGGCCAAAGCCAAGCTTCTTGAACCGTTGGAGCCAATCGAGTTGCCTATGGTAAAGAAGGTCATGGTCGTCGGCGGCGGCATAGCAGGCATAAACGCGGCCTTAGACTTAGCAGACATGGGGTTCAAGGTCTACGTGGTGGAGAAAACTGAAACCATCGGCGGCTACATGGCGCTCTTGGACAAGACGTTCCCAACCCTCGACTGCAGCATATGCATTGAAGGACCAAAGATGGTTGACGTAGGACGACATCCCAACATCCAGATCATTTCTTTCGCTGACGTGCTGAAAGTTGAGGGAAACATCGGCGATTTCCGCGTGAAAATACGCAAAAACCCACGCTACGTGATAGCAGAAAACTGCACAGGATGCGGTGAATGCAAAGATGCCTGCCCAATTGAGTATCCAAACTATGCGGACATGTACTTGGGCGTGCGAAAGGCGATTTCTGTTCCCTACGATCAAGCCGTCCCCTTGATCTATACCATAAACAGAGATTACTGCATCGAGTGCTTCAAATGCGTTGACGCCTGTGGTGCTAGGCAAGCCATAAACTTTGACCAAAAACCTGAAGAAATCGAGCTGAACGTCGGAGCCATAATAGTCTCCATAGGCTACGACATGTACAACCCTAAAGACATGGAGTGGACGGGATACGGCAAATATGACAACGTGTTCACGGCTCTGGAATTTGAAAGGCTCATTTTGGCTGCTGGACCCACAGGCGGCAAAGTCATTCGTGCTTCAGATGGACAGAAGCCTCATTCCATAGCATTCATTCAATGCGTTGGTTCACGCGACATCAACAGGTACGAATACTGCTCAAGCTTCTGCTGCATGTACACGCTGAAACACGCAGTCATGCTCAAAGAAAAATACAGAGACGGAATAGATGTCTACGTGTTTTTCAACGACATGCGAAGCAACTTCAAAGGATACGAGGAATTCTATAACCGAGCCCAAAAGTCAGGAGTAACATTCGTCAGGGTGAAGCTGGAAAACCGCCGAGTAACCGAAGAACCAGAAACCAAGAACCTGACGGTCTACGGTGAAACAGAAGACGGCAAACCAGTCCATGCCAAAGTCGAAATGGTCGTGTTGGCAAACGCAGCTATCCCTCAACAGAACGCACCAGAACTCGCCAGAATACTCAATGTGCCACTGAACAAAGACGGCTTCTTCATCGAGTGCCAACCGAAGATAAGGCCCACTGACACAGACGTCCCAGGAATATTCTTGGCAGGCGCCTGCCAAGGCTTGAAAGACATTCCCTACAGTGTAGCCCAAGGCAGCGCGGCGGCAGCTCAGGCCGCGAGTGTGCTGAGAAAGAATTCGTGGCCTGTTGAACCGCTCGTTGCGAAGGTGAACGAGGATCTGTGTAGCGGTTGCGGAGTCTGCGAATCCGCCTGCGGCTTTCGCGCGATAAATGTTGAGAAAACTGGTGATAAACAGCTGGCAAAGGTTGCTGAAGGCTTGTGCCGAGGCTGCGGCGTTTGCGCCTCAGCATGTCCTGTTGATGCTATAATGATGCCGAACTACTCTGACAAGCAGATTGCGGCTCAAATAGGTGCTGTCATGCAGAAGGAGACGAAAGCATGACTGAGCTGTCAGCTCCCAAGATTGAAGAACTGCGAATCGGTGTTTTCGTGTGCTACTGCGGTCTCAACATCGCGGGGACTGTTGATGTGGAGGAAGTGGCAAATTATGCTCGAACCTTGCCCAATGTGGTCTATGTCAAGACCAATCGTTACACGTGCGCTGATCCTGGGCAGGATGAGATTAGGAAGGGAGTGAAGGAGCATAATTTGAATCGTGTTGTTGTGGCCGCTTGTTCTCCAAGGATGCATGAACCGACTTTTCGTCGAACAGTTTCTGAGGCAGGATTAAACCAGTTCCTGTATGAGATGGCGAACATTCGCGAGTTTTCGTCGTGGTGTCATCAGAGCACGCCTAAGGAGGCGACTGAGAAGGCCAAGGAACTGGTGAGGATGGCTATTGCGAAGGTGCGGTTGCTTGAACCCTTGGACGTTTTTGAAGTTCCTGTAACGAACAAGGCGCTGGTTGTTGGCGCTGGTGTGGCGGGTGCAAGTGCTGCACTTGACCTTGCCGAGATGGGATATGAAACGTACTTGGTTGACAAAGCCGAAGTCATCGGTGGCCACATGGCGCAGTTGGGCAAGACTTTTCCAGTCTTTGACTGTTCTAACTGTCCTCAGCAGATTCACTGTCCCAGGTTTTCCTGCGTTGCCACTCGCATAGGGGCTGTGGCAGTTCACCCGCGCATCAGGCTGCTCACCAGCTCTGAAGTCAAAAAGGTTGAAGGAGTGATCGGCAACTACAAGACCGAGGTTCACACGAAACCAAGATATGTCGAAGAGGATAAGTGCACAAGCTGCGGAAAATGTTCTGATGTCTGTCCTGTTGAAGTGCCAAGCAAGTTTGACGCTGGTATGAGGAC
>CAZCRE010000056.1:0-8720 GCA_964501075.1 uncultured Candidatus Bathyarchaeia archaeon
GGCGACACGATCCTAGTCAAGAATGGTTACATCAACTTGTTCAAAGGAAATATGAGGCTTAACATTGGCCGATACGGCACGTTGGAAACCTCTGACAAGACCATTGCAGGCGAAGTGAAAACTGAGAACAACTTGTCGAATCAAGTGTATGATGAACCTAGACGCTCATTCGGAGGCGGCGGAGGTTACGGCGGTCGGGGTGGAGGCTATGGCGGTCGCGGCGGCGGATATGGCGGTCGGGGAGACTCCGGTGGCCGAGATCGAAGAGGCGGCGGCTACAGACCAAGAAGATATTAAACTCTAGCCAAAGCTACATGCTCGTAAGCTAGAGATTTCTCTATTTTCTTCTACGACATATTTCATTAATCTTTCATACTATTTTGTTCAGCGGATGATCATTGCTTGGGTACGAGTCAATATGGATCGTCGATAACGCATCTGCAACACCCTTTTGGAACTATCGCTTTCAGCATACCGCAACATTTAAAATAATACCCGAGACATCACCTTCTCAACAAAAGGAGAAGATCATCATGGTTAAGCCTAACAAAGAAGAGAGAAAACCAACAGTCGACGAATTACTGGCTAAAGCCAAGAAACCCTCGCTGCTCTCACCACCCATGCACAGATTCTACGGAGGAAAACTCCAAGTAATGCCCAAATGCGCCGTGACGAGTCCCAACGACTTCGCCATATGGTACACACCAGGCGTGGCCGCAGCATGCAAAGAAATCCAAGCAAACACGGACAAGTCATTCGAACTCACCAACCGCTGGAACTACGTGGCCGTAGTATCAGATGGAACCCGAGTGCTAGGTCTAGGCGACATAGGTCCAGAAGCAGGCATGCCCGTTATGGAGGGAAAAGGCCTGCTGTTCAAGTATTTAGGCGGTGTCGACGCGTTCCCATTATGCCTGAGAACGAAAGACCCAGAGGAAATCGTCAGAACCTGTGAACTTATCGAACCGACATTCGGAGGAATAAACCTCGAAGACATCGAAAAACCAAAATGCTTCAAAGTGCTCGAAGAAGCAAGAAAGCGACTAAAAATCCCAGTTTGGCATGACGATCAGCAAGGAACAGCAACAGTTATTCTCGCAGGCCTAATGAATGCTTTCAAACTTGTGGGAAAAGACCCAAAGAAAGCTTTGATAACCCTAGTAGGTGCGGGATCAGCCAACCTGAGAACTGCATATGTCCTGATACGGTGGGGGCTCAAACCCGGAAACATAATTCTGGCAGACACTAAAGGTGTAATCTACGCTGGCAGAAAAGACATAACAAAAGATGAAGATCCATGGAAATATGAACTCTCACAGAAAACCAATGCTGAAGGCAGAACGGGTGACATACCTGAAGCCTTCAAGAATGTGGATGCAGTAGTCGCAGCTTCCAAACCTGGGCCGGGAACCATAAAGAAAGAATGGATAAGCATGATGGCAGACAAGTCTATCGTCTTCGCATGCGCAAACCCGATACCTGAAATCTGGCCATGGGAAGCCAAGGAAGCAGGAGCACACATCATAGCGACAGGTAGAAGTGATTTCCCGAATCAAGTCAACAACAGTTTAGGTTTTCCGGCAATATTCCGCGGCGTCTTAGACGTGAGAGCAAAAACGGTCACCGACGACATGTGCATTGCGGCAGCCCAGGAACTGGCGAAGTTTGCTGAGGAACGTGGGATGCACGAAGAGGACATATTGCCTAGAATGGAAGAGTGGGAAGTCTATCCACGGGAAGCTGTAGCATGCGCGTTGAAGTCGATCGATCAAGGCGTCGCAAGGATCAAGCCAAGCAGGCAAGAGCTGTACGAGAGGGCCAAAGCGATAATTCAGAATGCTCGAGATTCCACGAAAATACTGATGAAAGAAGGCCTAATAAAGCCGCCACCACCAGAAGAGCAGTTGCTCAAGTAGAATAGAACTAACAAAACCCAAACTTTCCTTTTTTCATTCCGCCTAGCAGAAAATTATTTAAACTCTTCTATTTAGAATAGAGGCATCAAGGAGAGAATATACATGCGTTCAGACTATGCTTTGTACGGAGTTGCGATAATATTCTTCGTCATAACCGCGTTCTCACTCATAGTATTGGTCGGAGTTGAACAAAGCCTTTCAGTCGTGACGACCGTCGTACTCGGCATTCTCTTTGTAGGATTAGGATTCACTCTGAGACCAAGCACTAAGACAGCACGAGCGACTGCGCCAACTGCCCCAACACCACAAGCCCCAGTTGCCATCGAAACCCCCATCAAAGAAGAAAAAGAAGCCGTCGTCGAAACCGCATCTAGAACCTTGGAACTCACATCGGTAAAGGGCATCAAGGAAAAACGCGCCGCACAGCTCAAAGCCTTGGGGATAAACACCGTCGAAGAACTTTCCACAGCATCACCGGAGAAGTTGGCCAAGAAGCTGAAAATCTCACCAAAGTTCACTGAGAGTTGGGTACAGAACGCTAAGAAACTGGTCGAAAAACCCTGAGAATCTCTGCGAAACGTGCTAGCTTACGAGATTCAATACCCTTATTATATTTCTTCTTTCCAATCGACGTATCGCGTCCAAGAACTCGTTCTTCTTCTTTCCAGTCAATTTGAAGTTCCGAAGCATGTCGTTTACGGGCATCTCTGGTCTTCCAAACATTGCATGCCTGCTGTAAAGATGCTTCACTATTGACCGCTCTAATCGCCCACATCTCCAAGTAGTGTTCCGTATCAAAACCACTATCGCTCTGACCAGTCTTCGTTCACTGTTTTCTTTCTTGGACAATGGAGTTTTCACTGCCAAGCACGTATATGCAGGGAAAGACTTTTAGGTTTTGCGCTCAAAACGTTTAGAAACCACTAATTTCAAAGAATACGAATGTGA
This sequence comes from uncultured Candidatus Bathyarchaeia archaeon, assembly GCA_964501075.1. Taxonomy (GTDB): domain Archaea; phylum Thermoproteota; class Bathyarchaeia; order Bathyarchaeales; family Bathycorpusculaceae; genus CAZCRE01. The sequence goes on from CAZCRE010000056.1 coordinate 2,865, forward strand.
GAAAACGTGTTTGCAGGTCAAATTGGGCGCATGCTCGTTTTCCGAATACCTGAAGATGAGGACCTAGCCATTGCCATCAAGAAACGTGCTGAAGAAAGCGGCGTGAAGGCAGGCGTTTTTCTTTTGATTGGTGCCTTGAAGAACGTGACATTGGGTTGTTACAGGAAAGGCGCTTATGAGCAGGTTAAGTTTGCGGGTTCGTTGGAAATTGCATCATGCTCAGGCAACATCGCTGTTGATGAGAAAGGCAACGTGGTAATTCACGCTCACATAGTTGTTTCCAACGAGAAGGGTCAGGCCTTTGGTGGTCACTTGATGGAAGGTTCTCGCGTTGGCGTAACCGCTGAGCTGATGATTGTTGAGGGCCTCGGTTTACATCTTGTAAGGAGTCTAGATGAGAACACAAACTTGAAGCTGCTAAGGCCGAGTTAGGGTTTTTCGGAGAAACATTCCATGAGCGCTTCCATAGTAGTTCCTTAGTCTTCCAGACTTCGTGTATCCGAGTTTCTTGTAGAGATTCAAAGCAGCTGTGTTGTCTTCTCTGGCTTCAAGACGACATTCGTGTATTCCCTTCTCTATGAATATTCTTTCAATTTCCTGCAGAAGCTTAACGCCTAGACCTTTCCGTCGGTGCGTCTTCGAAATATCTATTGTTACTATGTGACCAGTCAAACCTTTTTCTTCAGCCTGTATCGTGCCTATTATGAAGCCTACGATTCTCTCTTCTTCCTTCGCGATCAGTCCCAAAGAGTTGTAGTCGGCCAGTAGATGTGCAATCTGCTGTTTTGTGAAGGCTTCTCTGTCGAAACACTCTGTCTCAATTTCGTACAGTCTATCTAAGTGCTTGATCGAAGCATCTTCAATCGTGACTGGCATTGCAGGATCTTCCTTTGATGCGAACGAGACCAGGTGTCAGGCCTTCCTGTTCCTCCAATTTGGTTGTGGGTATCTTGATGGCCTTGTATTCAAGCCATTGCTGTGCTACAAAACCGATGAAGAACCTCATCCATAAAGTCAAGATCCTAGTCAACACAGTCACGGTCGCAGCTATCTGTGTCGTAATGACAGGCGACACGAATCCGTAGAGCAAAGTCATCACTATTTCGGGAAGTCCTACTTCAAAGGGTACGCCGATAGGTATGGATCTAATTGCTGACACTATGGCAGATGTAATGAGGATCGCACTCCAGTCCACCGGAAACCCGATCGCCAAAAAAACGAAGTATGGCACGCTTGCACTTACAATCCATGACAAGACAAACAGCGAAGTCGATTCAACCAGAACTCTCGGATTGTGACCGAGTTCTTTCATCGATTCGTGAAAAATGCGTGCAGCCTTATGTGCGTCCTCTCTGATCTTGTCCAGTTTCCAGCGCCCGCGACCTACGTATTCCACAAAGCCCAAGACCATGTTGACGAGCTTCATTGCCCAATTTTCCCTAGTGCACAGTAAGATCAGGAATACTAGAGAGATGCCGGTTAAGATGGCAGAAAGCAAAGAAAGGTTGAAAAGGATAGTGTTGGTCTGTCCTTGGCCAAGCAGCATTGCTGTACCGAACACCATCGTGGCAACGGTCATGCCCATGCTCATGATTCGGTGAGTGACAACTGAAGCAACAGCTTTGCCGCTGGTTCCTGGAACATCCCTTGTGACCAAGTAGACTCTTGAGATCTCGCCGCTTACAGATTCTCCGGGAATCATTATGTCGATGAATATTCCATACCACGTGTAGAGGTATGCTTTGAAGACCGACACTTTTATGGATAGAAAGTTGAGCATAACCCACCATGAAGCCGCAAAAAGCAGCGGGTCAACTATTACTAGGATGATCGCGATGGAGTACGTCAGAGGGTTAACGAGTCGAGCTTTTTCCAATATCCCAGGAATATCTACTTTGAACAGAATGAGATACGCTACGAATGCTAGCAGCCCTATCGCCGGCAAAACAAAGGTCTTCCAAGTAATCTTCGGTTTAATCGAGTCCATTGAGGTCTGCACCCAGCGACGAATGCAAAAGGGTCTAGAGCGCGATTATATACTTTGCCCAAATCCGCATTGATACATGCTCGGCATCCACGTCCCAAATCACCACTCAGGCGTGCTCCAATTTAGGTGAAGGAGTTATAAGCGCTGATTTTTCATAAATGAGACAAGGTGGAAGTTTTGATGGCGAGAAACGAAGCCATGGATCTAGTCAAGAAGCATGTCTCAAAAAAGAACGTCATCTATCACATGCTTGCGGTCGAAGCCATAATGCACTCAATGGCGAAATATCTCGGTGAAGACACGGCCGAATGGAGTCTTGTCGGCTTGCTCCACGACCTCGATTATGAAAAAACCGAAGCCACCCCTGAAAAGCATGGACTCTTGACAGAAGAAACACTGAGAGACCTAGTTCCCGAGAAGCTCACGAAGGCAATAAAAAGCCACAATTCCAAGAACACTGGCGCCCTGCCCGAAACCCGAATGGAAAAAGCACTAATCGCATGTGATGCCATATCAGGTTTGCTGGTAGCTTGTGCTCTCGTGATGCCATCCAAAAAACTTCAGGACGTGAAAGCCGAAACTGTCGCTAAGAAGTTCAAGGATAAGGATTTCGCCAGAGGCGCTGATCGAGAAAGAATCCTCATGTGTGAGGAGATAGGGATACCTAGAGAAAGGTTTCTTGAACTGGCGCTGTCGGGTCTGAAGGAATCGGCTTCAGAAATAGGCCTATAATGCCACTGCTGAATTACGTGGCTTGATTGACATTTGTAATTCTTAAGTAAACATACCAGAAATCTTGTTATTCTGATTCTAGGTAAAGAAAAAAGAGAGCGAACTTCATAAGAACCCGACTGCAATAAGGACTAGGCTTGTTCAGTCCACTTGTCGAGGTTCCTTTGAGACTTGTCCGCAATTCGTCTAAGCACAGTTGAACCTCTATCCGCATAGGTACCTGCATTATCGGTACTACGTTCCATGATTCTTCTCAGAGTTTCAATCTCATCGAAGACTAACTGGTACATCTTCTGTGGGAACGACTTGCAGCCTAGCAGGGCTAGTATCTCCAAAGCCATTTTGTCTAGGGCTGCCCTGGGTTTGGTTGCAGGGTCTTTCAGGCCCTCTTCAATAGCCGCTTCGAAACTGCCTGCTCTAGTCTCTAGTTCACACATCTGCTGGATGTATTCTCGTATCTGTGTTAGAGGAGCCTCTTCCACCTTTGTCAATTCATTCTCTCTGAATATCTTCCTTAGCTGAGCCAAACTCGAGCTTTCAACTGCTGGAATTGGCAAACGGGTCAGTTGACCTTTCTTGAATTCCATCCAAAGGCCTCTTGTTTCCAATCGTTCGCCTAGGAGATGTATAAGGCCGAAGATACTGTTCAAGAAGACTATAATCGCAGCGACATGCTCTTCCTTGATCTGCTTTGTGGGATAGAGAGGCCACCACACGTTAGATACAGTTTCTTTATCCAGCTCAAACATTAACGGATATTGTGTGTCGAGCTGACCTCTTCTGAGGAGCATTAGTTTACTTGCATAACCCTCTTGCCAAAACTTGCATTGAACCTCACGCTTATTCGTGACCACTAGGAAGCTATGTGGAGTTCCTCTAATAGATTTGAATCCAATCTTCTGTCCACTTCCCCAGACGGCATAGTAGCATGCTCCTTCAGGTACGTTTGCAAGTACATCAAAGCCTCCACTGTGATCAACTTCAGATCCTATTTTGAAATATGTGGTCAACGGAACGCAATATGTCATAACGTTGAGATGATGCTCAGTCAGTTCCAAGTTCTTGAAGGCAACTAATCTGTACCAGTTGTCCACTGAGGATTTCACGCGTTCCCAACTGAACCATCTAGTATTGGCAGCGACTGACAGATTTTCTCGGGGTAGAACTACCGCATTTGAACGCGTCTTTATGCCGTGTGCCAACGCATCTATCTCATGCAGTTTTAATCCTTCTATCGGCAGGAACAAGTTGACGATACAAGTTTCGTCTTCTTTCTCTCCTCGCCTCTTTCTCAATACAAGAAGTATCTCCCTGAACTGTGTATCACTGCTGAAGTTTGGAGCCCCTTCAGCATAGCTGATTACGATATATTCTATGAAGTAAGTGCCCGCTATCCCATTTCTTACATCTGCCCAGCCATCCCTACTCAGGACCGAATTCGGCAAAACAAGAGCAATACGACCATTATGTTTGCACAGTTTATCAGCCAGCACCAAAAACGGCTTTGCCAAGCCGGCTACAAAGAGGTTAGTGATTTTGTTCTTTCCAAACCTTAGTCTCTGACTAGTTAGATCGCCTCTGGCATGACCTCCAATTAGATTCGGCACTCTGTCACTTCTGGTGAAGGGTGGGTTCATTATTACGACGTCAAAGGAACCCCTCACCTTTTCGTACCGTTCTTCTGACTTTGTACTAAGGGTGATTCCTGCGTGATCAGATTTGATCACCGCCCCCCGAAGCAGATCTAGACTTCCGGCTTTGTCAGTTCCTACAGGCGCATGGAGTATTTCCAATCTGCTTCGCGGAATAGCAAGACTCGCCAATGTGAGAGAGCTTGAAGAAAGTGCTACTGCGGTTTTCAGTGCGTCAATTCCGTACATGTCCGCGAGTAAGACTTTGTGAACATGATCAAGAAGAGGTTCCGATAACTTTTGGTCAAGGAGATTGCTGACTGTCGTTGAAGTCAGAGCGTATCGCTTTTTGATAAAGAATGACGAAACGAGCAGGCTTCCAGTTCCACACGCAGGATCGATCACCTTATCATTTTCCGATTCGATGGCAAGATTCGCTAGCAAATATGCAGAGGAGAGTTGCGTGTAGAAAGTGGCATACGCTTTCCTGTAGGTTTCGGAGAGAAGACGTTGATACATAAAAGCAAGCACATCCCAACCACCTCTCCTCATTATGTCTGTGCCGTTCTTTATTTGCACGTAGAGCGTCCTTAGCAACTGATCAAGTTGAGGATGACTGGAGATATCCGACCAAGCATTGATTGTAGCCTCTATTACCTCCTCATAGTTTATGTGTCGCAAACGCTTCAAACCGGTCAGAAATCTGCTCACATTGAGAGGTGACAAGTCCTCAAGTTTCAAGGGGCTACGGACTCGCGCTAGCTCATAAATCAACAATGCGACACCTCCTAGGGTAAACATGGTTTTTACCGTAAGGTTTGCACAGTCCTCCTCTTTTGAGAAAAACTCGGGGTCGATATCTAATTGTCGAGCCTTTTCGAGGAGAGTTTTCTTCATCTCGCTGACATGAGGAAGCATTCTGCCAGCCTCTTCTATTGTTTCCATCAAATCTCTGGTCACTTGTTCAGAAGTCAGCCCGACGACATCTTTTGCCATCTCCTCCAAAGTTGAGGGGATCTGGGTCACGGGTATTGGCTGTTGATACCATCTTAAGATGTAATCTTTCTCGACAGGGTTCTTCCTGAAAGCAAGACCGAAGCCGACCTTGCCGCTTGCGAGTGCGTTTTCTATCGCATCACCGCTTTTCGTCGAGGCTTGCTGAATAAGCTCCTTCGGATATACGATTAATACAACAAAATCTATGTATGCAAACTGAGGTTGCTCGAATCTCTCGGAAGAGCGAGTGTCCAGCTTGTCTTGCGCTGCCTTGTCGTTCCATGATTGCCCTATCTCTGCTTCTCCGAGCAACGTCCCCATGTATGGATGAGCGATTATCAGATCGGGCGCATAGGTCTGTTTTATTTCTGCTCGCGAAGGAAATCCAAGTCTGCTAAGAAGAGATGAAAGATGAGCGTTGAAAACTTCCTGTCTGGCTGCCATTTATGCTCCGCTAATCTTAGTTGTCAATGGATTGTTTTTAAGCTTGCTCAATAAGCCACTGAAGAG
>CAZCRE010000057.1:0-8632 GCA_964501075.1 uncultured Candidatus Bathyarchaeia archaeon
TCATATTTCCTTTGAACAAGTTGATGTAACCATTCTTGACTAGGATCGTGTCGCCATCTTTCACTTTTTCAATGTTGTCATCCCAAAGGGTTAGGTATATGCACCCTGTCTCATCACCTACCAATGCATCGCTTACTCTGTGGGCCGCTCCGTCTCTTCCTGCAGCGATATTTCTTAGTTCGCTTCTGGAAACGATTTTTGCCAACACATTTACTGCCCTAGATTGAGGTGTCAGTTCGCCAACTTTAGCGTCTACTGGCTCTCGGTTTCCGGTAAATCCTTCAACTGCCAATTTTTTTCAACACCTTATTTTTTAACAACATAAAACACGGGCATTGACTCTTAAGGCTTGCGGTAATGCGTCACATTATGCGTGTCCGTAGCGTCCTGCTGAGCTAGATCAGACAGAGCCTTCAGCTGAGGGAGCTTCTTGCAATTTGACGATTTGTGTCATGTACTAGCGCGTTGTAACAATATGGCACGTGTCATTATGTGGCCCTTTGATGCGAATAAGTAAATTTCCCTTTCTAAACATTCAAAGAGCATTCGTATAACTGACGCTGACAACCCCGTGATTTCAATGTTAGCGCGCAGCGCACCGAACGCTCAGAGGAAGTTCACCTGACGTCCGCCACTCTCTTAGGCCGTGGACAGAGACCAATGGAAGTGTTCATGCTTTTCTGTTTCGTCCTTTCCATGGCTGTTCGTGTTGCCGGTTCGCCTAGCCCACATGTGGCTTTCATTATCAGCGTTCATGGTCGCAGGCTGTGGTTTATTTCTGCGTTTGCTGTAGCATTCTTGGCAATAGATGGGTCTGTCTGCTGAAGGCTTGAAGGGGACGGTGCAGGATTTGCCGCATTCGGCGCATTTTGCGTCAAAGTTCATCTGTTGGATTCACCTCTTTTCGCGATATAGCCACTATTTTTGTTCGGTTAGATCTACAGAATAGAGGTAACGCGCCAGCGTCAATCTATGAGATAGAGATAACCACCGTAGTGTTGTAAACCTCAGTATAAATTGCTTGTGGGCCTTCCAGTTTCTTCCTAGCTCACGAGTCGATTTGTCATAGTGAGTTCTTTCACAACCTAAATAGGCAGATATGACACAGTACTACCATCATAGTCTATAGCATGTGCAGGTCATTTTGGAAAGGATACTATTGAAAACTGAAACGCGAGGTGATAAGGCATGAGTAGAGAACAGAACTCTAGGAGAAAAGTCACCAGTAGCGCCCGCAGCGACAAAGCGAAGGGTCATCAAACTAGAAGAGCTCGTGGGGGAAAGAAACAGAAGAGAAGGTAAAAAGCAAAGTGCCTGCTAAGCAGTTAAACCCGCCACAACATTCCGAATGATTTGAATACTGTTCTAATGAAAAACCAAGAAGGAGAGCGGAAACAGCGAAAAATGGAGACTGCGCGGGGGACATCATTCTTGGAGAAATTCCAGGGTCTACAACGCAAGAATCATATTCTAAAACAGGAATTGATGCTTCTTCTCATGTTTGATCTTTAAGCAAAGGTCCTTTTCTCTCTGCTTCATAAGGCAATCTGTTTGTTCTGAAGATCACTAGTCTATCATGAAATCCTGCCAAGTACGCTAGAACAAGCAGTTTTCCTTTTGCGGTCAAACTGTAAACTGGTATCATCATACCCAATTGCATGAGAGCTTTACTACCGATTTTGGTTCGAAGTATTCTCGAAGCACTCGCACAAGCAATATCAGCATTAGCGATATGCTCGACAGCAGCATCGTTCACGCAAGTATTGCAGACTGAGAAGACCAAAACATCTGCTTCAAGATCAGTTTCAACTTCTCTTATTTCGGTTATTGCCTCCGATTGAAAGCCAGCCACGGTGACAGCAACCCGCTTGAAGCCTAATTCGATGGCACGTTCTACTCCTTCAACCTGATCAACACGGGCACTAATCTTGTCTAGAACAATGCCGCCCTCTTTTTCGATGTGCCCGATTGTTTCGTTGACAGGTGAAGTCTTGATTATTCCCGTTAATCGAGCCCCGATAGATTGCACAAGCCTTCCATCAGTAGCGATGACTGAACCCGCTCCCTCACAGACAACAACTGCACAGTCTATCAATCCTTTGTCAAGCCATACTTGCATCATTTCGGAAGCTCCGTACGCCACGACTGACCCAGAATTGAATGCGCGATCTCTGCAACAGAACCCATATCCCGCAATTTTCATTTCCACGCTTTTGCGCACTGATTCTTTGTCGATTTCTCTGGTTCCATAAAGTGATTCGTGCAGTGGACAATAATCAACTAGTGGTTCAGTTAAGACCTCCACGCCTTTCGTTGAAATCCGCACACGGGCGCCACAGCAGTAGATTTCATGCTCCCCTCTAACGTCCATTAGTATTCTTCACCTGCATTAAAAAAAGAATCGCGGACGCGAGTTACTGTGCTTCTTTGTTTGTCATATCATTGATTTGCTGTTCCATCGTGTGACCGCGACAGTAAATCAAAGCTTTCTTAACTCCGGCAACCTTCATTGCCGCGTTTTTGATGTCAGCTGCTAGCTTGAATGCTATGGGACAAAACGGGCTGGATGGCACAAACTCCACCTTCAGCACGCCCGTTTCTTCTTCTTTAACGTTCGTTATCATCTGCATTTCGGCAAAAGTCATGCCTGTTTCAGGGTCGACCACTTGTCCTACAGCTTCGCGAACCTTATCTTCTAGCTCCGTCAAAGTGTTTCACGCTCAATGATTTGCATACGTTAGAAGCGAAGGCATCATATATAATTGTTGCATGAAGCTTAGTTGAATAATCCTGATAGGTGGATGATTGGCACAATGACAGACAAGAACTGCCCATTCTGCAAAATACTGAAGGGGGAACTTCCATCGAGTCGCATCTACGAAGACGAAAATACATTAGCTTTCCTAGACATCTGGCCGCAGAGTGACGGGCATACGCTTGTGATACTCAAGAAGCACTATGAGTACATATATGATGTTCCAGACGAAGAAGTCGCGGACTTGTACAAGGTGGTCAAGAAGGTTGCGCGTGCAGTGAAGAAGAGCATTAACGCAGGCGGAGTAAGCATAACCCAACACAATGAAAGCGCTGCAGGCCAGGATGTTTTCCACGTTCACGTCCATGTCATTCCCAGATACGAAGGACAAAGACTACGTAGAATCGAAGAAATCCAAGAAGCAACCAGAGCGAAACTTGATGAAATCGCCAAAATGATGAGACAATTTATCTAGGCTATTATTTGCCAACGCCACGACGTCATTGCTTCCTCTTCCGGTACATGCCCCAACTCAACGTCATCGTCCTAGGATGTGAAGCTTTGACCTCATCCAATCTTGAAACTGCAGTGTTCTGTGGTGCCTTCATGACAACCTCAGGATTCCCATAAGCTTCATCGCTGATCTCTTGCATCACCTCAGCAAATTGATCGAGAGCTTCCTTCTCAAACGACTCAGTTGGCTCAATCATCAACGCTTCGTCAACGATGAGAGGGAAATATGTCGTCGGTGAGTGCATTCCATAATCGAGGAGTCTCTTAGAGATATTCAATGCAGATACGCCGGTTTCATTTTTCAAGAGCTTTGCACTGAACACACACTCATGCTTTCTTGGTTTTGCACCGTCATATGCAAGTGTCAATCCTCTGACTTTTTTTAGCTTCTTGACAAGGTAGTTAGCATTCAACACTGAAATCTCAGCAGCCTCTTCCAGCCCTTCACGACCCAGACTCAGAATGTAGGAATACGCACGCAGCAAGACAGCAACATTTCCATAGAAGCCCTTTATCTTGCCCATGCTGTCAGGTCTCTCGTAACTCAAATGATATTGCTCGCCATCAAAAGTCACATAGGGGACAGGCAAAAACTTGGCCAAGTTCTCACAGACCCCTACGGGACCAGCGCCTGGGCCGCCGCCGCCATGAGGCGTGCCGAAAGTCTTGTGAATGTTTATGTGCACAATGTCGAAGCCCATGTCGCCAGGTCTGACTTTGCACAGTAACGGGTTCAGATTCGCGCCGTCATAATAGAGAAGCCCACCAGCTTCATGAACGATCTCTGCCATTTCACCGATGTTTTTCTCAAAAATCCCGAGAGTATTAGGGTTCGTAAGCATGAGACCGGCAGTTCGTCCGGAAACAGCGTTCTTCAAGGCTTCAATGTCCACGCAGCCATCGCTCCCAGACGGCACCACGACGACGTTGAAGCCAGCCATATTCGCGCTTGCTGGATTCGTGCCATGAGCCGAGTCTGGAACAATTATTTCGCATCGTTTCTCGCCGTTGCCTTCGTATTTGTGATGGGCACGCATAAGCAGAGTCCCCAAGAACTCCCCGTGTGCCCCTGCTGCTGGATGCAAGCAAACCTCATGGGTTCCAGTTATTTCAGCGAGCCAGCGCTCCAGTTTGTACAGGATTTCGAGAATGCCCTGAATGGTCTTTTCGTCTTGGTAAGGATTTAGCATGGCCAGATTTGGCAGGCTTGCGAGTTGCTCATCTATTTTCGGGTTATATTTCATTGTGCAGCTTCCAAGCGGATAGAAACCAGAGTCGACACCGTAGTTCATTTCAGACAAGCGAGTATAATGACGAACGACTTCGACTTCGGAAAGCTCAGGAAGTCCAAGTCTTCCTGTTCGCCGCATGTTTCCAGGAATAAGATCGTCTATTTCGCCGATGGCTCGCCTGATCTTCTGGTGGGCTTTCGGTGGAAAGTGCCCTCGTCTGCCTTTCTTCCCAAGGTCGAAGATCAGTTTTTCATTCCAGTTAGCTTGCTTGAACATTCTTTCACCTCACTTTAGCTAGGACTTCATTCAACGCCTCTGCCATGCGCTCAATTTCATCGATTGAGTGAATTTCAGTCACGCAATAGAGAGCCGTTTGACCAAACTCCGGAAACTCTGCAGAAATGTCCTTGCCTCCATGAATTGAATGCCGTAACAGTCTCTTGGTGATTTCCTTGACACTCAGACCAGTTTCGTCAAAATTCACCGTGAACTCTTTGAAGTGAGCGGATTTAAAGAGTGGGACCTTGACGCCCTCTGTTTTCGAAAGAAGCTTCATAGCATAACTCGCATTGTACATGATGGTTTCACCAAGCTCTCGCAAACCTTCTGGCCCAAGTAAGGCCAAATGGACGGCCGAAGCTACTGCGCACATTGCTTCGTTGGAGCAGATGTTTGACGTTGCTTTCTCGCGTCGTATGTGCTGTTCTCGTGTCTGCAATGCCATGCAGAAACCATTCCGACTTCCATCTTGCGTAGTGGTTAAGCCGATTATGCGCCCCGGCATCTGTCTGACCAAGCTCATGTCGCCGCGGCAAGCCATTATCCCCAAAAGTGGGCCACCAAAGTTCATAGCGTTTCCCAAAGGTTGCGCTTCGCCGATCACAATGTCAGCGCCGTATTCTCCTGGAGGCTTGAGGATTCCCAGCGAGGTTGGGTCGATTCCTACTGTGAAGAGAGCATTGTGTTTCTGTGCTTCTTTCTGGATTTCTTCTGTTTGTGTCTCTATGAAGCCCAAGTATGACGGGTTTTCAACGTAAATCGCCGCAGTTTTGTCTGAGATCTTCTTCTTCAGGTCTTCTATGTCCATTTGACCGTTTCCTGAGTTGTAGGAAACTTGCTTGATTGAGATTCCTGCTGGCTCAGTGTAGGTTTTTAGAGTTGCCAGTCTCTCGGGATGAATGATTTTGGGGACTAGGACCTCGTTTCGATTTTTTGCCCGTGCTGCCATGCGGGCAGCTTCGCCTAGGGCTGATGCCCAGTCGTACATTGAACTGTTCGCCACGTCCATGCTGGTTAACTCGCAGATCATGCTTTGATACTCGAAGAGTGTTTGGAGCATGCCTTGTGAGATTTCTGGCTGGTAAGGAGTATAAGATGTTAATAGTTCGTTTCTTTGAATTATTTCCTTGACGGCGGCCGGGACGTAGTGTGGCCAGCACCCGGCACCTAAAAAGACAGGCATATCATTGCATGTTCTGTTTTTTGAAAGTAGTCTCTCCACGTGTTTTCTTACCTCAAATTCAGACAAGGCCTCTGGAAGATTCAAAGGGTTTTTCAGCCGATATTTCTCTGGTACATCAGCATATAGTTCTTCTATGCTTGTTATGCCTATTTCCCGCATCATTTCTTGCTTGATTTCAGGAACAGAATTTGGGATGTACGGGTGATTGCGTCCGCTCACAGTTTTCACCGTTATGATTTAGACACTAGAACATGGATGCTTCTTTAAGCTTTTTCAAGAGTTCTTGGGAAAGAGTCGTGAGTGGTTAATGCTGTGTTGGTGCTATTTTCGGCAAATGATCATGAAGTGCTCACTGATCCCGACACTGGTTGAATCGGTACAAGTCTTTAAGTGAGTTTGCCACCAGATTTCCCACGCGTCTGGATACTTCTTGAAGAGTCTGTTTGTCTCTTTCCGGTGCACACTTGCCAATCCTTCAAGACCCACCATTTCTAGTACCGTTACACCACACTCTGCAAACTCCTTCTCGAGTTCGTAAGGTGTGTAGAAATGGCAGGGAGCAAATCCGTAGCCGCCGTGATAGTCTCCCGTGTCCCTGATCCTCGGAAAAAGCTCAAGCTCCATCTCATGAGGAAAGTGAACGAGTTCTGTAACTAGCAATGCCATGCGTCCGATCACGGAAACGAATATTGGTGCCCCTTTCTTCGAGACCCTGATCAATTCATCAATGGCAGTTCCTCTCTTGGCGGGGTTCAGAACGTGGGACAATGGGCCGCCTAGACAGATTACTGCATCAAAAGTGTCGTTGCAGAATTGCGAAAGATCATAGATTGTGCCCTGTGTAATCTGCTTGACTCTCTTCTGAATCCTTTCCTTCTTGACCTGTCTTTTTGCCATTTCCAGCAGTTCAGGCGTGAAGTCAAGCAATGCGACATCGTATCCGAGTCTGGCAAGTTCTACTGTGTACCTGCCTGGACCACCGCCAGCATCCAAGACAAACCCCTTCTCGGGAAGATACTTCTTGAGGTAGTGGATAGTTGTGTTGAGTTCCAGCAGATGGTATGCATCTCTTGTTAGCCTCCTCCACTCTCTCAAACCCATTCCAGAATAGTATCGCCTAACGAGCTTCTCATATGCATGGTTCACCGAATGAGGACTACTGGCTTTCTCCTCGTTTTTCGTCAAGGTCTTCTCCTACGAAATCAGTATTGTATTCCTCTTGTAGTGATCATCCTCTTTGGAAACTTGATGTCTCTAACCTCGTTGACAAAGTCTGCTCTGTCTAACAGTTCTCTTGGAGCAAACCTTCCGGTCAAGACGACGTCAGTTCCCTTAGGGATTTTGTCCAGAAAACTCAGGACCTCTTGTGTGTCTAGGAGCTGGCAGTGCAGGGCCAAGTTGATTTCATCCAATACAAGCAAGGCGGGTCTCTTCTCTCGGGCAACCTTTTCCGCGAATCTTAGGGCCTTTTGGGCTAGTTTTCGGTCTTCGTCACCCAAGTTGCTTAGGCCAATCCACCCTTTGCGACCGAAAAGATGGATCTCGTAGTAGGGTTTCAACAAAGTGCGGATTTTGTATTCGCCCGTGTTTTTCCACCATTTCAGGAACTGAATGATGACTACTTTTCTCTTGTGTCCTACTGAACGGAGTGCTAACCCCAAGGCGTTAGCGGTTTTTCCAGCCCCATTTCCGGTGTAAAGATAGATATTACCCATGCTGTCTTCACTGAGTCTCTTCAGGCTCTTTTCACGTTGGTCGGCTTATAAGTTTTAAATAGTATGTTGCGTCTTGTTTCTGTTGGAGGCTCTCGAAATGGCATACGACTATGAAGCCCTGCTTAAGAGGGCGCGTTCGCAGATTCCAGAGGTGGGCGCGAAACAGGAACGCCTAGAGATTCCAAGGCTGCATCACGCGGTGATTGGTATGCGAACGATAATCTACAATTTCAAGGAAGTGGCCAACGCTTTGGAACGTGAACCTATGCATGTGCTCAAGTACTTGTCGGGCGAAATGGCCACAGCCGCAACTATGCAGGAGTCGAGAGCGATTTTTCAAGGCAAGTTCCAAAGGGACACTTTTGACAGATTGCTGCAAAGGTACTTGGAAAGCTACGTAGTGTGTTCTATATGTAAGCGTCCAGACACTAGGATCGTGAAGGAGAAAAGGCTGTCTTTCCTTGTTTGTGAAGCGTGCGGAGCCAAGTCCTCGGTTAAACAGTTGTAAGAGTGTCTAGAATTGAATGCGTACATGAACCTGAAGAAAAAGGGTCAGAATGTGCTGCTGGCGATGTGCGACGCTGAGATATTGGGGAAAACGCTGCGCGAAGGGAAGATAGTGTTTCAGGTGAAAGAGGACTTTTACAAGGGCAGAGAAGTGAATGTTGAAGAGGCCGTTTGCATGATAGAGAACTGCACGATAGTCAACATGATCGGGCGGAACGTGGTTAAAGAGGCCATAGAAAAGGGGTACGTGCGTCCTGAAGCCGTTCTAAACATTGAAGGAATACCCCATGCACAAATAGTGAAACTTTGAATGGGCTGAAGCTAGCTCTCGTGTATGTGAAGTGCCAATTTCTCACCGTCATGATTGTAGACTCCAATATTCTTCTCATCTGAAAAAGGAAAGGCCGCGATCATGAGTATTGCTCCAAAGAGATGATTCAGATCCGTG
>CAZCRE010000058.1:0-1123 GCA_964501075.1 uncultured Candidatus Bathyarchaeia archaeon
GAAGGGAACTTCACATTCCTTTCCGCAGTCAGCACATACTGCCTTATGCATTTCTCTTTCATTCATTAGTTCTTTCAACTCCTTGTGATGACTGTGCAAAAATCGCTTCTTACACGCTTTGTCTACCTATGACGCTGGCGCTTATAAACAATGTGTTGGAAGCTATGACATCTAGGCTTAGAGAAATCAATCAGACGACAGGAATTCCCACCTCCGTCACGGGTGTGATTCGAGTCAGCCAATTCCGTTTTTTGCTCGTGGCTCATCGTCTTGACGCTTCTCTCTCTCTTCATAGCTTCGCCTCTGGAACTGAATCTCTCAGTGTGCACAAGCTTCAGTGGTTTATGCATTCTCGTGTATCGGGCGCCTCTGCCATTGAAGTGAAGCCTCAACCGTGAATCCACGTTCTTGGTATATCCGGTGTAGAAACTGCCACCTTCGCATAGAATAATGTAAACGTAATAGGGCATTCCTCATCAATGCTCCAATAGATGGCTCACGACTGGATTGTTTCAATAATCATGCATGCCCGTTAAAGCTTTTAGGCAAGCCAAGTTGGGAATGAACCCAAAGAAACCAGTGAATATGCCTGAATGATAAGAATACCCTGCTCTTCTCGAAGACGCACACAGTTCCCTCCAGAAGGTCAAGAGGCAGCTTCATACACAGGCCATTCACAAAGCTACTCTGAATTTGCACTGTTTATCTCCCTTGACTATGGAGTCTTCCATCGTGACTTTGACTGGTTTTCCTGTTGCTCCTTCGAATAGTACTTTGACCCGTCGTTATTAGCACCTACATTCGTGAAGCATTGAAGTAAACCGAGCGGTCAAAAAAAAAGGTTTTAAGAAACGGCAGACGTAACTAATCAGAATGTGCCGGGATGGCAGAGTGGATAATGCGCTGGCCTTGAGAGCCAGTGGACCTTCAGGTCCGCGCGGGTTCGAGTCCCACTCCCGGCGCCAAGATACTCTCACCTCACGTGATTTGAACGATGATTAGGCTTGCTACATACAAGAAGTGAAAAAGAAAAAGGAAGCCCTTTGCTTACTTTTTGAGATAAGCCCAGCCTATCAGTATCACGCCGATCAGGCCGATGACACCGACGAGGCCATAGAAGTAC